>NZ_JCAWFG010000077.1:0-81535 GCF_059740505.1 Camelimonas sp. FR25 | reverse complement strand
TGTGCGCCCCCCGCCGCCAGCCGGTCGATCATGGCGCCGGTCACCGCGAGCCAGGAATTCCGCGATTACAGCGCGCCTGCGATCGCACTCACCCCGTCCCCTTAAAGCTTTCCGGCGATCAAGCACTGTAAATCAGACGGCCATAGCCCTATCCGAGGGCGCAGACCCAAAATACAAGCTCGCCCCGGCGCCAAACACCGCCTCTGTGTCGAGCATGCGCTCTCCAATGGCCATTGCCGTCTTGCCCCCGGCATTGACGCCGCCAACTGTTGAAGCATCGACCATAACGCCAAGCAAAGCAGTGCCTGTCAGCCCGCGTCCGAATATCTGCCGCTGAATCGGTAGCCTGTCAGTATTTCGTGAGGGCGCCCCACCCGTGGCGATCACGCGGGACTGATATCAGAGCCCCCGCGCTCCGAAACAGCCGTCGATCCTGTTGCCATGATCGCGCTCGCGCGCGCAGGCTGCGGCAGAGGGCGCCCGCCGCCAACATACGCCCTCAAGGCTCGCAACCTCATGATTGGTATTGGCCACTAACGACCAGGTCGGCCCAGCGCCGCACCCAGGCGGAACGTTTCTTGCCCGCCGCTGCGTTGCGATACGGTCGCCGTGCCTGACAGGCGGCTACGACCATCAAGACAGGTCGAGTTTACCCAACACCGCCAGCATGTCTTCGGGCAAAGGCGCCGCCTCAGGTTGCTGAAACAACGCGCGCAGTTGGGCGCCAACCGCATGGGCGACGCTGCCGGCCGTATTGGCGTCGAGGCAGGGCTGGTTCCTCGCCTGATCGGCGTCGCCGCTGCTGCGCATGCTCATCATGGCCATGGGATTAATCCGCTGGTTCATCGTACCGTCGCAATCCGTTTGACGGATACACGTGTCCGTCGGTCAATCGGACAGACGCCCGCTCGACACGCCGCCCGCAGCGGCCTTCGATGCAATTATCCATCGATAACGCCGCCGGGCCGGGAAGGTTCCGGATTTTTTTCGGAACCATTCAGCGCCTGTTTCGTTGTCGTGCGAAGCCCAGTATGGCCAAGACAAGGCCTGGCGCTGGTGTGTTGCGACACAAGACGCAGTATGCGATTGCGATAGTTAAGCTTTCCGCTACATCAGGCGGGATGCGACAGATTTCCTGCGGGGGCTTTCAGGCCATTCGCCTGGGAGAGCGGCCTGGCGGAAACACGCTGGCTCGGGCGGGAATTGGGAGAGTGACGTGCGGTACAAAAGCGACGTGATCGTAGCGCTCGCCACCTTGCTGGCCATCGCCGGAACGTTCTCCCTCGAGAGCATGTTCTCACTCGGCACGGCGGTGTGGGTGCTGTATGCGCTGCCGCTGGCGCTCACCTACGCCTCCTCGCGCCCGTGGCTGCCGCTGATGGCTGCGGCCGCATCGCTGATCTGCATCCCGCTCGGCTTTCTGCGCGCCCAGGAGGGCATCGATCCGCATATGGCGATGATCAACCGCTCGCTCGGCGCGTTCATCATCATCGTCCTCGGCGTGGTCGGCTTCATGCTGGTCCGCAACCGCATGAACGCCAGAAAGCTCACCTTCGTGCAGAACGGCCAGGTCACCGTCGCCCAGGCGACCCAGGGCGATCTCACCCCCGCCGCCGCTGGCGACAAGCTGCTCACCGCCCTCGCCGAACTGCTCAAGGCGCGCGCCGCCGTGGCCTATATCCGCGGCGCCGAAGGCTACCAGCGCATCGCCGCCTGGGGTGTTGACGAGACCCAGGTTCCCGCCGAGGTGCGCAGTGGCCAGGGGCACCTGTGGCGGGCCGCGGTCAGCAATGACATTGTGGTGCAACAGGGCAGCCGCGACAGCACCCTCGCCTGGTCCACAGGGCTGATGCATGACCGGCCAGCCTGGTCGGTGATCCTGCCGACCCATGATGGGGTCGGCGTCAACGGGCTCATCGAAATCGGCCTAGATGAGAAGCCAGATCAGGCGCGAATGTTGTTGCTGGAGAACCTTTCCGGCAGCATCGGCGTCAGCTTCCGCTCGGCCCGTTACCGCGAGCAATTGCAGGAGCTGCTGGAGGAAACCCGTCGCCAGGCGGAGGAGCTACGCAGCCATACTGAAGAGCTGGCCTCGACCAATGAGGAGCTGGAGGAGCAGACCCAGGCCCTGTTGCTGAGCCGCCAGCAGCTGGAGCAGCAGCAGTCGGACCTTGAGGAGCACAACGCCAAGCTCGAAATCCAGGCGCAGCAGCTCGAGGAGCAGCGCGACGCCCTCGTCGCCTCGCGCCACCAGCTGGCCGAGCAGGCGGCGCAGCTTGGCCGCGCCAGCCGCTACAAGTCAGAATTCGTCGCCAACATGTCGCATGAGCTGCGCACGCCGCTTAACGCGCTGCTGATCATGGCCCGACTGCTTGGCGAAAACCGCACGGGCAATCTCAACGCCGACCAGATCAAATGGGCCGACACGATCTCCAACGCCGGCCAGGACCTGCTCGGACTGATCAATGACATCCTTGATCTGTCGAAGATCGAGGCCGGCAAGCTCGAGGTGCAACCGACCAGGGTTGAGCCGAAGAATGTGGCGCAGCGCCTGCATCGCGCCTTCGAGCAGCAGGCCGCCAACAAGGGGCTGGGCCTGCATATCGATGTGCAGGACGAGGCGCTGCAGATCGTCACCGATCCGGTGCGGCTTGAGCAGATCCTGCGCAATTTCATGTCCAACGCCATCAAGTTCACCCATCGCGGCGCAGTGACGCTGCGGGTGAAGCGCAGCGATGGCGGCGTCAGCTTCGCGGTCGAAGACACGGGCATCGGCATTGACGCCAATGATCAGAAGGGCGTGTTCGAGGCGTTCCAGCAGGCCGACGGCACCATTTCGCGCAAATATGGCGGCACCGGCCTCGGCCTGTCGATCTCACGCGAGCTCGCCGAGCTGCTCGGCGGCCACATCACGCTGGAAAGCGTGCGTGACAAGGGCAGCGTGTTCACCCTGCATCTGCCTGAGCGTCTGCCGGGCGCGACCAGCCATGCGCTCGAAATCACCGCCCCGCGCGCCTTATCGGCCAGCGCCATGCCAGCCCCGGCTCGCCTCGCGGCGCAGATGCCAGACGTCAGCGGCGACGTCATCGCCGTCTCGCCAGGCATTCATGACGACCGCGACGTCATCGGCGAAGGCGACCGCATCATTCTGGTGGTGGAGGACGACGCCGTCTTCGCCCAGGTGCTGCTTGACCTTGCCCGCGAACTGAAGTTCCGCGGCATCGTGGTTGGCTCGGCCGAAGACGCCGTCCGCGCCGCCCGGCGCTACCTGCCGCAGGCGATCGTGCTCGACGTCGGCCTGCCAGATCACTCTGGCCTGTCGGTGCTCGATCGCCTGAAGCGCGACGTCCACACCCGCCACATCCCGATCCATGTGGTGTCGGCGGGCGATCACATGCGCGAGGCGCTGGCCCAGGGCGCCATGAGCTATTTGCTGAAGCCCGTTGATCGCGACGCGCTGGTGCACACCATCCAGCGGCTGGACAGCCATTATGAGGACCGCAATCGCCGGGTGCTGATCGTCGAGGACGATCCGGCCCAGCTCGCCGGCCTGCGCGCCCTGCTCGGCAGCGACACGGTGGAGACCGTCGGCGCCTCGACCGCCGCCGAGGCCATGGCCGCGTGCCGCGCCGGCACCTTCGATTGCATCGTGCTCGACATGACCCTGCCTGACGCCTCGGGCTTCGACGTGCTCGAGCAGCTCGATGCTGACGAGGCCGCCTCGTTCCCGCCCGTCATCGTCTACACCGCGCGCGCGCTGAGCGAGGCCGAGGAGTTGCGCCTGCGCCGCTATTCGCGCTCGATCATCATCAAGGGCGCCAAATCGCCTGAGCGGCTGATCGATGAGGTGACGCTGTTCCTGCACCAGGTCGTCGCCGGCCTGCCGGAGCGCCAGCGCGAAATGCTCAAGGTGTCGCTGAACCGCGACGCCGTGCTGGAAGGCCGCCGTATCCTGGTAGTCGAGGACGACATCCGTAACGTCTACGCCCTCACCGGCATTCTGGAGCCGCATGGCGTCGACGTGCAGGTGGCGCGCAATGGCCGCGAGGCGCTGGAAGCGCTGGGCCGGGCCGCCGACAGCGCCTCCCCGGCGATCGATCTGGTGCTGATGGACGTGATGATGCCGGAGATGGATGGCATCACCGCCACCCGTGAAATTCGCCGCATGGAGCGCTGGAAGTCGCTGCCGATCATCATGCTCACCGCCAAGGCGATGGCCGATGACCAGAACCAGTGCCTCGAGGCTGGCGCCAATGACTACATCCCCAAGCCGATCGACGTGGACAAACTGCTGTCGCTGGCCCGTGTCTGGGTTTCGCGATGAGCACAGCGCCCCTGCTGACGTCGCCGAGCGAGCCGATTGAGCTCGATCTGTTTCTGGAGGCGCTCTACCGGCGCTACCATTATGACTTCCGATCCTACTCGCGCAGCTCGCTGCAGCGGCGGGTCGATCTGGCGCGCGAGCGGCTGTCATGTGAGACGCTGTCCGACCTGCAGAAGCGGGTGTTGCATGAACCGCTGGTGTTGCCGGAGGTGCTCGACGCCCTGACCGTGCAGGTCAGCGACCTGTTTCGCGACCCGAGCTATTATCTGGCGCTGCGTCAGGAGGTGATCCCGCACCTGCGCACCTTCCCTTCGCTCAAGGTCTGGGTCGCCGGCTGCGCCAATGGCGAGGAGCTGTATTCGCTCGCCATCCTGTTCCGCGAGGAAGGCCTGTTCGACCGCACGCTGTTTTATGCAACCGAGATCAATCGTCGGGCGCTGGCGAAGGCGTCAGCTGGGGTTTATAGCCTCGACCGGGTGTCGGGCTTCTCCACCAACTACCAGAAGGCTGGGGGCCGCGCCTCCCTGTCCGACTATTACACCGCCGGCTACGGCCATGTGGTGTTCGACCGCAGCCTGCGCAGTCGTACGGTGTTCAGCGAGCATGACCTAGCGACCGACCAGGTGTTTTCCGAGGTGCATCTGGTGTCCTGCAGAAACGTCCTGATCTATTTCAACACCCGATTGCAGGAACGGGCGTTGGGGTTATTCTCTGAGGCGCTGGTGCGCGGCGGTTTCCTTGGCCTTGGCTCGCACGAGACGCTGCGTTTCTCCAGCAATGCCGGCGCCTACGCCAGCTTCAATGAACGCGAGCGCATCTGGCGTCGCACAGCCAGCGGGGACATGCGTCATGACTGACGACCCCATCCGCTTTCTGATCGTCGACGACATCCGCGAGAACCTGATGGCGCTCGAGGCCCTGCTGCAGCGCGATGGGCTGGAGGTGCACCAGGCCACCTCCGCCGCCGAGGCGCTGGAGCTGATGCTGGTGCATGATTATGCGCTGGCCTTTCTCGACGTGCACATGCCCGAAACCGACGGCTATGAGCTGGCCGAACTGATGCGCGGCGCCGAACGGACCCGGCGCGTGCCGATCATCTTTGTCACCGCCGCCGAGCGCGACGACACCCGGCGCTTCCGCGGCTATGAGGCCGGCGCTGTCGACTACATCTTCAAGCCGATCGACCCTTTGGTGCTGAAGTCCAAGGCGGAGGTGTTCTTCCGCATCGGCCAGCAGGCGCGGGATCTCGCCCGTCAGCGCGACGAGCTGCACGCCATCGCCATGCACCGCGACCTCGCCATGGCGCGGCTGAAGGCGCATGCCGACAATTCGCCGCTGGCCTATGTCGAGATCGACAGCGGCATGATCATTCGCGCCTGGTCGGCGGGCGCCGAGCGGCTGTTTGGCCGCCAGGCCAGCGACATGGCCGGCCGCAGCGCCGACGCGTTCCCCTGGCTGAATGCCGAGGCGCTGGAGACGGTGCGTGGCTGGCTGCTGGCCGATGGCGATGCGCCGCCGCGCCACATGGCCGAGGCTTCCGGCGAGCGCCCGGACGGCGAGGCCATTCACTGCGAACTCTATGGATCCGTGCTGCACGATCCAGGCACCGGCGACCTGTCGATTTCTCTGCAAATTCTTGATGTTAGCGAACGGCGCAAGTCGGAACAGGTGCGCTCGCTGCTGATCGGCGAATTGCACCACCGCATGAAAAACACCCTGGCCAATGTCCAGGCGATCGCCCGCCAGACCCTGCGGCAGAGCGCCGACCTTCCGGCCTTTGAGCAAAGCTTCAGTGGTCGTCTGCAGGCGCTGTCGCGCGCCCACGCCATCCTGTCTGACGCCACCTGGTCGAGCACCCGCCTTGATCAGCTGATCGACGACCAGTTCCAGACCGGCGCGCTTGATCGCGAGCGCGTTCACACCAGCGGCCCGGCGGTGGAGTTGTCGCCTGAGAACACCCTGCGCATGGCGCTGTGCCTGCATGAGCTGGGCACCAATGCCAATAAATACGGCGCGCTGTCTTCGCCACGCGGCCAGGTGCTGATCAGCTGGCAGGTGGTTGGCGGCGGTCTTGAGTTGCAGTGGGAGGAGCGCGGCGGCCCGCTGGTGTCGCCGCCGCGACGCAGCGGCTTCGGCTCGACGCTGATCCGCTCCAGCGCCACCGGTGGTGATGACGCTGTCGCGGCGGACTGGCTGCCGACGGGCGTGATCTGGTCGTTCCGCCTGTCCAGTGGCGTCACCTTCACCGGCGGCGCCGCGCCTGCTTCGCAACCGGTCGTTGCGGCCCCTGAGTCAGATGGGCTGGAGTTCACCGGCTGCCGCATCCTGATCGTCGAGGACGAACCACTGATCGCTTTCGACCTCAGCAGCGAGCTGGAGGACGCCGGAGCGGAGATCGTCGCCATCGCTCCCTCGGTGGCTGAGGCGCTGCAGGTTGCGGCGGATGCGGAGATTGATGTCGCCATTCTCGACGGCAATCTTGGCGGTGAACCAGTTGATCCGGTCGCGGCGGCGCTGGCCCGGCGGCAGATCCCGTTCTGCTTCGTCTCAGGCTATGGCCGCGCTCATCTGCCCGCGGACTTCGCCGAGGCGCCAGTCGTCGAAAAGCCGTTCCGCTCGGACGCCCTGTTCGCCGCCCTGCGCAATCTGCGCGCAAGGCGCCGCGCAGCAATTGCGGAGCCCGTCTGACGCCGTGCCTCACGCGGGCGCTCGCAGCGTAGCCCTGCCCTCAGCCTGTGGCGGCGACCCCTGGGGCGCGGGCTGGACGCGGGCGCCGGTTCGGCGCAGTGTGGCGGCGCATCGGGCGGGGGCATGATGTGAGTAAAGGGCCGGCATGACTGTCGTTGCAGCTGTTCTGTATCGTAACGGCCACCCGGTGATGCCGGTGTCACTGGACCAGCCGCCGCCCTGCGCCGACGACCAGTCGGAATTCGTCTGGATTGGCCTGCACGAGCCCAGCGACGACGAGCTGCAGCTGCTGGAGCAGAATTACGGCCTGCATCCGCTCGCTGTTGAAGACGCCCTCAAGGCCCACCAATTGCCCAAGGTCGAAGTGTACGACGAGCAGTTGTTCGTTGTGGCCAAGACGGCGCATATGGAGGGCGACCGCATCGCCTATGGCGAAACGGCGATCTTCCTCAATCGCAATTACATCATCAGCGTGCGCCACGGTTCAGCCCGGGCGCACACCGAGCTGCGCCACCTGCTGGAGGCGGCGCCGACCCAGCTGGCCCAGGGCGCCGATTACGTGCTGCACGCCATCTTCGATTTCATCGTCGACGGCTATCTGCCGATCATCGAGGACATCGAAGACGAGGTGCTGTCCACCGAGCAGCACATGCTCGACGCTTTCCTCTCCCGCGATGAGATCAGCCAGCTGTTCCGCACCCGCCGCGAGCTGATCCGCTTTCAGCGCGTGCTCGGACCGATGCTCGACGTCAGCAACAAGCTGAGCAATTTCGAGATGCCGGGCATTGATCCGGCGGCGCGGCCGTATTTCCGCGACGTGCATGACCACGTGCGGCGCGTCGAAAGCCGGGTCAGCGGCCTGCGCGAGATTCTGACCTCGGTGTTCGAGGCGAGCAATCTGCTGGAGCAGCAACGCCAGAGCGCCATTACCCGGCAACTGGCGGCCTGGGCCGCCATTCTCGCCGTGCCAACGGCGATCGCCGGCATTTACGGCATGAATTTCCGCAATATGCCGGAGCTGCAGACCGCCTATGGCTACTATGTCGTGCTCGGCGCCATCGCCATCGTCTGCGGCGGGCTCTACGCCCATTTCAAACGGGTGCAGTGGCTGTAACAGCTCACGAGGACAGCGGGCCGCGGAAGATGAACAGCGCGCCGATGGCGATCAGGCCAAAGCCCACCAGATGGTTGAGGGTGAAGCGCTCGCCCAGCACGGTGATCGAGAAAATGGCGAACACCGACAGGGAAATCACTTCCTGAATGGTTTTCAGCTCGGCCGTGCTATACACCGCGTGACCGATGCGGTTGGCTGGCACCGCAAGGCAATATTCCAGCAGCGCGATCCCCCAGGACACCAGGATCACCGTGGTCAGCGCCACGCCGGGGAATTTCAGGTGGCCATACCAGGCCACGGTCATGAAGACGTTGGACGCAACCAGCAGCAGGATGGGCAGAACATGGGGCGACAGCAGGCTCATCTGGGCCTCTCCAGCAAGTGACGCCCTGCGTTACGCTTTCGCAACCAAGGGCGCAATCACCTGGGCCAGCTGCGGTTGTTTGCGTGCTTTGACTGTGACACCCTCCGGGCATGTGGAAGCAGCTGATTTGCCTGGCAGTCGCCGGGACCACCCTCACCGGATCCGCTTTTGTGGGGTCGATGCTGGCTGCGGGGCCGGCCGGCGCGCAGGAGAATGCGCGTCAGGAGGCCAGCCGGCGCGCCGCTGCGATCAAATCGCTGCCGCCAGACGCCGCCCGCCGCCTGTTCGGCCAGGTCAACAGCGCAGCGCCGGGCCAGGCTGAAACCATCGGCTTTTACTCGCGCGGCTGCTATTCCGGCGGCCTGCAAATGCCGGCGACGGGGCCAAGCTGGCAGATGATGCGGTTGTCGCGCAATCGCAATTGGGGCACGCCGCGCCTGACCAAATTTCTGCAGGGCTTTTCGGCCCAGGCCGCCCAGGTCACCGGCTGGCGCGGCATTCTGATCGGCGATCTGTCACAGCCGCGCGGCGGCCCGATGCTCACCGGCCACGCCTCGCATCAATTGGGCATCGAGGCCGACATCTGGCTGCGGCCGATGACCGACAGGGTGTTCTCGCACGCTGAACGCGAAGAGGTGTCATCCACCAATCTGGTGCGGCCTGACCGGCTCGACGTCGACCCGCGGGTGTACACCGATAGCCATTTCAACCTGATCCGTCTGGCGGCGAGCAATCCGCAGGTGGAGCGCGTCTTCGTCAATCCGGCGATCAAAAAAGCGCTATGCCGTGACGCAGGCAGCGACCGGGCCTGGCTGCGCAAGGTGCGCCCGACCTGGGGGCACAATTATCATTTCCATATCCGCCTCAGCTGCGGCGGCTCTTCGACCTGCCGCACCCAGGCGCCGCCGCCGCCCGGCGATGGCTGCGGCGAGCAGCTGGCGTGGTGGTTCAAGCCCGAAGTGCTGCACCCCAAACCGCGTCCGCCCGGCAAGCCGCCACGGCCGCTCACCCTCGCAGACCTCCCGCCTGCCTGCACGGCGGTGCTGAATGCGCGCTAAGAACAGAACCCGATGCGCATGACCCATCGGCTTCTGGCCAAACCCGTGCGGCGAGCGGACATCATCAACGCTCACCCACCACATCATGCCCGTGCTTGTCACGGGCATCCACGTCCTGGCGCCTGTTCAGGCGGCATCGCCGCAGGGGCGTGTGACGGGAGCAAGGTTGCGCCGCGACGCCAGCGATAAGCAGAAAAAGTCGTGGATGCCCGCGACGAGCGCGGGCATAACGGCGGTGCTTAACTCCCCCTAACAGCTGAAGCCAGCGAGCATGACCCATCCGCTGCTGGTCAAGCCCATGCGGCGACTGCGCATAATCGACGCTCACCCACCACGTCATGCCCGTGCTTGTCACGGGCATCCACGTCCTGGCGCCAGTTCTGGCGGCATCGCCATCGCAGCAGGAGCGCGTGACGGGAGCAAAGTTGCTCCGCGACGCTAACTATGAGCAGCAAAAGTCGTGGATGCCCGCGACGAGCGCGGGCATGACGGCGGAGATTGGTGGTGCGGGCGGGCACTGGCGGGCGAGCCGGCGGGCGGGCTACGGCGGCCGCGGTCGCCGCTATTCAGCCGCCACGCCGGTTCCGCGCTGGCACGCCACGCCGACGCCGCCAATGCCGCAATAGCCGCCGGGATTTTTGGCGAGATATTGCTGGTGGTAGTCTTCGGCGTAATAGAACGGCGACGCGGGCGCGATTTCTGTGGTGATCGGCCCGAAGCCAGCGGCGGACAGCGAGGCCTGATAGGCGTCGCGTACGCGCCGGGCGATGGCGAGCAGTTGCGGATCGCCATAGATCGCCGAGCGATATTGTGTGCCGACGTCATTGCCCTGGCGCATGCCCTGGGTGGGGTCGTGGTTCTCGAAGAACACCGCCAGCAACTCCTCGGTGGACAGCCGCTGCGGGTCATAGACCGCCAACACCACCTCGGTGTGGCCGGTTTGGCCGGAGCAGACCTCTTCGTAAGTGGGATTCGGCGTCTGGCCGCCGGCATAGCCAACCGCTGTCACTTCGACGCCCGGCGTGTTCCAGATCAGCCGCTCGGCGCCCCAGAAACAACCCATGCCAAGCTGGAGCTGGGCAAGACCAGGCCATGGCCCATGCAACGGCCGGTCGTTGACAAAGTGGCGTCCGGTGGTGAGCAGCGGCTGCTCCCGGCCCGGCAGCGCCTCGCCTGGCCCCGGCAGAGTGGTCTTCTTGCGTCCAAAGAACATGGTCATCTCCTGCTGCATGGGCGCAGGCGCGCCGTTCAATCAAGAACCGATAGCAAGGCATTATATGGGGATGCGCGCCAGCCACGCCACCTCGGCGCAAGCTGCGACCCGCCACATCGGCAGCTGGCCCGATCAGGGAAGGCGCCAGGCCCATGGCCCGCGCCTGCGTAGCGCCGCCTACGGCGCCCGCGCCAGACGCCGCATCAGCTCCTTGCCCGGCGTGGCGGCGCGCGGCGCCGGAGCGAGGCGTCCGGCAGCGTCACAGGGCGTGGCCAGCACCCGCCGCACCTGGTCCTCACGCACCAGCTCCAGCCGCCAGACGCTGACGTCGCCGTCGTCCGCCGCGCCGCCCTGATCCCAGCCGACGCGCCAGAGCACTGTCGGCGCGCCCAGCCGGTCGGCGAAACTGGCTGCGTCGTCGGCGAGCACGATCGGCGTCAGCCCATGGCGTCGCCATTGTCGCGCCAGCTGCAATGGATGCGCCAGGCGGCGGGCGCGACGGGCGTCGAGCGCCGCCGTCAGCATCTGCTGCTCGCGCAGCCACTGCGGCGCGAAGGTCGGCCGCTTCGCCCAATCCAGCTCGATGCGCTGCACCTGCTCTGCCGCCGCGCCGCCATTTTCTGGCGCGGCGGCCCCGCAGGCCTCCGGTTCACACAACAGGTCGCGCGGCGGTCCTATCCACAGCGCGGGGCGGCGCGAGCGCGCCAGAAAGCCCAGCGCAAATTGCGCCACCGCCACCTGATCACGCCGCGCAGAGGCAGCGTCCACGTCGCAATCGCCCTCGCGACGCAGCGGTTCGATCATATGGGCGACCCCTGGCGTTACGCCGCCATCGGCCAGCACATTGTCCAGCTCCGGCAGGCCGAACAGCGCCGGTCGACCCAACGCGCGCAGGCTACTGGCATCGCCTTTGATCGCCAACCCGGACGCTCCCGCCAACATCGTCCATCACCGCGCCCATAGCCGCGCGCCGCTCAAAATTGCCCTGCGCCCTTTCGCAGGACCTCATAAGAAGCCCACGAACCACGGCGCCCGACGCTCTGTCTTGTTCACTATTTGTTCAATGCACTGACTTGTCAATCGACCTTCGCCGACGCCGCCGGAATTTCGTGGATGGGTGGGCAGGCGCAGCGACGCCGGTCGCGTCGCACCCTGCCATTCACCCCTCACCGCGCATGCCTGGCCCTTCGCCCCCGGACCTCAGGCAGCCGGTGACTTGCCTCAGCCAGGCACGTCATCGTCGCCCACGGCCCCACCCTCATTTTCCCAGCTGGAGACGCGGCGCGAGGTGGTGGCGGTGAAGCGCAGGCGCACGCCGACGCCCATATCGCTTTCGGCGATGAAATGGGCGCCGAACTGCTCGAGCGCCGCCTGCAGCGCCAGCAGACCGGGCCGGTCTGGCGGCATCGAGCCTGCCTCAAACAGTTCGATGGCGCGCGGCGGCAGGCCAGCGCGACGGGCCAATACGGCGACGCTGATCTGGGTCAGCGCCCGGGCGGCGGCGCATTGCGGCCCGGTGATTGTGTCCTGTTCCATGGTCAAGCTCCCGCAGGGGCCGCGCCGCCGACGCGGATTTCGCCCGTCAGCATGCGCGTGAAATTGGGCTGGCCGGTCGCTGCGGTCAGCCCGCCATCCACCACCAGCGACGCGCCCGTGACATAGGATGCCGCTGGCGAGGCGAGGAAATAAATCACCTCAGCGATCTCCGCTGGCCGGGCCATCCGCCCAAGCGCGATGGCGTCGAGATAGCCCTGGGCGACGGCAGGCGTCTCCCGCAATTGCGCCGACAGCGGCGTCTCCACCAGCCCTGGGCAGATGGCGTTGACGCGGACGCCCTCGCCGCCATGATCCAGCGCCATCGCTTTGGTCAGATTGATCACCGCCGCCTTGGAGGCGTTATAGGCGGCGAAACCATGGTCGCCGCCCGTGCCGGAGATTGAGGAGACATTGACGATGGCCCCGCGGCGCGCGATGAGGTGCGGCAGCGCCGCGCGGCTGGCGAAGAACACGCCATCGACATTCACCGCAAACACCTTGCGCCATTTCTCGTCGCTGAGCCGGTCGACATGGCCGAAGCCGCCGATGCCGGCGTTATTGACCAGCACGTCGAGCCCGCCGAAATGCGCCACAGCCTGTGCGACAGCGGCGTCGACCGCGCCCGACGCCGTCACATCTGCGACGACTGGCAGAGCCCGCTCCGCCGCATCGCCCAGCGCCGCGTGCTGGCGCTGCAAGGCCTCTGCGTCGCGATCAACCAGCGCCACCCGATCGCCCGCCGCCAGAAAGCGTTCCGCGGTCGCGGCGCCAATACCGGAGGCTGCGCCGGTGATCAAAACAACCCTGCCGCCTGTCATGCGTATCTCCCATCCCTGGCGCCAGACGCGAAGTCGGCGCGCGCCCCCCGCGCCTTGTTGTGGCGCTGCCTGGCGCATCCTGCCCGCTATCTGCGGTGGGCTCAAATGGCGATGGGCACAGCCGTGAGGCGGGCGGCCATGAGGCGCAATCCGCTCGGGAGCCAGGTCCGGCGCCGGAGATCGCGAGGGTCGAAGCAGATGCGGCGCGTCAGCAGCCCGCAGATGCACACGGGCCAGGCATCACCCGATCAGAGCCGCGCCAGCACCCGCGCCACGCCAGCCCCGACCAGCGCGCCAGCGACAAGCCCGCCGCCTGCAGCCGCCATCGACCAGAATGATGAGACGAAACTGTCGCCCTCGATCAGATTGAACGCCAGCGCGGCAAGCCCACAGCCGAGGCCGATCAGCGCGCCAAGGCGTTCACGGCCCTTGAGGCCGATCACCACGCCGACAATGAAACTGGCGATGAGCCAGATGCCCCACAGGCGTAGCATTAGGTGCTCCTGATCGCCGGTCGTCTGTCGTATTTCGGGGGGAAGTTAGGGGTCTGCGCCGGACCCGGCAAGGGGGGCTTCAGGTCGCGCCCAAGGGTCGGAGTAAGGCTGGACGTCCAGGCGGCGCGGCAAGAGAGTCTCCCGGCGGCAAGGGCGTCGCCCGCTGGATTGCGGCGTAGCATTTTACAACCGGGTCATTCGTTAATCGCATGGCGCCTGAACGACAGGCGCTATAGGATAATTTTTCACGCAGACCGCCCACGGTAAAATGACCTTGCACGACCCTCGTTTCGGCGCCTGCGCCAGACGCAGCGTCTGGCCTCACCGGCTCCTTGTCCAGCGGGCGGCGCCACCGGGGCGGGCAGACCGATGACGCCAGGGGCGGGGCGGGCTGCCGTCGGGTGGGGCCCGACTGCGGGACGTGCAGATGCGGGCAGCGGCGGCGCATGCGCTGCAGCAGAAGATGATCGACCAACAGCGCCGATGACGGCGCACAGAACGACGAAACGTCGCGCAGGACAGGGGCAGGAATGAGCGAGATTGATGGCGCCGTCGCGTGGCGGCGGCTGGTGGTCGCGATGCTGCTGAGCATGATCGGCGGCGTCGGCATGTGGTCGGTGGTGGTCGCCATGCCCGCCGTGCAGGCGGAGTTCGGCATTGATCGCGCCGCTGCGGCCCTGCCCTTCACCCTGTCCATGCTGGGTTTTGGCGTAGGAGGCGTGCTGTTCGGCCGCGTCGTCGACCGCATCGGCGTGGCGACGCCGCTGGCGCTGGGCGCGCTGCTAATGGGGCTTGGCTATGTCGCCACCGCCTTCATGCCCGGCATCATCAGCTTCGCCATCGTGTTTGGGCTGTGCATCGGCATTGGCTCCTCCGCCTGTTTCGGCCCCCTGGTGGCTGACATCTCCTGCTGGTTCCTCAAGCGGCGCGGCCTTGCGGTGGCTCTATGCGCCTCCGGCAATTATCTGGCGGGCGCCTTCTGGCCGCCGGTGGTCGAGCGGTCGATCGCCATGTGGGGCTGGCGCGCCACCCATATTGGCATCGCCATTTTCTGCGTCGCCACCATGCTGCCGCTCACTTTGCTGCTGCGGCGGCGGGCCCCGGCTGAGGCGGTGACCCTCAACGCCAGCGGCGCCGCCGTGCAGAATTACGCCAGCCCGGAACAGGCGCTTGGCGTCAGCCCTGGCCGCCTGCAGACCTTGCTGGCGGTGGCGGGCATCGGCTGTTGCGTCGCCATGGCGATGCCGCAGGTGCACATCGTCGCCTATTGCGGCGACCTGGGTTATGGCGTGGCGCGCGGCGCCGAAATGCTGTCGCTGATGCTGGCCTGCGGCATTATCAGCCGCATTGCCTGCGGTTATATCGCCGACCGCATCGGCGGGCTTGGCGTGCTGTTTCTCAGCTCCATCGCCCAGGGCTCGGCGCTGGCGCTGTATCTGATGTTCAACAGCCTGCCGTCGCTCTATGTGATCTCGGCGCTGTTCGGCCTGTTCCAGGGCGGGCTGGTGCCGAGCTACGCCATCATCGTCCGCGAGTATTTCCCGGTGAAGGAAGCCGGCGGCCGCGTTGGCCTGCTGATCCTCGCCACGGTGATCGGCATGGCGCTGGGCGGCTGGATGTCGGGCCGCATCTTCGACCTCACCGGCTCTTACCAGATGGCGTTCCTGAACGGCATTGTCTTCAATCTGCTCAATGGCGGCATCGTGCTGTTCCTGTTGTTGCGCCTGCGCGGCCAGCGACCGCCCGCCTTCGCCCGCGCCTGAGACGCGCGCCGCCGCACGCGCTGGTGAATAGCGGCGGCGTCGCCTTTGCGGCAAAACCCGCTATCCTTGCGGGGCGCCGTCGGGGGCGCGTGCGAGTTTAGCCGGCCGGGCGTCGTCAGACGACAGGGCCGGCCTGTGGCCTGAAATTCGCCACGCCCCTGCGCCATCACGGGCGACGGCTGCGACGCGTCAATCATGCGCCAGCGGCGCAAGGCGGGAGACTGGCGACAGATGCAGCTGAACGCGACCATCGACACCCCGACCCTGCGCAACCTTGCCCGCGCGCGCCGCCCATGAGCACGACGGTCACCATTGACCCGGTGGAAGTGGCCAGGCGCCGGCCGCAAGGCGGCGCAATCTGGCTGGAGCTGGACCAGGAATCCCTTGCCCAGGGCCTGGCCATCCGCGACTGGCTGCTCACTGATGGGCGCACCGCCGGCGATCTGCGGGTGATCGTCGCCGGCCTGTGCGAGCGCCTCGCCGCCGCCAGCGTGCCCGTTGAGCGCGCCATGCTGGTGCTGCAGACCCTGCGGGCCGAACAGGCCGCCCAGGTGATGGAGTGGAACAAGGCGGAGGGCCTTGAGGCTGAGGCGATCGATTACAGCGCGCTGTCGGACAAGACCTATGAGGAGAGCCCCTTCGCCGCCGTGCATCGCTCGGGCGAAGATCTTTCTTTCCGCCTCGCCGAAGTGGCTGACGATTTGTTCCCGGTGGTGAAGGACCTCAGGGCGTGCGGCTACACCCATTATTTCTGCACGCCCCTGGTGTTCGCCAATGGCCGGCTGAACGGCATGAGCTTCTCCACGCGCGCGCCCGATGGCTATCGTGACCGCGATCTGACCATGCTGCGCGCCCTGACGCCGACGATTGAGGCGGTGCTGGAAATCTACGCGGGCTATGATTCCGTCCACGAGCTGTTGCGCACCTACATTGGCGATGAGCCGCACAAGCTGGTGCTCGATGGCGACGTCAGGCGCGGCCAGGTCACCCGCATCCGCTCGGCCATCCTGTTCGCCGATATGCGTGATTACACCCAGCGTTCATCGTCGATGACGCCGGAGCAGACCGTCGATCTGCTCAACGCCTATTTCGACTGCATCGTGCCGCCGATCGAGCGCGAGGGCGGCGAGGTGCTGAAATATCTCGGCGACGGCCTGCTGGCGATCTTTCGCGATCGCGGCGACGACGCCGGCAGCGCCGCCCAGGCGGCCCTCGACGCCGCCCACGGCGCCCTTGCGCAACTCGCCATCTGGAACGCCCAACATCCAGACCAGGCCATCGCCGCCGGCATCGCTTTGCACCATGGCGAGGCGGCCTATGGCAATGTCGGCTCCGGCGCGCGGCTGGATTTCACCGTCATCGGCCGCGACGTCAACCTCGCCAGCCGCCTCGCGGGGCTCAACCGGGTGCTGGGCGAGCCGCTGATCATGTCCGGCGCGCTGACCAACCAGCTGTGGGGCATCCACGAACTGATCGGCTCCTTCGCGCTCAAGGGCATCCCCGACGAGGTGAAGGTGTATCGGCCGTGAGGGGGCGAGCTGTCTAAGGGATCGCCCCTAGGCGCGCGATATCCGCGCAGGTGTGAAGCGTCAAACCCTGCCCAGAAACAGCCCTCGGCGCCAGGCTCTGGCGCGACCGCGCGCGACAAGCCACAAGGTCTTACAAGTACCCTCACTCAGAACACCCATAGCAGAATAGTCTTCACGAAATCCCCTCCATCGACATGATGAACACCACAGAAAATAACATCGGAAAATTACATATTTAATATGATCTATTTTTAATCCTCAAACACCCCATCTTGACATCAGCAATTTAATTAGCGTTTTGCTGGATGCTGTGGGTCAATACGAGCGTTCTGTGAATTGCCTTATGGCTGTACTCTACCCGCAACAGACAGCAACAGCCGTTTTCCGTGGATCGAGCGACACAGTGTCGACTGGCGCGCTATCGTGAGGCAACGTTCCGCAGACTACGTTCAGATCAAAGATGGGAGCTGATGAGTAAGAAAGGTGATCATCATTACGTCTCTCAGTTTCATCTGCGCAACTGGGAGCTAGCAGATGGGCTAATCACGCAGTGGAGCCGCATCGCATACAACGGCAAACTGGTTTCCAAACGGGTAACTTCCGCTGCCACTGCCTATGCCCCAGGTCTCTACTTGCTTGAACACGTGAACGATGAAGAGGCGCAACAGATTGAGACCAAGATTCTCGGGGAGATCGAAACCCAGGCTGCGCCGGTACTAGACAAGCTGATAAGCCTAGGACCGGAAAGGCTGACCGTTAGCGAGCGCTACGGGTGGACTGTCTACCTCATCGCCTCACTGCTGCGTGTCCCCCACATTGTGGAGAAGGTAAAGGCAGAAGCGAGTGAACGGATCAAGCATGACCTGTCGCAAGAAATTCCTGAGTACACTGCCGTTAAGGGCGATGCCCCAGAAACTACACTCTATGAGTGGGCGTTGAAGAACGCTTCGGCTAGTGTTGCCAATTCAGGACTCAGCATACTCGTCCGCCTGCTGAGAAGCGACAAGGCCGCCGAGCGCATAAAAAACCTGCACTGGTTGGTGAGGGATGTTTCATCGGCATCCAGGCGACTACTATTTGGTGACAATCCGTTCGAGCGAGTGGGCGATCTTTACAAGCGCCGCACCGCCATCTCGTTACCCTTGTCTCCGACGCACCTTTTCATCGCCAGTGATGCGCCGGATATCATTGAGCACTTTGGTCGAATGCCCGCTCGCGATGTGATCAAGGCGAACAACCAATCGACACTGATAAATGCGAAGAAATTCGTTTACGGCGAAGCCCAGCCGGCGTTCATCGATCGGTACCTGCTACAGGATCAACTGAGCACATAGGCGCGAAAATCATCCCGTCCCTGTCGCGCTTGGAGAGTTCGTGATCCTCATTATTCTCTGCGTAGTTGTCGCCCCCTAGTAAGCGCCTTCCAGGTCCAGAGGCAAATCGCCGATTCTCTCGGGGCACTTGCGGTTATCGTCGTCAGCATCGTCACATCCCCCAACCATTACTTGGCACAGGATACTGATCGTGCTCATAGCTCGACAGAGGAATACCCTGCGTTTCCCGTCAGTGTTCGATTCCGCCAGTCCGCACTTCCTCTACTTTCTCTACTTTCTCTACTTTCTCTTCGGGAATTCTAACCAATCTTCATGCCGTAAAGGCAGTGTTAGGAGCGCTCTCATGGACCTCTCCAGTACCATCTACAGCCCTCGTATCCGGTTAGTTTAAACCGCAACGGCCGACACTCCACCAAGCGTCGAAGTATATCTGTACTCTATTCTTCTAACGTTGAATTTTTACTTGCTATCGCAGGTGGAGCCTAAGGCTTCATCGGGACACGAACTCCTGCTACTTTCCCGTTTCACACGCGATTAGATTACCCAAATTCGAGTTCAAACGCCCATCGCATCGGCTGCGGGACTCAAACCCACTACCCGTGGCACCCGAATAGGCTCAAAATAATTGAGTCAGTTCAAGCAATTGATTCGATAACCGAATCGGCAGCTGAGTTGGTATCAAAAAGCGGTTGCCTTGATCTGACACCAACAAGAGTACCAACATGCGCTTTTGCTGGGTGTCCAGAGCCTTCCCATGCCGACCAGAGATTACTGATTTCATTGAGAAATCCGTGGCGCCCCCCCCTAGGATACATGAGACGCCTTGGGACCGAATTTGGTGGGCCCGGCAGGACTCGAACCTGCAACCAGACCGTTATGAGCGGTCGGCTCTAACCATTGAGCTACAGGCCCTCTCCAGATCGACGGCGCGCCAAAGTCATGCGGCTCATCGCGGAATCAGGGTGTCGCCACCGGGGGCATAGATGCCACGGCGGCGTGATCGCAGCAAGGTGGGCGGCGGCGTTGATGGCGACGTTTCAAGGTCGGTCGGCGTTGGGCGTCGGCGCAGGTCTGGCGGGCGCTGATCGCCGGCGGGGCGCCTGCCACGGCGCCCGGCGGAACCACGGCATGCGCCCGCACGTTGCTCTCCTAAAGGGAGACTGCGACATGAAAGATCATGGCCATGACGCCATTAGCGCTGAAGAGACGACCCGCCGCATCTGGGCCATCGCGCAAGACATCAAGGTATGTATGTTCACCACCTGGAATGGTGAGGCCCAGCGAAGCCGGCCCATGCACGCCCGCTTCGACGACGCCACAGGCGCGGTTTACTTTTTGACCGATGAGATTGGTGATCTGAATACGGAGATTGCGGCCTTCCCGACGGTCTCACTGGCCTGGGCCGACAATGGCGCCTACAAATATGCAGTGGTGTCCGGGCAGGCGGCGCTAAGCAATGACCGCGCCAAAATCGCCGCCCTGTTCTCCCCGGTCGACAAGGCCTGGTGGGACGACGCCAACGATCCCAGCATCCGCCTGATCACGGTCACGCCTGAGCATGGCGAGGTGTGGGACAGCCCTGGCCGCATCGTCGCCAGCGCCAAAATGCTGGTGGCGGCGCTCACCGGGGGCAAACCCGACATGGGCGTCAATGCCGAGGTGAAACTCTGATCCCAGGTCGCGGAGATGCTGACGCATCCGCGTCCTGAAATGCTCAGGCGCCGCGCGGGCTTGGCCAGACCCCGATGAGTCACGCTCATCGGGGTCTGGTATTACTTGTTGACCTCGCGCTGGAACACCTCAAGCGTATGGCGCTTGGTCTCGATGAACTCCGGCAAGGTGAGCGTTTCTACAGAACGCGGCCGTGCGGCGGTGAAGTCGATGAGCTCGGATACCTTTGTCGGACGCTTGGTCAGCAGCAGCACCACATCGGCGAGAAACACCGCTTCTTCGAGGTCATGGGAGACAAGCACCATGGTGGTGCCGGTTTCCATGAAGATCTGCTGCAGCTTGTCTCGGATGAACAGCGTCATCTCATAGTCGAGCGCCGAAAACGGCTCGTCGAGAAACAGCACCTCCGGCTCGGTGATCAGGGCGCGCATGATGCACACCAGCTGCTGCTGCCCGCCGGACAGCTCGTAGGGAAAGCGGTTGAGGTCGAACTTGATGTCGAAGGCGGCGATGATCTTCTGGACCCGCGCCTCGATCTCGCCCTTCGGCATATTCCCCAGCGACAGCGGGTAACGAATATTGTCGATGGCCCGCTTCCATGGAAACAGCGCGTCGCGATAGTTCTGGAAGACATAGCCGATGTTGGTCTCGCGGCTGGTCTTGCCGTCGAACAGCACCTCGCCGCCATCAATCGGCGTCAGGCCGGCGATCATGTTGATCAACGTCGACTTGCCGCAGCCGTTGGGGCCAAAGATCGTCATGATCTTGTTGCGGGGGATATCGAGGTCGAAGTTCTCATACAGCGGGCCATTGCCAAAATACTTGGTCAGGCCACGGACGGTGATGGCGGGCCAGCTGCGCTGGTCGCGGCGAACAGTTGCAGACGACATGATCATGAGCGGCCGCTCCAGTGCACGATCTTCTTGTCGATGAGCAGGAAGACGAGGTTGAGGACATAGCCGAGCACGCCGGCGGCGAGGATGGAGGCGTACATTTCGCGCACATTCATGATCTGCTGCGCATTGATGATGCGCTGGCCGAGGCCATCGTCAGAGCCCATGAACATTTCGGCCACCACCACAATGACTAGCGCCATGGAGATGCCGTTACGCAGGCCGATGAAGGTTTGCGGCAGACTCTCCCACAGCAGCACGTCGCGGAAAATCTGGAAGCGGTTGGCCCCCATCACCGAGGCCGCCATGATGCGCGTGCGCTTGGCGTTCATCACGCCATAGGCGCTGTTGAACAGGATCACCAGGAATGCGGCGAACGCGGCGATGGCGATCTTGTTGAAGTCCGAGATGCCGAAGATCAGCATGAACAGCGGGATCAGCGCGCTGGACGGGGTCGAGCGGAAGAAGTCGATCAGAAACTCGACGCTGCGATACACCTTCTCGGACGATCCCAGCGCCACGCCCAGCGGCACGCCGATGGCGGTGGCGATCAGGAACGCCTGAATGGTGCGGCTCAGCGTCATCATGAAGTCGCCGAAGATGGCGCCGCTGACGATGGTGGCGCCCAGATGCTCAAGCGTGGTCAGCGGCCCGGGCAGCAGCACCGGGCTGATCACCTTGCTCTGCACCAGAATGCCCCAGGCGGCGATGAGGATGGCCGGGCCAACCAGCGGCAGCCAGGTGCGGCTGTTAAGGCGGAATGTCTTTTGCGCGCGCGGCGTCATGTGGGTCCCCCTGGGGCGGGCTGGCGGCGGCGGGCCTTAAGGCGGCGTCGCCAGCGGCGGCGGGTCGATCGGGGCATGCCCCAGGCGTTCGCGGCGCAGGCGGCGTCGCGCTGCCCTGAGCCAGCGGCCCAGGCGCCAATGGAGCGGGGAGCTGGCCAGAGGGCGCAAGGGCGCCGCCTGGCCCTGCAATGCGTTACAGCTTCAGCGCCATGCCGGCGGCGTTGAGCTTCTGCGGCACCACCTTGCGCTCGTAGAACACGTCAAACAGCTTCTGCATGGCGGCCCAGTCCGCCTCCGACATCTCGGAGGTCATGCGATAGCCGGAGACCGGCACATCGCGCAGCAGATCGTCGTCGATCGGCGTGTAGCCCTTCAGATACTGGTTGGCCTCGATGCCAGCCTTGCGCACGTAATCCACGCCCCTGGCGTAGCCGGCGACAATCGCCTTCGCCGCTTCGGGATTGGCCTTGACGAAGGCGCCCGACAGCGAGGCCGCGCCGCCCAGCCAGGGCGCCTTCGCGTCGCCCAGCACATACTTTGACACCACCGCCGTCTCGATGACCTTGGAGATGCCCTTGTTGTGACCGATCACGGCGGTCGGCTCCAGCACATACGCGCCGTCGATCTGCCCTGCCGCCACGGCAGGCAGGATCTGCGCCCCTGGCAGCTCGGTCACCTTGGGGTTGGGGATGCCGGCGGCTTCAAGGATCGCCTTGGCCAGCGTGACATTGTTTACGCCCGGGCCGCAGGCAAAGCGCTTGCCAGCCAGTTCCTTGACCGAGGTGATCGGGCTGTCCTTCGGCACGATAATACGGTCGAGGACATAATCGGCATTGGCGAAGTTCTGGCAGAACAGGCGGATCGAGCCAGGGTCCTGGGCATCGCCAAGCGCCAGCGCCGTGGAGGCGGTGCCAGTGGCGGAGCCGTCGATGCGGCCCGAAATCAGCGCCTCGACCACCTGGTTGGGGCCAGCGAAGCGCACCGCTTCCACATCAACGCCGGCGTCGGCGAAATAGCCCTTCTCAAGTGCGGCGAAGAAAGCGAGGCCGCCAGCGATCGGCCAATAGCCGATCTTGGCCTTGGGCCGCGACTGGGCGATGGCCGGCATGGCGAGCGTGGCGCCAGCGATGGCGGCGCCGCCGAGAAACAGTCGACGGCTGACGCCGGCGCTGGCGAGAATGGTGGGGCGCTTGAACGTGTTCTGCTCAGACATTGTGAAGCTTCCCTGGCAATAGAACGGATTAGTGGCGCAAGCCTGCGACGTCAGGCGGCGGGCAGCAGGCGCGCGGCGATGTCCAGCAGCCGCTCGTCCTGGCCGCGCGGCGCGATGAGCGACAGGCCAAGCGGGCAGCGATCGATCTCGCCGAGCGGCAGGGAGATCTGCGGCAGGCCGGCGTGGCCAGCGAGGCACAGCAACTCGAGGCAGCGGGCGCGGAAGGCCTCGATCTCCGGCCCTGGCGTGCCGCGCAGCGGCGCGGCCCCTGGCGCAGTCGGCAGGATCAGCACGCCGTCATCACCCAACAGCGCCTCAAGGCGATCACGGACGTCAGCGCGCAGAGCCTTTGCCGCAGCAATCTCATCGGCGCCGATGAGCGGCGCGCCGGCGAAGCGCTCGCGGATGCCAGGGCCAAATTCCGGCCGCGTCGCCTCGACCCAGGCGCCGTGCGCCTGCCAGACCTCACTGGCCTGCAGCACGCGAAACACGTTGCGCCAGGCGGGCAGTTGCCCATCGGCGACCACCACCGGCGTGGCGTCGGGGAAGTGCATCAGGGCAGCGGACAGCGCCGCAGTGACCCCTGCGCCCGCAGCCGCAAACATGTCTGTGGCGAGCAGAAAGCGCGACGGGCTGGCCGGGGCTCGCCATGTGTCGAACAGCACGGCGGCGACGCGCTGCATCATGACGCCATCGCGGGCGAACCAGCCGACGCTGTCATAGCTGGGGGCCAGCGGCACGGCGCCTGAAATATCGATGCGGCCATGGCTGGGACGCATGCCAAGCACACCGCAATAACTGGCCGGCAAACGAACTGAGCCGCCCGTATCGGAGCCAATGGTGAAATCTGCCTGGCCGGCTGCGGCGATCACCGCCGATCCGGACGACGAGCCGCCGGGAATCCGGTCTGGCGCCGCCGGATTGACCGGCGTGCCGTAGTGATGGTTCTCGCCATTGAGGCTCCACGCCATCTCGTCGGTGTGGGTCTTGCCGATCAGCGTCGCGCCAGCGCCCAGCAGACGGCTCACGACGGGGGCGCTGGACGTCGGCGTCTCGTGGCTGGCCAGCCACGCGGGGCTGCCAGCGCCGGTCGGGACGCCGGCCACGTCAAAGAAATCCTTCACCACGAAGCGCAGCCCGGCCAGCGGGCCTGCTTCGGCGCCGGCGATGGTGATCTGACCGTGCGGCACGATCGCGTTGAACCGATCCTCAACCATGTAACTGAAGGCCCCTCGCCCAGATGTGACGGGCGCCGCAAGCACGGAGCAACCCGGCTTGCGACGACCTGGAGGCGCGACGGTCCGGTCCAGGAAACCGCGTTTGATATGCGGTTCACCGGGTTGGTCCTGCGACGCTCTCTCCGAAAGCAAGTAAATACTTGCATCGGAAAATCGCAGCAGCAAGAGAGGCTTGCGCCAAATGTTGAGCGTTTCTGACTAAAATTTATGCGAGACGACGCGCTGAATTTGGGCGCCGACGCCGCCTGGGCGCCATGCAGCGGCGATGCTTATGCGCAGCGCCTGGCCAGGCGCTGCAGCACGCAGTGGCTGGCGAATGCCGACATTTAACCAACGTGTTAGTAACGGCCCGACGCAGGGCCCCAACCGCTGGTCGCCACGAGCGCATTTTGGGTCAGCGGCGCAACATAGCCTGGCGCTCAGCCAGCACCATGATGGGCGTGCAGCGCTAATGTGGGCATGGCGGGCTCAGGCGTCACCAGATAGCCCAGCACCAGCTGCATCACCTGTTCGCGGCGATGCTGCTGCCAGTCTGGATCGCTGAAATCAAAGCGAAACATGGCGGACAGCGTGTGCTTTTGCGCGCAATGGGTCATGCACAATCCGAGCACGGTCAGATAGAGATCCATGGCGGTCATTGGCCGCCGGAAGGCGCCAGACTGCAGGCCACGGGCCAAAAGATCGCTCAGCGCCTCAACCAGTGGATTGGCCGTATCTGAGACGGACTGTAGCCGGCGAATGAATTTGCCTTCCATCAGATTCTCGTTGCGCACGATGGCGACGAAATCAGGATTATCGCGCAGATAATCAAAGGTGAAGCCGATCAGCCGCCGCATGCCGTCCATCGGCTCCAGCGCCGACAGCTGCAATTGCTGCTCATGGCTACGGATGCGCACATAGATCGCCTCCAGCGCCGCCAGATACAGCCCCTCCTTGTCGCCGAAATAGCGGTAGATCATCTGCACATTGCAGGCCGAGGCGCGGGCGATCTGATCGATGCGGGCCCCGGCGTAGCCCTCAAGGGCAAAGGCGTTTTGCGCGGCTTCCAGAATACGCCGGCGCGTCGCTTCGGCGTCGCGACGGCGGCCGCGTCCTTGCGGCGCTGGTGCGCTGGTCATCGGTTCACTCCCCCGCAGGCGCGCCAGAATCGGGAGCCCCCGTCGCTGGCGACGCTGGCGCCGAGGGGCGTGGCCCGTCTGGCGCCATGTCTGCCATCAAAATCGCATCGCGAGGCGCCTGCTCACAAGCACAGGCAGCGCCAGCCGTCGTCAGCGGCGCCGCAAATTCAGGCGCCAACCGCGGAGTGGCCACATGGACCTGGCGTGCAGGCGTGGCTGCGCCACCCCTCAAACTGCCTATTTGATATAACGCGTTATAGACATATGCTGGCAGCGACGCCGCCGCTCAAAGGCTGCGCAATCGGGGGAGAAACCCATGCAGGGTATCACGAAAATCGCCATGCTGGCGGCGGCCTGTCTATGGATGACGCCGCTCGCCGCCCAGCCCAAATACGACCAGGGCGCCAGCCAGAGCGAAATCCGCATCGGCCAGACCGTGCCCTATAGCGGCCCGGCCTCGCACGCCGGCGTGGTCGGGCGCATCCAGACCGCCTATTTCGACATGTTGAACCAGCAGGGCGGCATCAACGGGCGCAAGGTCAATCTGATCAGCCTCGACGACCATTACAGCCCGCCCAAGACGGTGGAGGCCACGCGCAAGCTGGTGGAGCAGGAGGGCGTGCTCGCCACCTTCTACTCTGTCGGCACCGCCGCGCAGAATGCGGTGCAGCGCTACCTCGCCAGCAAGAAGGTGCCGCAGCTGATGGTGGGCTCCGGCGCCGCCAAATGGAACAACCCCAAGGAGTTCCCGTGGTCGACGCCGTCGCTGGCGCTGTACTCCACCGAGGGACGGGTGTTCGGCAAATGGCTGCTGCGCAACCGGCCTGACGCGAAGGTGGCGATCCTGATGCAGAATGACGATGTCGGCCGCGACTTCGTCAGCGCCTTCCGCGCCGCCCTTGGCGACAAGGCGAAGACCATGATCGTCGCCGAGGCGAGCTATGACTTCACCGATCCCACCGTCGACTCACAGATGGTCAAGCTCGCCGCATCGGGCGCAGACGTGTTCTTCAATATCTCGATCGGCAAATATGCCTCGCAATCGATGAAGAAGGTCGGCGAACTCAACTGGAACGCCACCCATTACATCATCAGCCCCTCGGCCAACGCCATGCTGATGAAGGCGGCGGGCGAAGGCGGCCTGAAGGGCGCCATCTCGCTGCAGTCCAACAAGCGCGTCGGCAGCCCGGTGTGGAAGGATGATCCGGATGTGCGCGCCTATGAGGCGTTCCGCGCCAAAAACACCCCCACCGTACACGCGGGCGATGACGCCGGCTTTTATGCTTATGCTGGCGCGGTGCTGCTGGCGGACATTCTGAAAGAGTGCGGCGACAATCTCACCCGCGAGAATCTGATGCGCATCGCCACCAATCTCAAGGGCAAGCGCACGGTCTATATGCTGCCAGGCCTGACGCTGGCGGTGACGCCCGACAATTACGAGCCGGTCAACACCTTCTACCTGGCGACCTATGACGGCGCCGACTGGAAGCTGCCGCCTGAGCCATTCAAGGAGTAATACCAGAACCTGTGCGGCGCCTGAGCATTGCAGGATGCGGATGCGTCAGCATCTTCGCATCCTGGTATAAGCCTCGCGGCGCCTGGCGCGCTGCGCCAGGCGCCCTCGCCTTATTGGCCGCCCTTCAGCCCCTTTGCGATCGTGCCGGCGGTGACGCCCAGCAGATCGAGATAGGTCGGCACCGCACCATCCGGGCCGGAGAGCGAATCCACATAGAGCACGCCGCCATAGCGGGCGCCGGTTTCACGCGCCACCTGTTTGGCCGGGCGATCCGACACCGTGCTCTCCGAGAACACCGCTGGCGCCTTATGGGCGCGCACCGCGTCGATCACCTTGCGCACCTGCTGCGGCGTGCCCTGCTGGTCGGCGTTGATCGGCCACAGATACAGCTCCTTCAGGCCGAAATCGCGCGCCAGATAAGAGAATGCGCCCTCTGACGTCACCAGCCAGCGCTGCGCCTCCGGGACTGACTGCAATTCGGCGCGGATCGGCTCAATCGCCGCCTTGATGCGGTTCTTGTAGTTCTCGGCGTTGCTCTGGTAGATCGCCGCATTTTTCGGATCATGTTTCGCCAGCGCGTCGCGGATATTGTCGACATAGATCAGCGCCGCAGCCGGCGACATCCAGGCGTGCGGGTTGGGTTTGCCGCTATAGGGGCCCTCGCCGATGCCCATGGGCTCGACGCCCGCCGAGACCACCACCTCTGGCGCGCCGCCGAGCTTGCGGATGAATTTGTCAAACCACAGCTCGAGGTTAAGGCCGTTGCGCAGCACCAGCCTGGCGTCCATGGCGCGCTCAATGTCGCCTGGCGTCGGTTGGTAATTGTGGATCTCGGCGTCCGGCCGGGTGATGGATTCAACGATCGCCGCATCACCGGCGACATTGCGCGCCATGTCAGCCAGCACCGTAAAGGTGGTGACGACCTTGAATTTCTCCGGCTGCTCCGCCGCCTTTGCCGGCGCGGCGAATGGCAGCGCCATAGCGAGGCCGAGGCCGAGACCGAGGCCGGCGAGCGCCCCCAGTACATGTCGTCGGTTGGCTGCTGTGTTCTGTCGCATTGTGTTGTCCCTGATCCCCGCCAGCCACGCTGACGCCAATGTGGTGGGCGTCGACGTTGCATGCAAGTGCAAATGATTTGCAATTTGTACGCGCACTGCGTGCTGGCTCTGTTATTTTTGAGACGCGGTCACCAAAGGTGGCGGCGCGCATGCAATGGGTTGATGTGAGGTCACCCTTGTCGGACGACCGATGAATGACGGCTGCTGGCCACGCCTTTCGCTGGCGATCCGGCCTTGCTGCCGGCGGTGGGTGCGTGTCGCAGCCGGGTCAGAAGCCTGCTTGGGCGCGCAGGCCGAACACCGCCACATCGCGCAGGCGGCGGCCCGGGCGATGCTCGTCCTGCATGCCGCCGCCTGGCCGCACGAAATATTGCACAAACGGCTGGGCGGTGACGCCGTCGTGCAATTGCAGGCGCCACGAGGCTTCTGCGATGAGCGAGGAACCGCGCAAGGCGACGTGGTGATCCGGCGCCAGCTCCACAGCGCCGCGACGGCTAATGCGGGCGTAAGCCAGGCCGAGGCCGATCACGTCATCGCTGCGTCCGGCGATCAGGCCCTTCAAAGAGACGCCGCCGTCTGCATAGAGCTCAATCGAGGGCGAACGGCTGGCGTTGGCCCGCCAGATCCTGCCGAACACGCGGGCTTCGGCGTCATTGGCGCCGCGCCACACCGTCTGCTCCACCACCGCATAGATGGCGTTGCCGGTCCGGCGCGCGGCGTGCTCCTCCAGCCAGCCGAGCTGGCGCATGTCACGCGACGATGGCGCGCTGCGCCAGGCGCCAAATTTGATGGCGCCTGGCAGGCCGGCGATGCTGTGTTCATGGCCAACCTCAGCCATGACGAAGGAGCCATGCCGGAAATTCAGCGCCGCGCCGCGCCGGTTCCAGTGGCCGCTATGCCATGGGCTGCCGCTATAGGCGCCCAATTGCACCGTCCAGCCTGCGGCCGGTTTGACGGCGATTTCGACGCCTGGCGCCGGCGCCGGGTAGGGAGGGCCGCCGCCTGGCAGATTGTAGCCATTGATCGCCGCCCAGCCGAAGGTCGGGTTCACCAGAACCTCCGCTGGCCCGGCGAAACCGAAGCTGTCGTCCACCGACATCTGGCCGATCTTGACGGTCAGCCGGTCATCAAGAAACGATTGTTTCAGATAGACATCGGCCAGTCTTGCCGTCGGCCCCGCCTGAATATTGGTCAACGGCCCAAGCCCGCCGCTCTCCCGCTCGCCAGGGGCCTTGCCGCCGATCAAAAACACGCCCATGCGCAGGCTCGCGCCGCGCCAGCCGACCAGCGTCGCCAGGTTCAGATCGGCCCCGGCCTTCACCAGCGTCGCCGCGCCGCCACGGCTGCGCTGGCCGTCCGAGACGCCGATCAGATCCGCCGTCGCCAGGAAATAGGGCGTCACGCCGCTGTCGGCGAGCCGCGCCAGCACCGGCAGTGAGGCCTGCGCGCCCTGCCCTGTCTGCGCCCCGGTCTGAGACGCTGGCGGCCCTTCGGCCCAGGCTCTGGTCGCGGTGAACAGCATCACCGCGCCGCAGGCCGCCGCCATGCCAGCGCAAAGTCTTGCGGCGTAGCGGCCAACGCCTGGCGTTGGCCGCACGCCCACGCCTGTAGCCCGCCCTGCATCTGCCGACCCGTGCGCCCTCTGGCCAGGCGGCAGGAGATCTCCAGGCGCGCGGGACTGCCCCAGACCCACGCCCCGTCCAACATTTTGCGACATCGCTCGCACCTCTTCAGCGCGCCACCCCATGTGACAACGTTTGCATCGCCGTCACAACAACACGATGTCAGACGCACTTGCAACTCGTTTGCAAGTGCAAACTTTGTGCGGCGATGTGTTCGCGGGCTGACGACGGGCATGGTCGCGGCAGGATTGACTGCCGGGCCGGCGCTGGCCCCGACGATGCTGGAATGACCTCGTCGCCGACCGCAGCCCTATGGGCAGAGTAGAAACCCGGAGCCGACGCCGGGAGCGGCGCCCCCCTTCAAGGCAGCGGCCACCTTGTGACGCGCCGGACTTGCTTACGCGGCTGTTACGCCCGGCGCGTGTGGCGCGCGACTGACGACGACGATCGTGATACGACCCAACACGATCACCATGGCCACCTGTGCCGCTCATGGCAGATGGTTCGGCAACCGGCCCCGCCAAAGCGCGGCCAGCGTCGTGTTCGGCCATCTTCCTTACGGCAGGCGTTTCAGGCCTGCCGGCGCAGTTCGCCGCCAGCCCACTGAGCAGCGCGCCGGCGGCCCTCCGCCCGAAGCGCGCAGGCGGTTGCGCAGCGCCGCCGGCCCCCGGCCTGCGGCGCGACAGCGACCCGGCGCCCCACGGTCAATTCAGCGATTACCCCTACGCTCGACCACATCGCGAGACACGACTCGCGATTAATACTGTGCACGTACTCACAATCGCACATCAATACTTAAACTGGCTCAGCTAATATTCAGGATCCGTTTACCAATGAGACGTATTGATACTGTCATGCACGTCCATGACGGCGCATGAACGGCAGTCATTACAGGAGACGACGTATGGTTTATCTTCTGAAGACGTCAAAGGCCGCGCCACGCAAACCAGCAAAGGCGGCCAGTCCGCGTAAGGCGGCGGCGCGGCTGGCGAGCGCAGCCGCCAAGGCAAAGGCGCCTGCGACCAGGGCGCCCGCGCGCGCCGCAGCCCGGCCGGCTGCGAAAAAGCCTGCGGCCAAGGCCGCCCCGGCCGCGCGCAAGCCAGCGGCCCACAAGCCGGAAGCCGCCGCGCGCAGCACAACGGCGCGGACGACCACAGCGCGCAAGCCCGCCGCAACCAGAGCGGCGCCGGCAAAAAAGCCCGCCACGTCACGGACGCCGACGCGGCGCTGAAAGGCAGGACGGCAGCCTCGCCAGCAAAAGCACGGTCGCCACGACCGTCGTTGCAACAACGCCAGGACGCGCGTGACTGTCGCCGGCCCTCCTCGCGCCGGTCGCAGAAAGCGCCCGCCCTGGCTCATCGGCTCAGGCCAGAGACAATTGCCTCCCACTGAGGCGCGATCAGCCAGTCGCTGCGCTATCGGCGCACGCCCCGGGGTGAGGGTGATGCGGCGGAGGCATCGACCCCACGCAATGGCCCCTCTCAGTGCTGCTGCATGTGCTCTTTGTCCGCCGCCTCCGCGGCGTCGTCATCACGCAGCGGCAGCTTTTCCAGCGGCGGTTGCGCCCCGCTGGCCAGATAGGCCTGGGCGCGCACCCGGCGCAGCTCTTCGCCAGACACGATCTGCACCCAGCCATCGCGCGTCTTGTACAGCCCACGTTCAGCGACATTCGAGGTCATGGCTTATCCTCCTCAATGCTTGCGTAACGGCGTAATACCAGGATGCGAAGATGCTGACGCAGACGCATCCTGAAATGCTCAGGCGCCGCACGGTCTTAACCAGAATCCGATGAGTCACGCTATCGGGTTCTGGTATAAGTCACACGCCTCGGGCGCATGCGATCAGCGCCACTGGCTACGTCCACCAGCGCCGCACAGCAGAGCCCGTCGCGCCGCGCGCGTCGGGCGCTGGTCTCGCCCGCGCGGCGCATTGGCCTGGCCCAAGGCGGGCAGCTCGCGGATACGTCAACCGCCTGGCGGCCTTACACCAGCAGCCAGCCCCTGATCGCTATCCTCGCCCCATTGGCCGGCGCGCGCCCCCGGCTATCAAGGTCAGGAGCTTTCATTGCCCCCGCCTGCCATAGACATGGGAAACTTCGCCAGCGGCGGCAAGCATCAACGCCAGGGCTCCAGGCAATGTGATGCAACGCCTCATCCGCCGTCGGCCTCAACAGGCCCGGCACGCGGCGCAACAGCTTTGACGCGCGCCGCCTTCGGGCGATATATGGCGCATGAGCGCCAACACCCCCAGCATCACCCAGCATTTCGCCACGCCCATCTATCGCGCCTCGCTTGCGCCCGGCGCCGACGCGCCGCTGGTGCGCGAGCTCGACGGCGTCTGCCGCAGCCTGACCGAGGACGACGACGCCGGCCTCGACTGGTGCGAGGCCAATGGCTATCCGGGCTACACCTCTTACGCCTCGCTGGATGACCTGCCCTGGCGATTCCCGGTGTTCGCGCAGCTGGTGACGCAGCTCGACCAGCACGTGGCCCGCTTTGTCGAGGCGCTGGATTTTGACCTCAAGGGCGGCAAGCTCGAATGCGACTCGCTTTGGATCAATGTGTTGCCGACCGGCGGCATGCACTCGTCGCACCTGCATCCCCATTCGGTGATCAGCGGCACGTTTTACGTCGCCCTCCCGCCTGGCTCCGCCGCCATCCGCTTTGAAGACCCGCGCCTCGCCTTCATGATGGCGGCCCCAGGCCGTCGCGACCCGGCCAATCGCCCATTCATCCGCCTGTCGCCCGAGCCAGGCGATGTGCTGCTGTGGGAGAGCTGGCTGCGCCACGAGGTGCCGATGAATGAATCGGAAGACGAGCGCATTTCCGTCAGCTTTAACTACGCCTGGAAATAACCGGCCAGGGATGGGGTCTATTCGCGCCCCTTCGGCAACAGGAAGTCGCAGGTCGCGCCCTGCGGCTGCGTCTTGCGCCCAAACAGCTTCGCCGTGCAGGTGAAGCCGTTACGCGCCTCGCGATAGGCGTAATCGCCGCGCACGCCGAAACGCGACCGGTAGACGCCATCCAGCTCACACCACTCGCCAGGGTCGGCGCAAATAACCCAGGCCCCGCCCGTCGCCGGATCGATCTCCCGCTCGCCTTGCGCCCACGCGCCCGGCGTGGTCGCCAACAGGACGGCGCCCGCCAGCCCTGCCCACAGCCCGTATTTCACCACGACGCCACCTCCCCGCCTCGACGCCGCGCCAGCCCCCGTTGCGCATGACAGAACGGGGTCTGGTTAAGCCCTTGCGGCGCCTGATCATGTCAGCATGCGGATACGTCAGCACCCGCCGACCTGGCGTCACTGGCGCCGCAGCCGTGTAATCCGGCAACGCAACCGGCCTTCAGCCGGATGTCAGCACAATGCGCATGCTGAAATCCCGCGCCGCGCCGGGCGGCAATTCCACCATGCCGGGCTTGTCGTAGAGGTCCTGCGGCTGTGGCGCATCGCCTGGCAGCGGCGCCTCGTCGGCATAGCCCTGCCATGGCTCGATGCAGACAAATGGCGCGTTGGCGCCAGGCTTGCTCCAGACGCCGAGGCTCGGCATCTGCGGAAACTCCACAGCGATATGCGGGCGGCCCGGCGCGCCATAAAGCACACGCCGGCTGGCCAGTTCGCGGAACACCAGCGCCCCGTCAGTGAACAGCGCGTCTGACAGCGGCAATTGCCCGTCGGGGCCCACGGGCGTGCGCCGCGCCGGCAGCAGCAGGCCATCGCCGTCAGGCCGGCACACCCGGCCGCGCTCCACCACCTCAAAGGTCAGGGCGTGCTCCTCGCGCGCGCCCCCATAGGGCAAGGGCCAGCGAAACGCCGGATGAAACCCCATGGCGCAGGGCATAGGCCGGCGACCACGGTTGGTCACCGTGGCGGTGACGGTCAGAGCCGTCGCCGCGATGTGATAGGCGACATCCAGCTGAAACGGGAACGGATAGACGGCGCGGCTGCTCTCGCTCTCACGCAGCCGCAGCAGCACCCGGTCAGTGTCGCGCTGCTCCAGCGCGAACATGGAGTGGCGGGCAAAACCATGCTGCGGCAGGCGCCGCGACTCGCGGCCCAGCCTGTAGGCCCCGCCAGCCAGCGCCCCGACGATCGGGAACAGCAACGGCGCCCGGCCGGTCCAGTAATGCGGGTCGCCATCATACAGCAGATCGCGCCCGTCCGGGTCCCGCAGCACGGCCAGTTCGGCGCCAAACGGCTCGATGTCGGCGCTCAGGCCACCGGCGCTGATGTGAATGCGATCATCATTGGCAGCCCGCATGAATCCCCCGCCGCAACGGCTGGCGCAGCTTCGCGCAAGCGTCGCCCTTTCTGCCGCCGCCCTGCGCAAGACACGACGGGGCGCCGGATGTTCTGTTTCCCGGCCTTCGGCGTCGCGCCGCAATGACAGCATGACGACGGCGGGCTGGAATCGGCCGCGACGGCCTTTGTGCGAGAAGACCATTGCGGCGCAGCAATCACAAGCGCCCGGCGCGTACAGCCGACGATCACGGATTGATGGGCAGGCCAACTGCGGGAAAATGCGCGCACGAACGCTCGGGAGATATAGCGATGCAGCTGGCGTCAGGCCCCCATCGCCCGGACACAAAAAGGCCGGCGATGTCACCGCCGGCCCCACTTTCGATGGCTCTTGCGCCTTGGCTCAATTGTCGAGGAAGCTGCGCAGCTTGCGCGAGCGGCTCGGGTGCTTGAGCTTGCGCAGCGCCTTGGCCTCGATCTGGCGAATACGCTCGCGGGTCACCGAGAACTGCTGGCCGACTTCTTCCAGCGTGTGGTCGGTGTTCATGCCGATGCCGAAGCGCATGCGCAGCACGCGCTCTTCGCGCGGCGTCAGCGAGGCGAGCACGCGCGTGGTGGTCTCGCGCAGGTTCGACTGGATCGCCGCGTCGATCGGCAGGATGGCGTTCTTGTCCTCGATGAAGTCGCCGAGGTGGCTGTCTTCCTCGTCGCCAATCGGCGTCTCCAGCGAGATCGGCTCCTTGGCGATCTTCAGGACCTTGCGCACCTTTTCCAGCGGCATCGCCAGCTTTTCGGCCAGCTCTTCCGGCGTCGGCTCGCGGCCGATCTCGTGTAGCATCTGGCGCGAGGTGCGGACGATCTTGTTGATCGTCTCGATCATGTGCACCGGGATACGGATGGTGCGGGCCTGGTCGGCGATCGAACGGGTGATCGCCTGGCGAATCCACCAGGTGGCGTAGGTGGAGAACTTGTAACCACGGCGGTATTCGAACTTGTCGACCGCCTTCATCAGGCCAATGTTGCCTTCCTGAATGAGATCGAGGAACTGCAGGCCGCGGTTGGTGTATTTCTTGGCGATGGAGATCACGAGGCGCAGATTGGCCTCGATCATTTCCTTCTTGGCCTGGCGGGCTTCACGCTCGCCCTTCTGCACCATCAGCACGATCTTGCGGAACTCGCCGATCTCAAGCCCGGTCTCGGCCGCCAGCGTCTGGATGTCCTGACGCATCGAGCGGATCTGGTCCTTCTCGTGGGCGACGAAGTTCTTCCAGCCCTTGGTGCCCAGCTTGGAGACGCGCAGGATCCACTTGGGATCGAGCTCGGCGCCCTGGTATTGCTTGAGGAAGTCCTCGCGGCCGACGCCATGGCTCTCACCGAGACGCAGCAGGCGGCTTTCCATGCCGATCAGGCGCTTGTTGATGTCATAGAGCTGCTCGACCAGCGCCTCGATGCGATTGGCGTTGAGCGACAGGGACTTCACGTCAACGACGATCTCGTCCTTCAGCTTCTTGTACTTGCGCTCCTGGGCCGGCGACAGACGCAGGCTCTGCAGGCGGTTCTCGATGTCCTGATCCTGCAGGCGGCGCAGGCGCTTGTAATTGTCGGCGACGCGATCAAACGTCTCCAGCACCTTCGGCTTGATCTCGGCTTCCATGGCGGACAGGGAGATATTGTTCTCCATATCCTCTTCGTCCATGTCGCCCGAGGCTTCCTCGCCCTCAGCCGTTTCTTCCTCGCCCTCGGCGGCCTGGCCCTCAACCGCGGCGGCGCCATTCTTGGCGTCGGGACCTGCGTAGGTGGCCTCAAGGTCGATGATGTCGCGCAGCAGAACCTTGCCCTCGACCAGCTCATCGCGCCAGATGATGATGGCCTGGAAGGTCAGCGGGCTCTCGCACAGGCCGGCGATCATCGCCTCGCGGCCAGCCTCGATGCGCTTGGCGATGGCGATTTCGCCCTCGCGTGACAGCAACTCCACCGAGCCCATCTCGCGCAGATACATGCGCACCGGGTCGTCGGTGCGCTCGCCAGGCTCGCGGGTGGTGGTGGTCGGCGCGGCGACAGCGCGCGGGGCAGCCGGCGCCAGTTCGCCGCCCTCGGCCTCTTCCTCTTCGCTCTCGCCTTCTTCCTTGTCGTCGTTCTCTTCGGACTCAACGACGTTGATGCCCATCTCGGACAGCTGCGACAGCACGTCTTCGATCTGCTCCGAGTTGAACTCCTCGGGAGGCAGAACCTCGTTCAGCTCTTCATAGGTGACATAGCCGCGCTTCTTGGCGAGCTTGATCATCCGGCGGACGCCGGCGTCGGTCAGGTCGAGGAGAGGGCCGTCGGTCTGGGTCTCGGCCGCATCTGGGGCGTCTTCCCGTTCCGTCGCTTTTGTCGCCATTCGCTCAAGCTCCACTGTCATCCGTCGGGCGGGCTCCGCCAAACGCATCGCCGGCCCCCAGACGGGAGCCGCCAGAATATCCATCACCACCACCGGGCCAGCGGCGCGTCGCCCGACGGCCCCGCACGCTTACTCCCGATGGCTGACGCGCCAGGCGCGTCCGCTCGTCCCCGGCGCCCCGCGCCCCAATTCCATGCCGCCGCATCGACCCTGGCGCACCCGCCTGCCGACAGGCCATCACCGCAACGCGGTCACAACTTGCGGCGCCGCACAAGACCGCCGCACATGGCGCCACGCGTCGCGCCGCATTCCCGAGCCACCTGCCGAGCCGCCTGGCTCCAGGGCGGTGGCGTCGGCCAGGCCAATCCAGGACAATCCAGGACAATCCAGGACAGCCTAGGCCAAGCCAATTCATGCCTCGCCGCCGTCGCCACGCAGACACTCCCGCCAGGTCGTCAGAATAGCCTCGCGCCCTCAGGCGACGTTGCTCATGCGCCGACCGGCGGCAAATGTCGAATCAGTCGAATGTGCGGCTGTCCCTCTATTTTAACAGATGCAACGGCTTCAGGCACGGTCGCCGCCACGTGAGGCCGCCCCAGGCGCGCGCCAGAGCCGTTGCCCGCAGGCTGCAGCACTAGCGCGTTAATCCTTATAAATCGTTGCGCCACAAACATTAACAGCGCCCCACCGCTGGAGTCCGCGCCAGGATGATACAGGCATGTGCGGCGCCATCGCGCCAGCCACAGGCCAGGAGGCTCACGCAAGAAATCGGCGGCTAGCGCAAGAAAAATGCGCCCTTATGCCGCGAATCAGTTCAGCTGCTCCCAGCGACCTGCAAGGCGGGGCTGGCGTCCCGGCTTACCAGTTGCGGTCGCCGGCCTGGGCTTCGGCGCCGTCGAGACTGTCGAGGCGGGCCTTGACGTCGCAAAGCCAGCTGAAGTTCGCTTCGGACTCCTCTTCGGCGAATGCCCGTTGCGCCGCCGTCAGTTCGGTATGTAGAGCGCCGGCGCGGCTTTGCAAGGTCAGCGCCTGGCGCAGCATCTCTTCAACCGCCAGCGCGTCAGCCTCTGGCTCCAGCGCCCAGGCCGCCCCCGCCGCCATGCGGCGGCGCAGCCCGTCGAGGCGGTCAGCGAGGCCGCAGCTGGCCACAAGCTGCCGCAGATCGCCTGCTTGCTCCGCTTCGCCCACGTGGTCGGCGGCTGCGCCATGGCGGGCCACGCAATCGAGCAGCTCCCGCGCCGCCTGGCGCGCTTCCGGGCCGCGAAAGTCGATCGCCGCCAGCTGTTCGCCCAGATCCACCAGAAAATGCGGATGGGCGATGAGCAAGGCGACGATCAGCATTTCGCGCGGGAACTCCGCCGAGCGGGTCAGCCCCGGATGGCCGGCCAGCGCCATGCCAGGCGGCATGCCGGAAGCTTTGCCTGACTGGCCCCAGCCGCCGCTACGTCCCGAACCTGCGCCGCCACGGGCAAAACCTGCGCCACTTTGGGCGCGGGCGTTGCGATACCGGCCCTGGCCGCCCTGGGGCGCCGCCGGGGTCAGCGCCGCGATGCGCGCGTCAATCTCGGCGCGATAGTGCCGCCGCAGCGTGTCATCCTGAATGCGCATGGCCGCGTCGCGCAGTCGGTGCTCCAGCGCGGCGCGCTGGTCAGGGGTGTCGAGCGCCTGCCCCTCGGTCTCGCGGCGCCACAGCAGCTCGACCATCGGGATCTGGGCGCGCAACGCTGACAGCACCGCCTCGCGGCCGCCCTGGCGCAACAGATCGTCCGGGTCCTGCCCTTCGGGCATCAACACGAAATTCACCGTCTTGCCCGGCGCCAGCAGCGGCAGCGCCACATCCAGCGCCCGGAAGGCGGCGCGACGGCCAGCCTTGTCGCCGTCAAAGCACAGCAACGCCGTTTCCGCCGAACGCCACAACAGGGTGAGCTGTTCCGGCGTCAGCGCCGTGCCAAGCGGCGCCACGGCCTGGGGGGCGCCCGCCATGTCGAGGGCGATGACGTCGACATAGCCTTCCACCACCACGATGGCCGAGGTCTGGCTGGCGCCAGGCTGCTGCAGGGCCTTGCGGGCGTTGTGAAAATTGTAGAGCAGCCCGCCCTTGTGAAACAGCGGCGTCTCGGGCGAGTTGAGATATTTGGGCTGCACCTCCGCCGCCATGGCGCGGCCGCCAAAAGCGACAGGCCGGCCGCGCGGATCGGCGATGGGGAAGATCACCCGGTCGCGGAACCGGTCATAGGGCGTTGGAATGTCGTCGCCGGCGATCAGCAGGCCGGCGTCGATCATGGCGTCGACCGCCACGCCTTTGGCCGCCAGCGCATTCTGCAGCTCGTGCCGGCCTGCGGGAGCGTAGCCGAGGCGAAAGCGCCGGCGCACCTCCGGACCAAGGCCGCGACCGTCGAGATAGGCGCGGGCCCGTGCCCCGCGCGCCGAGGTCAGCTCATATTCAAACCATTGCGTCGCCAGCTCCACCACCTCGTGCAGGCCCTGGCGTTTCTGTTCGCGCCGCGCCTCCTCAGGGGTCTCACGCGGCAAAGACACGCCGGCTTCGGCGGCGAGCCGTTCGACCGCCTCACTGAAACTGAGGCCTTCGGTCTCCATGACGAAATTGAAGATGTCGCCGTTGCGCCCCGACGAGAAATCGAAATAGCGCTGCTTGTCGTCATTGACGAAGAAGGAGGCGGTCTTTTCGGCGTTGAAGGGCGACAGCCCCTTCCATTCGCGTCCGGCCTTGGTCAGGCGCACGCGCCGTCCGACCACAGCCGACACCGGCATGCGCGCCTTGATCTCATCCAGAATGGACGGTGAAAATCGCATGGAGCTGTCGCGAAGCCTTTAGCTGGCGCCGCCAGGCGCTGGCCAGCCGCCCTTGTGCGCCTGGCCCGCCATTATACGACCGCGCGCCCGATTCACCATGCGCCGGCCTCAGCCACAGCCCGCCGGGTCCAGCGGGCTGTTGGTTGTGGGGATAGTCGCCCCGGGCGACGCGCCGCATGGACGCCACGCAGCAAACCGCCGCGTGAACCGAACCCGGCGCGCGACACTCAGCCGTCGCGCCTGCCCAAACCCTCGCGCCTGCCCAAATCTTCGCCCGCGTCTCAGCCGCCGAGCGCCGCCTTCACCGCCGCGCTGGCCTCGGCGAAATTCATCTGGCCGGTGTATTTGGCTTTCAGGGCGCCGACGACCTTGCCCATGTCCTTCATGGATGCTGCGCCGACCTCGGCGATGGCGGCGTCGACCGCCGCCTTGATGGCGTCGGCGTCCATCTGCGCCGGCATGAAGCTCTCGAGCACGGCGATTTCTGCGCGTTCACCCGCAGCGAGCTCGTCGCGGCCTGCCTTGGCGTAAATCTCCACCGACTCGCGGCGCTGCTTGACCATCTTCTGCAGCAGAGCGAGGATTTGCTCATCAGACAGCGGCTCACGACCCTCGCCACGGGCGGCGATATCCTGATCCTTCAGGGCTGCGGTGATGAGGCGCACTGTGGCCAGGCGCGGCTTGTCGCCCGAACGCAGGGCGTCTTTCTGGGCGGTGGCGAATGCCTCACGCAACATGATCGTGTCTCCGCTCTTTGAGCTGTAATCGTTGACGGCTGCGGACGCTCACCCTAAGTGTCCGCTTAAATCTGATGAAGTCGGGCATGCAGGACGGCTGGCGTCGCCACGAACCCTAACACGGTTCGCAGGCGACGGGCGGCCGTCAGGGCGCGCGCCGCAACCAGAAACCCGGACTTAGGACAATGGCGACCATGCTTCAAGACAGCACCCAACCGGAAGGCTGGAGCGAACCTACGGCCACCGCACTGCTGGTTCTCGCAGACGGAACCGTCATCGAGGGCTATGGCATCGGCGCCGAGGGCCAGCGCGCAGGCGAGGTCTGCTTCAACACCGCCATGACCGGCTATGAGGAGATCATCACCGATCCGTCCTATTCCGGTCAGATCATCACCTTCACCTTCCCGCACATCGGCAATGTCGGCGTCAATGACGAGGACATCGAGTCGGTCAACGCCGCGTCGGACAATGGCGCCACCGGCATAGTGCTGCACGCCGAGGTCACCGACCCGGCCAACTGGCGCGCCACCAAACACCTCGACGCCTGGCTGAAGGCGCGCGGCATCGTCGGCATCACCGGCGTCGACACCCGGGCGCTGACGGCGCTGATCCGCGACAATGGCATGCAGAACGCCATCGTCGCCCATGCGCCTGACGGCAAGTTCGACGTCGCGACGCTGCAGCGCGAGGCGGCGGCGCTGCCGTCGATGGTCGGCCTCGACCTCACCCCCGGCGTCAGCACCACGCAGCGTATCGACTGGGACGAGAGCACCTGGGATCTCGAGACCGGCTATGGCAAGGCTGGCGAGGCCAAATACCACATCGTCGCCCTCGACTACGGCGTGAAGCGCAACATCCTGCGACTGTTCGCCGAGCGTAATTGCAAGGTCACGGTGGCGCCGGGCAATTCTTCGGTCGAGGACATTCTCGCCCTGAAGCCGGACGGCGTGTTCATCTCCAACGGCCCGGGCGACCCGGCCGCCACCGGCAAATGGTCGCTGCCGCTGATCGCCGAGCTGGTCGACCGTCGCGTGCCGACCTTCGGCATCTGCCTTGGCCACCAGATGCTGGCGCTGGCCGTCGGCGCCAAAACCGAAAAGATGCGCCAGGGCCATCACGGCGCCAATCACCCGGTGCAGGACCTCGGCACCAGGAAGGTCGAGGTGGTGTCGATGAACCACGGCTTCGCCGTCGATCGCAATTCGCTGCCAGCCAATGTCCAGGAGACGCACGTCTCGCTGTTCGACGGCTCGAACTGCGGCATCGCGCTGACTGACCGGCCGGCGTTTTCGGTGCAGCATCACCCGGAAGCCTCGCCTGGCCCGCAGGACAGTCATTATCTGTTCGACCGCTTCCTCGGCCTGATCGACGCCGAGCGCGCCCGTCAGCAGGGCTGACGCCTGAACCCGATGGGTATGGCTCATCGGGGATCAGCCTCGCAGGTCGCGGAGGCGCAAGCAGCTCCTGGGCGTGGCTTAACGACAGCGACAGGCCGGGCGCCGCATCATTCTGCGCAGGCTGCTCCGGAGCGATGTCGCGGCCATCAAGGACTTGAGCAGGACACTAAAAAACCGCCGGCGCACAACGCCGGCGGTTTTATTTTGGGCCGCATCGCCTGGCCTGGATGACCGCGCGGCGCTCGCCGCGCGACCAGCCGCTGGCGCGGCGTCAGCGGCTCAGCGCCATCAGGATTTGCGCGCCGCCAGCGCCAGGGCGATGAAGGCGATGCCTTCCGACACCAGCTCGATGGCGAAGAACAGGCCGATGACCCAGACGCCCGACGCCGGCCACTCGGAGAAGATCATCACGCCCAGCACCACCGACAGCAGGCCGCTAAGCGCGGTCAGCACCCAGCCGGAGGCCGGACGCAGCTGGAAGGCCATGATGATGCGCAGCACGCCGACCGCCAGCAGGGCGGCGGCGATGAACAGGGTGATCGACAGGGCGCCGAGCACCGGGTTCCAGATCAGCACGGCGCCGGCGACGATGTAGAGCACGGCGATGAGCAAATGGGCGGCGAAGGGGCCCCAGTCCTTCTCGCTGAAGGCGTCGACGATCTGGGCGCCGCCGCCGATCATCACCAGCGCGCCGATCCACCAGACGGTGACGAGGGTCAGCGACGGCAGCATGGCGAAGCCAATGATTCCAAGCGCCGTCAGCAGCACGCCCAGCGCCAGCAGCCAGCCCCAGCGATTGCGCAGGCGCTTGCGCAGCCCCTCAAAGCCTGGCGTCAGCCCGGCGCCCGGAGATGTCGACGCCGTTGTCGATGGCCCTGTCGCCGTATTGTTCTGTTCACTCATGTCGGCCTCCATGAACACGCAGCGCCCCCGGCGCGGCGTGAAGCCTGCTGCGACGAACTGCGCCGGAATGGCGCAGGGGCGCCGCGCGATGCGGTTGTGCGACGGCCGCGCGCCTGCGCGCCGGGCCTGCGCCTGCTGTCACAAGTGTAATCCATGCACCACAGCCTGCGGACAAATGCACGCGCCATGGTTAAGCCGCAGATCACAAACGCCTGACAACAGTCCGCATCAGCCCTTCCCTCCCGCGCCGTTATCGTCTAAACGATCTCGATCCCGGGCCCGGCGCTTCCTCTGGCGGCTTCCAGCCCTACGCCAGATCCAAGGACGCAGCCCTCGGCTTACCGCCGACGTAGCGGCCTTTTTTTATGCGCGAGGCCAGGGATCAGACACACGATCGCCCGCTTGCGCCTGACGGCTCCGCCGGCAGGCCCGCACGCTCGGGCGAGCGTCCCCACTATGGCGCGGCGTCGCCCTGGAGCTTCCCGGTTCCGGACGTCACGCCCCAGGCTGACAAAGCGGACCCGATGCCCAAACGCACAGATATCTCCACGATCCTGATCATCGGCGCCGGCCCCATCGTCATCGGCCAGGCCTGCGAGTTCGACTATTCGGGAACGCAGGCGTGCAAGGCGCTGAAGGACGAGGGCTACCGCATCGTCCTGGTGAATTCGAACCCGGCCACGATCATGACCGATCCCGATCTGGCCCATGCGACCTATATCGAGCCGATCACGCCGGAAGTCGTGGCGAAGATCATCGAGAAGGAACGCAACGTCATTCCGGGCGGCTTCGCCCTTCTCCCCACCATGGGCGGCCAGACGGCGCTGAACTGCGCCCTGTCGCTGCAGAAGATGGGCGTGCTGGAGAAGTTTGACGTCGAGATGATCGGCGCCACCGCCGACGCCATCGACAAGGCCGAAGACCGCGAACGCTTCCGCGAGGCCATGACCAAGATCGGTCTGGACACGCCGCGTTCGCACCATATCAAGACCCTGGCCGCAGCGCTTGAGGCGCTCGACGACATTGGCCTGCCGGCCATCATTCGCCCGTCGTTCACGCTGGGCGGCACCGGCGGCGGCATCGCCTACAACAAGGCCGAGTTCATCGACATTATCGAGCGCGGCATCGACGCCTCCCCCACCAATGAGGTGCTGGTTGAGGAGAGCGTGCTGGGCTGGAAGGAGTATGAGATGGAGGTTGTCCGCGACAAGGCGGACAATTGCATCATCATCTGCTCGATCGAGAACATCGACCCGATGGGCGTGCACACCGGCGATTCGATCACCGTCGCCCCGGCGCTGACGCTCACCGACAAGGAATACCAGATCATGCGCGACGCCTCGCTGGCGGTGCTGCGCGAGATCGGCGTTGAGACCGGCGGCTCGAACGTGCAGTTCGCCGTCAACCCGGCCAATGGCCGGATGATCGTTATCGAAATGAACCCGCGCGTGTCGCGCTCCTCGGCGCTGGCGTCGAAGGCCACCGGCTTCCCGATCGCCAAGGTCGCGGCGCGCCTGGCCGTCGGCTACACGCTTGATGAGATCGACAATGACATCACCGGCGGCGCGACCCCGGCGGCGTTCGAGCCGACCATCGACTATGTGGTCACCAAGATCCCGCGTTTCGCCTTCGAGAAATTCCCAGGCGCCGACAGCACCCTGACCACCGCCATGAAGTCGGTGGGCGAGGCGATGGCCATTGGCCGCACCTTCCAGGAGAGCCTGCAAAAGGCCCTGCGCTCGCTCGAGACCGGCCTCAACGGCCTCGATGAGTTCCAGATCCCCGGCCTCGGCCAGGACGACGACAAGAACGCCGTGCGCGCCGCCCTCGGCACGCCGACGCCGGAGCGCCTGCTGGCGGTCGGCCAGGCCCTGCGCCTTGGCTTCGACGCCGAGACCATCCACGACGCCTGCAAGATCGACCCGTGGTTCATCGCCCAGCTCAAGGGCATCACCGACATGGAGGCGCGGGTCCGCGCCCATGGCCTGCCGACCACGCCGGGCGCCTTCCGCAAGCTGAAGGCGATGGGCTTCTCCGACGCGCGCCTCGCCATTCTGGCCGGCCTCAGCGAGGCTGACGTGACGAAGCGCCGGCGCGAGCTTGACGTGCGTCCGGTGTACAAGCGCATTGACACCTGCGCCGCCGAGTTCGCCTCGCCGACGGCTTACATGTACTCGACCTACGCTGCGCCTTTCGGCGGCAGCCAGCCGGTGAACGAGGCCCAGCCGAGCGCGCGCCAGAAGGTCGCCATTCTCGGCGGCGGCCCGAACCGTATCGGCCAGGGCATCGAGTTCGACTATTGCTGCTGCCACGCGGCCTTTGCGCTGGAAGACGCCGGTTACGAGACCATCATGGTCAATTGTAACCCGGAGACCGTCTCCACCGACTATGACACCTCCGATCGCCTGTACTTCGAGCCGCTGACGGCTGAGGACGTCATCGAGGTGCTCGACCTCGAGCGCAGCAAGGGCACGCTGCATGGCGTGATCGTGCAGTTCGGCGGCCAGACGCCGCTGAAGCTGGCCAATGCGCTGGAGCAGGCCGGCATCCCGATCCTCGGCACCTCGCCGGACATGATCGACCTCGCCGAAGACCGCGACCGCTTCAAGCGCCTGCTCGACAAGCTCGGCCTGAAGCAGCCCGACAATGGCATCGCCTATTCGGTGGAGCAGGCGCGTCTGGTGGCGGGCGAACTCGGCTTCCCACTGGTGGTGCGCCCGTCCTACGTGCTCGGCGGCCGCGCCATGGCCATCCTGCGCGACGAGACGCAGCTCAACGACTACCTGTTCGGCACCCTGCCGGAGCTGGTGCCGCAAGAGGTCCGCATCCGCTATCCGAACGACAAGACCGGCCAGATCAACACCCTGCTCGGCAAGAACGCCCTGCTGTTCGACAGCTATCTGTCGGACGCGGTTGAAGTCGACGTGGACGCGCTCGCCGATGGCGAAGACGTGTTCATCTGCGGCATCATGGAGCACATCGAGGAAGCCGGCATTCACTCGGGCGACAGCGCCTGCTCGCTGCCGCCGCGCTCGCTGCCGGCTGAGACCATCGCCGAACTCGAGCGCCAGACCGCCCTGCTGGCCAAAAACCTGCACGTCGGCGGCCTGATGAACGTGCAATACGCCATCAAGGACGGGGTGATTTATCTGCTCGAGGTCAATCCCCGCGCCTCGCGCACCGTGCCGTTCGTCGCCAAGGTCATTGGCACGCCGATCGCCAAGATCGCCGCCCGCATCATGGCCGGCGAGAAGCTGGCCAGCTTCAACCTGGTCAAGCGCGATCTGAAGCACATCGGCGTCAAGGAATCCGTATTCCCCTTCGCCCGCTTCCCTGGCGTCGACATTGTGCTCGGCCCGGAGATGCGCTCGACCGGCGAGGTCATGGGTCTCGACTTCGACTTTGGCGTCGCCTTCGCCAAGAGCCAGCTTGGCGGCGGCTCCAAGGTGCCGACCTCCGGCACGGTGTTCGTGTCGGTGCGCGATGGCGACAAGGAGCGGATCCTGCCGACCATGCGCTCGCTGGTCGACATGGACTTCAAGCTGGTCGCCACCTCCGGCACCCAGCGCTTCCTTGAAGAGAACGGCGTGCCATGCACCCGTATCAACAAGGTGCTTGAAGGCCGTCCGCATGTGGTCGACGCCATCAAGAACGGCGGCATCCAGCTGGTGTTCAACACCACCGAAGGCGCCCAGGCGCTGCAGGATTCGCGTTCGCTGCGCCGCGCCGCCCTGCTGGCCAAGGTGCCCTATTACACCACGCTGGCCGGCGCCATCGCCTCGGCAGAGGGCATCAAGGCCTACCGTGGCGGCGAGCTGAAAGTGCGCGCGCTTCAGGAATATTTCTGAGCGGCGTCACGCCTCACGAGGCGGCGCGCACATGCGCCGCCCACACATCCGTGCAAGCTGGCGTTCGTGACCGTGTCATCTGACACATGCGCTGAGCGCCCATGCAGCGGGCAGCCCAGGGCCGGTTGCGGCCACTTGCCGTAGCGTATTTCCCTATGGTCTCGCCGGCGGCAGGCGCTCCATATCTTTCACCCGCCGCGGCGCCGGCACGGGGCGCGATTCCACCGCCCGGAAACGCGGCGCGGCTCTAGATGGGAGCGAAAAGTCAATCGCCCTCCCCCAGACAAATCGACCGCGCTGCAAGGGCTTGCGGCGCGCCGCGGTCCGGGGCACTCTGTCATCAGCCATTCAGCAACGGCCAAGGCGACCCCGCCCAATCTTTTGGGCGTGGGTTGTTCTGCGTCGCTTCCCTGGCTGGCCTGCTGCGACCAACGCGGTCGTGCAGGCGCAAGAATTCACACGACGACGACGCCAGCGGGCCGGGGGTGGCTCATTGGCGGCGCCAACGTCACCCCGGATGTGGTGAGCAACTCAGGCGGACAGACTATCGCCAGAATTGCCCGGCACGACCCCGGACTGATTGCCTCCGCGCCGCACGCGTGGTGGGCCGAGCGCCCGGTGACTTCGGTGCGGAGCACATCGGGCGCAAGGACACTGGCGAGATCCGGCGCTGGCGAGATCCGGCGCTGCGACCTTTGGGCTGTCTCGTCCGGGCGGCGGCGGCGTGCGCGCCTTTCGCCCTGACGCGCTTCCTGTGGCCGACCACGCCAGCTGGCAGGAGGCGCGCCGCACAATGGGATTGGGCATGATCCGCTACAGCACGGGATCATGCTCCGGTGAAAATACTCCGTCGCACGCTTTTGCGGCGGACCCTGGGCCCGCCCTGTGCGGGCCCAATCTACACTTACGGGTGGATTGATGGAAAAGGTTCCGATCACGACCAAGGGCTATGCGGCGCTCGAGGTCGAGCTGAAGCACCGGCAACAGGTGGAGCGCCAGCGCATCATCACGGCGATCGCCGAGGCGCGCGCCCTGGGCGACCTGTCCGAGAACGCCGAGTATCACGCCGCCAAGGAAGCCCAGAGCCTCAATGAGGGCCGCGTGCTCGAACTTGAGGGCCTGATCTCGCGCGCCGAAATTTTCGATACGTCGAAGATGAGCGGCGACACTGTCAAATTCGGCGCCACCGTCACTTTGGTTGACGAGGACACCGAGGAAGAGAAGACCTATCAGATCGTCGGTGAGCCCGAGGCCGATGTCAGCCAGGGCAAGGTGTCGATCAAGTCGCCGATCGCCCGCGCGCTGATCTCCAAGAGCGTCGGCGATACGGTGGAAGTCAACGCCCCCGGCGGCGGCAAGTCTTACGAGATCGTCGGCATCGTCTTCCGCTGATCTGCACGGGCGGCGACACGCCCGCGTGGCTGGCGCGGCTGGCTCATGCGCGGCGCCAGACCCGGCCAGGGACGTGACGCCGCGACCAGATAACCTGCGAATCAAGGCCTCCGCATCCGTGCGGGGGCTTTTTTGCTTTATGGCGTCCTCCGCCCTCCGCCCTCCGCCCTCCGCCCTCCGCCCTCCGTGCCAAGCGCATATGCTGATTGCTCATAAGGTTCACTTCGATTGAAAAATCATCCGGGCGTTCGTCGCGGTCGCGTCGTCGCCTCACGTCCCGCCAACGGGCGACGAGCCCCCGCCAGGCCCCCGCCAGGCCCCCACCAGGCCCCCACCAGGCGCGGGACAGGGGCGGACAGGCTGGGGCGAGGGGTCGCAGTCTGGTGATTGCGTCGCCCCCATGTGCGCCATCACACATTAAAATTTGGACCCGGCGCCTATCTCACGGCCATACGCCTGTGGCCGCCCGTAGCGCCCCGGCGCCGAAATCACCAATCGACTGGAGCGGGCCTTGATCTGGTTCGCTCGCGCTGCGCGGCCAGTGGCCGCGCTGGCGATGCTCCTGTGATGGATATGTCCGCTTCCGTGAAAGCCGCCCTGACCTCCTTGCTCTCCCGCGCCAACCTGGCGCGGCGTCCGCTCACTGCCGCTGTGGCGGCCTTGGTCGTTGGCGCCGCCGTGCTGCTGGCGCCCATGCTCCCAGGCAGCGGCCAGGCCTCCAGCCTGCCCCATGGCGGCTTTGCCTCGCTCACCGTGGACACGTCGCCGCTCGGCGCGGAGCTCTACCAGCCCACCGGCGAACGGCTACGCCAGATGATGCGCGAGGAGATGTCGCGCAAGTTCAGCTTCACCGGCGACCAGTCCAGCCCGCGCCTCGTGGTGCGTCTGACCGATGTGGTGGTGCCCGCCGACATCATCCAGGATGGCTCCGCCGCGCTGCGCACCACTGACCGCATGGAGGGCGAAACCCTGGTCATCGGCTCCGATGGCGCCGTGCTGCATCGCTATCCAGTCACCGTGACCTCGCCCGCCGCTTTGCCCCATGGCGAGAACGGCGTCGAAGCTGACTTCCGCCGGCTGGGCGAGCTGGTTAAATCCTATGCGGGCTGGACAGCCCGCTACGTCCAGGCCATGTGACAGACGCCGAGGGCTCGCGCTTGCAGTGGCCTCGCGGGGCCCTGATTGCCCGCGTCTGATCAGCGACACATCGCCAGCCCGCCCGGCGGCCAACGCCCCAGCATGGTCAGGCTGCTGGCGGGCTAACCTCGAGGGCGGCTGCAGCCAGGGACCAGAGCGTGATGGCGTCGTCAGACAGGCCGGCATCAGCGTGGGCGCTCAGCGACGGCAAGGCCGGCGACGAGTTGCAATGCGCCGCCGTCATCGAGGCGCTTGACCTTGCGCCGCAACTGCGCCGCGTCGCCCCCCGCCCGCCATGGCTGTGGCTGATGCCGTGGGGGCCGATCAGCCCGCTTGAGGCGCCGGACCGGCCCGGCAGCCCGATAGCCGGGCCTTTTCCAGACCTTGTCGTCGCCTCGGGCCGCCGCGCCGTGGCCTATCTGCGCGCCATCCGCCGCGCTTCAGAGGGCCGCGTGTTCACGGTGTTCCTCAAGGATCCGCGCACCGGCCCTGATGCCGCCGACCTGATCTGGGTTCCCGAACATGACCGGCTGCGTGGGCCGAATGTGCTCGCCACCCTGACCAGCCCGCACCGGCTGTCGGCGCAGCGCCTTGCCGCCGCCCGCGCCATGCCCCCGCCGCAGCTGGCGGCGCTGCCCGGGCCGCGCGTCGCCGTCCTGCTCGGCGGCGACAGCCGTCGCCATCACTTTACGGAGAGCCTGATCGCCGAGCTGTGCGGCAGGCTTGAGGCGCTGGCCGCCAGCGGCGCCGCGCTGATGATCACCCCCTCGCGCCGCACGCCAGCCAGCCTGGCCAGAGCGGCGCAGGCAGTCGTCGCCTGCCACGGCGGCTATTATTGGGACGGAACTGGCGACAATCCTTACGCCGCCATGATGGCCCTGGCCGATGCAGTGGTGGTGACGACCGATTCGGCCAATATGGTTGGCGAGGCCGCCGCCACCGGCCAGCCGGTGCTGACCTTTTCCCCAGGGCCCGACGACGCCAAAACCACGCGGCTGCTCGACGGTCTGCGGGCGCGGGGAATTGTGCACGAATTCCGGGGAACACTTGCAGGCAGTGCATACCCCCCCCTAAACTCGACCCAGTCTATCGCCGATGCAGTCATGACGGCCTGGCGCGCTCGCCGCGACCGGGCCAGCTGAGCGCGCCGCCTGTGCGTGATAACGCCAGGCGGCCCGACTATCCCCTTGCGGGGACCTGCTTTGACGGCCAGAACAGGTTAACGTTAGCGCAGGCTTGCTCCATGCGGATGGAGCCCTGCGCTGGGATTGAGATCGAGGCGTTTCGCCGCCGCGTGGTGACAACCGCGCGACGGGGCCGCCGCAGAGGCGCCAGATGCACAGGTGCCCAGGGAAACACCAGGCGTACCCATGGCCAACAAGCACACCCGACTGCTGATCATCGGCTCCGGCCCCGCCGGCTACACCACCGCCATCTACGCGGCCCGCGCCATGATGAAGCCGGTGCTGATCGCTGGCTACCAGCAGGGCGGCCAGCTGACGATCACCACCGATGTCGAGAACTACCCCGGTTTCGCCGAGGCCATTCAGGGCCCGTGGCTGATGGAGCAGATGCGCGCCCAGGCCGAACATGTCGGCGCAGAGCTTGTGTCGGACTATGTCACCAGCGTCGATATCTCGAAGCGGCCGTTCACCGTCACCTGCGATAGCGGCGACGTCTACACCTGCGACGCGCTGGTGATCGCCACCGGCGCCCAGGCGCAGTGGCTGGGCCTGCCGTCCGAACAGGCGTTCCAGGGCTTTGGCGTTTCGGCCTGCGCCACCTGCGACGGCTTCTTCTTCCGCAACAAGAATGTGGTGGTGGTCGGCGGCGGCAACACCGCCGTCGAGGAAGCCCTGTATCTGGCGGGCCTCGCCGCCAAAGTCACGCTGGTGCATCGCCGTGACAGCCTGCGCGCCGAGCGCATCCTGCAGGAGCGGCTGTTCGCCCACCCGAAGATCGAGGTGGTGTGGCACAGCGTCATCGACGAGATCTGCGGCGTGCAGAACCCGCCGGGCGTCACCCACGTCAACCTGCGCAACGTCCAGACCGGCGCGAGCCAGCGCCTCGACGCCGACGGCGTGTTCATCGCCATCGGCCACAAGCCGTCGAGCGAGCTGTTCGCCGACACGCTGAAGATGAAGCCAGGCGGCTATATCTGGACGGCGCCTGACTCCACCGCCACCAGCACGCCTGGCGTTTTCGCCGCCGGCGACGTCACCGATGACGTCTTCCGCCAGGCGGTGACCGCCGCTGGCATGGGCTGCATGGCGGCGCTGGAGGCAGAACGCTGGCTGGCGGCGGAAGAGGCCACGGCGCACGCCGCGGAATGAGTGGCTAGCGCTGCGCGCCGCCATGGCGGGCGCAGCGATGACCAATATGCGTCGTCCGCACGCGGGCGACGACCAAGCTGGGACGCGCAAACCACAAGGCGGGACAAACCGCCGCGCGCCGGCGTCGACAGGGGGAACGGGAAAGCCATGGATTGGGACAAGATCAGAATTTTTTACACCGTCGCGGAAGCTGGCAGCTTCACCCGCGCCGGCGACGACCTAGGGTTGAGCCAGTCGGCGGTCAGCCGCCAGGTCAGCGCGCTTGAGCGCGAACTGAAGGCGCCGTTGTTTCACCGGCACGCCCGCGGCCTCATCCTGACTGAGCAGGGCGAACTGCTGTTCCGCACGGCGCGTGAGATGACCATGCGTCTCGACGCCACCCGCGCCCGTCTCACCGACTCGCGCGAGCGGCCCTCGGGCGAACTCAAGGTCACCACCACGCTGGGCCTCGGCGCCGCGTGGCTGACGCCGCGGCTGGGTGAGTTTCTCGATCTCTACCCCGACGTAAAAATCGAACTGATCCTCACCGACGAAGAGCTCGACCTGTCGATGCGCGAGGCGGACATCGCCCTGCGCCTGCGTCAGCCGGTGCAGGCTGACCTGATCCAGCGCCGGCTGTTCGCCGTGCACTTCCACGTTTACGCCTCACAGGATTACGCCAAGCGGCACGGCCTGCCGGAATCGTTCGAGGACATCGATCGCCACCGGATCCTGTGCTACGGCGGCTCGGTGCCGCCCTTCCTGGTCTCGGCGCACTGGCTGGCCACGGCGGGTCGCGAGCCCAAGGATCCGCGCCCCTATCACATGGTGGTCAACAATATCTCCGCCCTGAAGCGCGCCGTCGACGTCGGCATCGGCATCGCCGTGCTGCCCGACTATCTGGTTGAGCCAACCTCGGGCCTTGTGCAGGTGCTGCCCGCCAATGAGCTGCCGGCGCTCGATTCCTATCTGGTCTATCCCGAAGAGATGAAGGCGGTGGCCCGCGTGCAGGTGTTCCGCGACTTCCTGATTAGCAAGGCCCAGCGCTGGGCCTATTGAGCCGCGATGGTGGTCAGGTCCGCTGGCGGCGCCCTGCCGCCAGCCATGCCCTGAGACCCTGCCCCTGCGGCGGCGCGGCTGCATTTCGCGCAACTGACGCAATGCTCTGGCGGCGGCGCGAATTATCGCTCGCGTCAACCCTGATTGATCAGGCACGCCGCACACGCACGGGGCGGACCCGGGCAGCCGGGGGCTGGCCACACCGGGCGGGGCCCTGGCCGCCGCGCTGTCTGGCCCGGCGGGCCGGCAAATATTTCTCTACCATTGCCCCAGGTGCATCAGATTTCACGTAAGGAAGTCTGCACACACCGTACCTTTGCGGTGTTAAATATCTGATCTGGCAAGAATTCACCGGAACTGGCTCGCGAGTCTGTGATTACATGTCACGCGCGCATGGCAGACATGATGCATCTTACGCTTGATTAAATCGGGCGTCTGGTGACAATGGTAAGTGGATGAAAGCAGTGCTCCGCACCGCCTCCCGGCGTTGAGTGCAGTTTTCACCGTTCCCCTCTGGAAGTGTTCCGTTCATAGCGGAACAACTCAGGGTCGGGTTTCTAAATGGAACCCGACCTTTTTTCTTTCCTGACTGTTGTCCTGCGCACCGATGTCTGGGCGCCGGCGAAGGCGACCGATATCCGCAGCGGCGCCTCTGCGCCATATGCATGGAATAACCGCTGCTGCGCCGCAGCAGCACGTGGTCGCAGCACGGCATGTCGCGCGCAGGCTCGCCACCCCCCCAGCGGATGATTACTTACGCGGCCTCAGGGATCAGGTGACTGCGATGTTTACATGGTCAATGAATACCAGTCACTGGTGACTGGTTTTGCCGTGCGCACCCGACGCCGCGCCCTGGGGCTTGCCTGGTTGGCGACTTGCCGAGCCGACGACTTGCCGAGCTGGCGAACGGGCGAGTTGGCGCCTGCTCGCTGAGACCCAAAACGCGCCGCCAGCATCCCGTGAGGGTCACCCGGCCAGAGGCCTCTCCTTTAGCCGCACTGGAATGGCTGCGCGCAGGCGGGGGCTGGGGGGTAACGAGGGCAATCGTCGCTGGCCGTCGCCTCTCCACTGCCGCTGAAGTCGGGCTTGCCCGGCGGCCTGTCGTCCCGGCGGCCGCATTTGCAAAGCCAACGCCTCAAGGCGAGCAAGCCGCCGTGGGGCGGCCCGCGCCTGATGCTGCTGTCAGCGCTGCCGCCGCCAGGCCGCGTTACTGGCCTTCGCGCAGGGCGCGCCGGAGCACCTTGCCGACATTGGTCTTCGGCAATTCGTCGCGGAACACCACCTGCTTCGGCGACTTGTAGGCGGCCAGCCGTTCGCGGGCGAAGGCGCGCACCGCCTCTTCGGTGAGGCTGTGGTCGGTGCGCACCACATAGGCCACCACCCGCTCGCCGGTCGCCCCGTCTGGCGCGCCGACAACCGCCGCCTCCAGCACGCCAGGATGCGAGGCCAGCACCTCCTCCACCTCGTTGGGATAGACGTTGAAGCCCGACACCAGGATCATGTCCTTGGCCCGGTCAACGATGCGGAACTGGCCGTCGGGCTGCATCACCGCCACGTCGCCGGTGCGGAAATAGCCATCTGGCGTCATCACCTTGGCGGTCTCGTCCGGCCGGTTCCAGTAGCCAGGCATCACCTGCGGGCCCTTGACGCACAATTCGCCTGGTTCGCCCAGGGGCACATCCTGGTTATCGCTGTCGCGGATCGCCACATAGGTCGACGGCATGGGATAACCGATCGTGCCCGAGAATTCCTCCAGATTGGACGGATTGGCCGTCACCACCGGCGAGGTCTCGGACAGCCCATAGCCTTCGAGGATCGGCGAGCCGGTGAGGTCCTTCCACAATTTCGCCACCGGGGCCTGGGTCGCCATGCCGCCCGCCACCGAGAAGGCCAGATGCGAGAAATCCACCTCGCGAATGCCGGGATGATGCGCCAGCGCATTATACAGCGTGTTGACGCCAGACATGCGGGTGAAGCGCACGCCCTTCAGCGTCTTGACGAAGCCATCGATGTCGCGCGGATTGGCGATCAACAGCGAGCAGCCGCCGGATTTCAGCATGAACAGGCAGCAGGCGGTCAGCGCGAAGATGTGATACAGCGGCAGCGCCGTGACCATCACCGGATCAGCTTCTGGCGCCGCGCCGCCGTTGAACCACAGATCCGACTGCTCAACATTGCTGGCGACATTGCCATGGGTCAGCATGGCGCCCTTGGAGACGCCCGTGGTGCCGCCGGTATATTGCAGGAAGGCCAGATCGTCCTTGCTGACGCTCACCGGGGTCGGCGGCTTGCCGCGGCCCTTGCCCAGCGCCTCGGACAGGCGGATGGCGGCCGGGATATTCCACGCCGGCACCGCTTTCTTGATGTAACGCGACACCGCATTGACGATCAGGCCCTTGAAGCCCATCTCGTCGCCGGGGCTGGCGATCAGGATGCGATCAAGCCGCAGGCGCGGCAAGGCCTGCTGCACGGTGACGGCGAAATTCTCCAGCACCACCAGCACGCGGGCGCCTGAATCATTGAGCTGGTGCTCCAGCTCGCGCGGCGTGTACAGCGGATTGACGTTGACCACCGTGCAACCAGCCAGCAGCGCCCCAAACATGGCGACCGGGAAGGCGAGAACATTCGGCATCATGATGGCGACGCGGTCGCCCTTGCCGACGCCGGATTGCTGCAGCCAGCTGGCGAAGGCCTCGGCCTCGCGCCTCAGGTCGCCGAAGCTCATGCGCACGCCGAAGCTCTCATAGGCAGGCTTGTCGGCGAATTTGGCGACGCTGACCCGGAACAGGTCGACCAGCGTGCCGACGCTGGCCTGATCAATATCAGCCGGCACGCCCGCCGGGTAACTCTTCAGCCATGGGCGCTCCTGCGCCGCCGCAACCGTCGCTTGCATCCGTCCCTCCGCCAGTGCGCTTCTGCGCCTTGTCGACCGCCCCCGCGCGCGCCACAGCCGGCGCCAGCGCTTACGCCAGCCCTGTTTGCCTCAGGGTAGCTGCAACGCGCCGGAGGGTCGACACAGACCAAAGACCAAGATTTGCCCGGAAACAGCGGCGCCCATGCGCCAATATGCGGGTCAACTGGCCTGTGTGTCCTCGACGGGGGCGCTGCAGCAGAGGGCGGAGAGGCATGCGAGCGCCGGGACGGGCGCCGAAGCCGCGCGCAACCAGTGCGCCTGCCGCCCGGGCTATCGCGCAATGGTCGACCGGCTGGCGCTGGCGGAGGGCTTGATCGCAATGCAAAAGGCCGCCCACGGGGGGCGGCCTTCAGAAGCATTCAGCGATCGGTCAGGCGATCAGCGCAGCGAGGCGCAGAAGCGCTGGATGCGGGTGCAGGCGTCTTCCAGCACCGCGGTCGAGGTGGCGTAAGAGACGCGGAAGTTCGGGCCAAGGCCGAACGCCGAGCCATGCACCACGGCGACGCCTTCGGATTCCAGCAGCGCCGTGACGAAGTCCTCGTCATTGTTGATCACCTTGCCGTCTGGCGTCTTCAGGCCGATCGCGCCCGCGCAGGACGGATAGACATAGAACGCGCCTTCCGGGGTCGGGCACTGCAGATGCGCCGCCTGGTTGAGCATCGACACCACGAGGTCGCGCCGCTCCTCAAACGCCTTGCGGAACACGCCAAGGTGGTCCTGCGGACCATCCAGCGCCTCCACCGAGGCCCACTGGGCGATGGTGCAGGCGCCCGAGGTCTGCTGACCCTGCAGGGTGTCCATGGCCTTGATCAGATGCTCGGGGCCAGCGGCGTAGCCAATACGCCAGCCGGTCATGGCGTAAGACTTGGAGACGCCGTTCATGGTCAGCGTGCGGTCATACAGCTGCGGCTCGACCTGGGCTGGGGTGACGAATTTGAAATCGCCATAGACCAGGTGCTCATACATGTCGTCGGTCAGCACCCAGACATGCGGATGACGCAGCAGCACGTCGGTGAGCGCCTTCATCTCGTCAAAGCTGTAGGCCGCGCCCGAGGGGTTGGACGGCGAGTTGAGGATCACCCATTTGGTCTTTGGGGTGATCGCAGCCTCAAGCTCGGCGGCCTGCAGCTTGAAATTATTGGCGATGGTGGTCTCGGCGAACACCGGCGTGCCGCCGCACAGGGCGACCATTTCCGGATAGGACACCCAGTAAGGGGCCGGAATCACCACCTCGTCGCCGGCATTGATGGTGGCCATCAGCGCGTTGAACAGGATTTGCTTGCCGCCGGTGCCGACGATGGTCTGCGACGGCTTGTAGTCGAGGTCGTTCTCACGCTTGAACTTGCGGGCGATGGCCTCGCGCAGCGGCTGGATGCCCGACACCGGCGGATAACGGGTTTCGCCACGCTCAATGGCGGCGATGCCAGCCTGCTTGATGTGGTCCGGGGTGTCGAAATCAGGCTCACCAACGGAGAGCGAGATCACGTCGCGACCCTGCGCTTTCAGGTCGCGCGCTTTTTGCGTCACCACGATCGTGGCGGAAGGCTTCATGCGGCCGAGAGCGTCGGAAAGGAAAGCCACGACTGATCTCCTTAAACAGTCAGGGAAAATGCCTCCGCGCGGCGGAGGAAGAGGCGGCTTGGTCTAAGCCCCCCTGCGGCGGGGCGCAAGCCACAGATCGGCGATGCAGGCCTGCAATCACGTCAGGCCGCACATTTTTTTCCCGCGCCCCTGCCGCAGGCGCCCATCAACAATTTTCCGGAACAACTGCGGCCAGAGCGGGTTTACTTTTCAGAAACCATGCTGGCGACCGGCAAATCACCGGGAACGCAGGCAAAGCCCCCGCGACGGGCGGCGATGCGCCAGCGATGAACCGCCTGATGGTTTCAAGCGACACAGATGTGTGCCGGCGCACCATGGATGTTGGTCACATGGGGCAGATTGCCGCCGTGGCCGCCGATGACGCGCACACATGACCAACCGGAGTGAGCGACATGCAGAGCCATGACCCGATCCGCCTGGAAGATTTCAACTCCCGCCGCAACGCGGGTGGGTTTGACATTGGCCGGGTGAGCCGCGCCGAAGCTGGCCGGCAGTTCCGCTTTTCACTGGCGCTGGTGATTACTTTGGCCGTCGGCACCATGGCGGTGGTCAGCACCATGCCCGTGGGCGGTGAGCGCCAGACCGGGCCGCAGATGGCGCACAGCAACAGCGGGCCGGCGATCGTCACCACGGTGGTGCGCTAAGTCACCGTGATGCGCCAAGTCACTGGGGTGCGATAACTCAAGGTCTGCGGCGGCGTGACTGCCGTCGCGCCGTTGCGCCTGATCGACGTGCGATCTGCAGCCGGACAGACGCCTGAGGCGCCCGAACGCTTATTATATCACACCCTGATGTCGCGCTTGCGCACGGCGAACACCGTGGCGCCCGTGACCTTATGCCAGTGATTGGGCCGAATCGACGCCGTGCGCAGCTGATCTTCGGTGAAATATCGGGTCAGATCATTATCCGCAGGCATGTGGAACAACATGCCAAGGGTCTCGCCGATGAAGGCGCGGCCAAAATTGCGGTAATGGCGGAAGGCGCCGAAGCGGGCGGCCTTATCCTCCAGCGTGCCCAGCGCAATATTGTCGCGAAACTCCTCACCCTCGACCGGCACCGAGAACAGCATCACGCCGTCATCGGTCAGCGAGCGGGCCAGCCGCAGCAACACCGCGGAATAGTTGCACTCGATATGCTCGAGCACGTGATTGAGCACGATCACGTCATAGGCGTTCTCGGGCAGGTCAAACACATCCCGGCACAGATCGAATTTCTCCGCCCCCGAGCCCGGATAGTTTTCCGGCGCGATGTCGACGGCGCGATAGGCGCCCTGCGATAGCGCGCGCAGGAAGGCGGCGAGGCCGCGCTCCGGCGCAAAATGCAGCACGCTGGCGCCAGGCTTCGGCTTCAGATCCCCCTGCAGCCGCATGGCGCAGATTCGCGTGCGCTCCAGCGACCCGCAGCTTTCGCAACGCACCTTCGGCCGGCCCGGCATGTCCAGGAAGGACTCGCCGCCGCAAATATTGCAGCGCAGCTGGATCGCTTGTGTCATCGTATGCGCGCCTCGCCGGACAGGAGCGACCGCCATCGGGCCCGCGCCAGATGCATGCCGGTTCACTCATCACAATGAAAACTGGAGCATGGCCCCATCGCCTGGCGAGGAACCGCTCCAGGCCAGCCCATGCTGGCGGCTGTTTGCGGCCACAGGCGTAGCGGAGAGACGCAGGCTGTGGCAAGGGCGGAGGCGCAAGCCGCAGCGCAAGTGGCGCGGAAATGGGAGGACAGGCGCATGGTTGAGGCGAACAGCGAGACGTCAGCGCCCGAACTGGGGCGAGAAGCCCTCACCGCCTTCGTCACCGCCAGCGACGCGCCCGAAGCGCGGCGCGCCGCCATCATCGCCGCTTTGCGCCATCTGACCCCCGCCGCTGACAACGACGCCCCCGGCGTCTATGGCGCCCTGCACGCGCTGGCCCCCATGCTCGACGCCCTGCGCAGCCAGCAGGATATGGCGACCGCCATCGCCAGCCGGGCAGAGCGGTTTCGCGCCGTCGGCGACAGACTGCTGGCGGCGCATGGCGGCCCGCTCGCCCCGTGGCCGCTGGTGCGCATCGACATGGATCCGGCCGGGGCCGGCATTCGGGGCGGCGTGCCCCGCCTGCTGCTGCGCCCGCAAAAGGCCTATGGCGTCATCCGCATTGATGCGGTGACCACCCTGTGCAACGTCCCGGCGGCAGTGTGGTCGCACAGCATTGGCGAGGATGCGCTGATGGAGGTCGAGTTCGCCGTCTGGCGGGCCAGGGCCACGGCGCAAGGTCCCGATGTGCAGCAGGACAAGGACGCGGTGACCCGGCGCATCGCCTGGCTGTGCCGCGTCGCCGTCGTCACCCGCCGCCTGCTCGACGCGGCGTGAGGTTGTCGAGACTGGCCCGGCGCCCAGCGCCGCGCGCCAGGCGGCGCAACGTCCTCGCCCTGCCCTGCGTCGCCCTCCCCTGCCTCGCCCTGCCCGCTGCTCGCCCCCATCCTGACTTCTTCCGCAAGGCCTGATCGGCCCACTGCCCCGTCCCCTGGCGTGACAGGTTGGTGATCAGCGATGTTCCGGGTTTGTCTCAGAGACCAATAGCCCCCATATTAGCGCCATGCCGAAAAAGCCCCAGACGCCGGACACCCCTTCTGACGCAGCTGACGCGTCTGCGCGCAAGCGGCCCGCCAGGGCCACAGCGGCGAAGACGCCGCGGTCGCGCGCCGCGCGTCCCGAGCTGGTTCCGCTTGATGAGCATCTCGCCGCACTGCTCAATCCGGCGCTCAACAAGGGACGCGCCGGGCCTGGCACGGCCGCCAGTGATCAGGCCGATCTGAAGGCCCGTCGCGCCGCCGCGCGCAAGGCCAAAACGGCGACGCAGGATGCGGCCCAGGATGGCTTCGGCGAGACGCCGCAGGCGCGCTATGACGCGACCAACGCCACCCCGGCTGATGGCGCTGCAGCGGCGACAGATTCTGGCGCCAAGCGCGCCCGCAAATGGGGCGAGGCCGACGGCGCGCTGAGCCGTGATGACATTCTCAACGCCGCGCCGCGTCGGGTGCGCGAAGGCAATGTCGCCATTTCGCCCGATGACCCTGATCCGTCGCTGACGCCAGGCGCCCAGGCGACGCGCACCGCGCTGGAGAGCCTCTTGGCCAGCGGCGATCCGCGGCTGGACGCCAAGCCGTGGACGCCGCACCGGCCGCCGCGCCCGGAGAAGTCGGAAGGCGGCATGGCGTTCCGGCTGGTATCCGAGTTCGAGCCTGCCGGCGACCAGCCCCAGGCCATCAAGGAGCTGGTGGCGGGCGTCGAACAGCATGAGCGCGACCAGGTGCTGCTCGGCGTCACCGGCTCGGGCAAAACCTTCACCATGGCCCAGGTGATCCAGAAGACGCAGCGGCCAGCGCTCATCCTCGCCCACAACAAGACGCTGGCGGCGCAGCTCTATGGCGAGTTCAAATCATTCTTCCCCGATAACGCCGTCGAATACTTCGTCTCTTATTACGATTATTACCAGCCTGAAGCCTACGTGCCGCGCTCGGACACCTATATCGAAAAAGAGAGCACGGTGAACGAACAGATCGACCGGATGCGCCACGCGGCCACCCGCGCCCTGCTGGAGCGCGACGACGTCATTATCGTCGCCTCGGTGTCGTGCATCTATGGTATCGGCTCGGTCGAAACCTACACCGCCATGACCTTCTCGCTAAAGGTTGGCGAACGCATCGAGCAGCGGCAGTTACTGGCGGATCTGGTGGCGCTGCAATACAAGCGCATCCAGGCGGATTTCGGTCGTGGCACCTTCCGGGTGCGCGGCGACGTCATCGAACTGTTCCCGGCCCATATGGAAGATCGCGCCTGGCGCATCAGCCTGTTTGGCGACGAGATCGACAGCATCGCCGAATTCGATCCGCTGACCGGCCACAAGACGGCGGATCTGTCCTTCGTCAAGGTTTACGCCAATTCGCACTATGTCACGCCCAAGCCAACCCTGGGGCAGGCGATCAAGAGCATCAAGGCCGAGCTGAAGCAGCGGCTCGACCAGCTCAACCGGTCCGGGCGCTATCTGGAGGCGCAGCGGCTGGAGCAGCGCACGGTTTTCGATATGGAGATGATGGAGGCGACCGGGGCCTGCGCGGGCATTGAGAATTATTCGCGCTACCTCACCGGTCGCAAGCCGGGCGAGCCGCCGCCGACCCTGTTCGAATATCTCGCCGACAATGCGCTGGTGTTTGTCGACGAGAGCCATGTCACCGTGCCGCAGATCGGCGCGATGTATCGCGGCGACTTCCGGCGCAAGGCGACGCTGGCCGAATATGGCTTCCGCCTGCCATCCTGCCTCGACAACCGGCCGCTGCGCTTTGAGGAATGGGAGGCGATGCGGCCGCAGACGGTGCACGTCTCGGCCACGCCTAGCGCGTGGGAAATGGAGCAGACCGGCGGCGTCTTCGTCGAACAGGTTATCCGCCCCACCGGTCTGGTCGATCCGCCGGTGGAAATCCGCCCGGCCCGCAGCCAGGTCGATGACGTGCTCGGCGAAATCCGCGCCACGGCCGCCCAGGGCTATCGCACGCTGCTCACCGTGCTGACCAAGCGCATGGCCGAGGACCTCACCGAATATCTGCACGAGAACGGCGTGCGGGTGCGCTACATGCACTCGGACATCGACACGCTGGAGCGGATCGAGATCATCCGCGACCTGCGCCTCGGCGCCTTCGACGTGCTGGTCGGCATCAATCTGTTGCGTGAAGGACTCGACATCCCCGAGTGCGGCCTCGTCGCCATTCTCGACGCCGACAAGGAAGGCTTCCTGCGCTCGGAGACTTCGCTGATCCAGACCATTGGCCGCGCCGCCCGTAATGTCGATGGCCGGGTGATCCTTTACGCAGACCAGATGACCGGCTCGATGGAGCGGGCGCTGGACGAGACCCGCCGTCGCCGTGAAAAGCAGATGGCGTGGAACGCGGCCAATGGCATCACGCCGCAGAGCGTGCGCAAGAATATCGCCGACATTCTCGACAGCGTATATGAGCGCGATCGCGTCACCGTCGACGCTGGCCTGAGCGGCGAAGCGGCGCCAGTCGGCCACAACATGCAGGCGGTGATCGCCGATCTCGAAAAGCGCATGCGCACGGCCGCCGCCGATCTCGACTTCGAGACCGCCGCCCGGCTGCGCGACGAGATCAAGCGCCTGCAGGCGACGGAACTGGCCATCGCCGACGATCCGCTCGCCCGCCAGGCCGATGTGGAGCGCAGCGCCGGCGGCTATGCCGGCGAACGCCGCTATGGCCGCGCCGCCAACGAGCCGCCCAGGCCCGCGCCAAAATCCCGGGCGCGCAAGCCGACGCTGGACGAGATGGGCCCGCACAATCGCGAGCTGCCGCTCGGCGCCGACGATTTCACCGCCCCGCCCCGCCCCGTCCTGCCGGCACAGACAAAGCCGGCGCGTGGGCGCAAGCGGTAGGCTGACCATGAAGCCAGCCGCAGCTTTTGCGCCGCGACTGCGCTGTCCGGGACTGGCCGAACGCTATCGGGAGGCAGGCTCCCACGCAACGCCATGCATGGCGCGGTATTGGCGGCTTTCCCTGATGCGCCCCAAGCTCAAGCCGTGCGCCCAATAGCAATAGCCCGGCGCAGGCCGGGCTATTGCTTGCATGGCTGTGCAGAGTACTGACCCAAGGTCAGAACCGGTAATTCAGACCGGCGCGCACCACATGGAACCGGGAATCGTGTCTCATCCCCATATTGGCGGTGACCAGCTGTCCGGCGCCATTCGCAAAGGTGAGCCCGGAGGAGCGATGCCGCTGCTGCCCGAGGTCAACATAGGCATATTCACCCTTGATGGAGATGTTGTTCGTCAGGGCATATTCAGCGCCTGCCCCCAGCGTCCATCCGACCCGGATCTTGTCGCGCGACCCCTCGCCGCCCCGCACAACCCCAGTCAGACCAGAGGCCCCTTCAATACTGGCTTTCACCGAACCATAGGCGAGACCGCCTGTCGCGTAGACGAGGAGCTGGTCCATCGGCATGAAGCCAAGTCGCGCGCGCACTGTGCCGAACCATTCGAGTTCGGCGCGCAGATTTGCATTCATGTTCCCTTCGGCGCTGACAACGCTGACGCCCCGGACGCGGGTCAGACGCGCGTAATTGAAGTCGGTTTCGACGCCAATCACGGCCGCGCCCAATTGATAATTGAAGCCGATCTGGCCGCCGCCCGTAAACGAGGCGGTGTTGCGCTTCCCACGGTTCGGAGCCGTGACAAGCGCCGTGCTCGACGCGCTTCCGGACATCGCGACGGTGGCGTCGGCAGCGTTACGCTGTTGATCACCCAGAAAGGCGACGCCGGCGTTTACGCCGACGTAAAACCCGGTCCATGTGAACACGGGCGCCAGCGCAGACGGCGCCGGCGGTGCGTATTTCCGTGATGGAAGATCTGCTGCGACGGCCGCCGAAGCCAGGGATGATGCGACAATGACAGCAAGGCCAAGCGACCTGCACATGAATTTCTCCACTCATCGACATCTTATTCGAATGAATAGAAAATCACATCATTGTCTTAGACTGTAAATACGATGTATCCCTTGATTTATTACTTGCGGTGACGTCGTTGCGCGGGCGTCACACCCCATCACTGACCATGCGGCGCCGTCCACAACGCGCGGGCTGCGTCAGCACGCTCCAGCGCATCGCAACGAAAAGCATCCTGCAGCGTACTGTCGCCGCCACCCTGGCGGCGCCACGACGCCATTGCAGCGCCGGTCAGCCTGAACCCACGGGCCCGCGTCGGCTTGCGGCGCCTGCCTGTGCGACAGCGCCCAACGGCCTCGCCCGATCGCCCGCACACTGCAGCGCTCCGCCGCTCCTGTCAGGCCGGAACGATGCTGACGCAGCCGCGACCTGACATGCCTTCTGACCATGGCGGGCCCTGGCGACAGAGACGTGGGCGGATCGGCGACAACCCGCCCACGCTGGACAACATCAGCGGCAAGATTTCGGCATCTGGCCCGGCGTCGTCCCCTGGCTGACCGACGTGATCAGAACCGGTAGTTGAGGCCCACGCGGAAGACCTGGAATCGCGCACGGTCCCTCGCTCCCGCCGCCACCGTATCCGCCGCCGGGGCGACCGTTGACTTACGACCGCGACCGCCACGCCCCAGGTCAACGAAGTCATAGGAGCCGCGCAGCGTCACATTGTCGGCGATCGCATACTCGACGCCTGCGCCAAGCGTATAGCCCACGCGCACGTCGCTGCGGCGCTCGCCGACACTTGCGCCCGCCATCGCGGCGTCGCGCGCCGACGTCACGCTGCCGTAGGCGAGACCACCCGTACCGTAGATCATCAGCCGCTCGGTCGGCACGAAACCAATCCGCGGGCGTAGCGTGCCGAACCAGTTGACACGCGCATTCCTGGAGGTCTCGGCGGCGGACGACGTCACCCGCTTGCTGGCGAGCGACAGGCCGGCATAGTTGAGGTCGGTCTCAATACCAAAGACAAATTGTCCCTGCTGGACATTGTAACCGAGCTGGGCGCCGCCAACGAAACCGCCACGCCCGTCCTTACGCTCGCTCTGGCGCACGCCGGCGTGCCCGCCCTTCTTGCGCTTGCCGAACAGCGAGGAGGGCTTCCAGCCCTGGCCATTGCCAACCCCCATGCCATAGCCACCGTTCACGCCGGCATAAAATCCGTCAAAAGTAAACGCGGGCTTCGGCGCCTCCGGCGCAACCGGCGCAACGTAACGGGCGGGAAGATCGGCAGCAACCGCAACCGTTGCACATGACAGAGACAGCGCCGCTGCAGCAATAACTTTCAATTTTCTAGACATAATCTACTCCGGAATAGCAGGTTTACACCCGCAAGGGGTAGATCAGCAGCGCCAGCGGCTATAATCCCCATCTGGAGGCGCCAGCCATCGTCGCTGCGCTGCGACGTCTACACTGACGCTACGGCGCCACAGTCCCCATCGGGCGCCGCCCCCGCGCCGGCTCACAGCGCCCGGCCCATACCAGGCCGCGACGATGCCGACGCGTCGCTCCCGGCAAAGCTCAAACGCCACTCGAGCGTGACCAGAACCCGATCAGTCATGCCCATCCGGCTCCGCTATCAGGCCTTGTTGGCGATGCCGGCCGCTCAGAACCGGTAGCGTAACTCCGCGCGCAACACGCTGACGTTCACCACGGCTCCTGGCGCTCATGTATAATCGGCCGCGTGTGTTGGCGTTGCGCAATGTATGAGCCTTCGCGCCGGGATTGACGTCATCATATGCGCGATCGCCGTGTAGCCCTCACTGGCGCAAGCGTTCCAGCTCACCCCCGACAGCTTCGGAAGGGCAGCGCCATAGCCGCCGTTGGCGCCCATGTAGAACCCCGTCCAGCGAGGCCAGCGCCGCCGCCAGGGCAAGAATCAACGCCCGGCACATCAGGCATGCCTTTAACATCGCGCTCCCGTTTACTGTTATTCAATGGAAAGCCGATAATTATTTTACCAAATATTCAATAATCCTGATTGGTGACGATAACTTATCGCGCATCTTGAGCGTTATTTTTTCACAACAACGGAAAACGCCACAGCGCATGCCATGGCGTCACGTGCGTCTCGGGACAGGCGCCGCCCGCACATCCGCAGGCGACGCCCGTCAGCCGGTTACGAAATCTTCGCCGTCTTGTTCTGGAAGGCGGCGATGCGGTCGGCCATGTCGGGGCCGACGCCGCGGGTGCGGGCGATCTCATGGCTGAGGCCAGCGGCGAGCGGCAGGCCATCGGTGTCGTTGAGCAGCGCCTTGTTGGCGCGGTGGCTGAACCAGGAATTGGCGAGGATCGCCTTCGCCAGGCTGTCGAGCTCGGCGTCGAAATCAGCGTCGGCGACACAGATGTTGGCGAGGCCCATGGCTTCGGCCTGGCGCCCCGTATAGGTGCGGGCGGTGAACATCATCTCGCGCGCCTTGGGCAGGCCGACGCGGCGCGGCAGGCGCTGGCTCATGCCCCACACCGGAGTCAGCGACCAGCGCGCGTGGGTGTCGGCGAATTTGGCGTTCTCGGCGCACACCAGCAGATCGCCGGCCAGCGCCAGCTCCAGCGCGCCTGTGTAGCAATGGCCGTGCACGGCGGTGATCACCGGCTGCGGCAGGTTAGCCAGCTTTTCGATGACGCTGGACTGGAAATGCGGGCGCGGCGGCTTCTCACCGGCGGCGATGTCGTTGAGGTCGTGGCCGGCCGAGAAACATTTGCCGCCGCCGCGCACAATAACGAGGCCAATGCTGTCGGTCTGGCCGGCGATGGCGTCCACATGGCGCTCAAGGTCGGCGAACAGTTCGACATTCAGCGAGTTCAGCTTGTCGGGGCGGTTGAGGGTGAGGATGGCGCAGCCATCGCGGTCTTCCCTGAGCACCAGCTGGGTCATGATGTTCCTCCTGTGGCGACCTGAGGGTCGCGGGCGGCCCTTGCGGGCCCAAAGCTGTGGCGCGCCACGCCGGCGCGCAGCCAGTTAAAGCCGGCGCGCAGCCAGTTAAAGCAGGCGCGCAGCCAGATAAAAAAGGCCGGGCCCACGCTTGCGCGCCGGCCCGGCCTCAAGGCGTCGGCGACGCCCGGGATCAGCTCACAAAGCCGGCCAGGCGACCCTTGATGATGGCTTCCGCGTCGGCGACGATGCGCGAAATCAGCTCGTCGCAGCTCGGAATGTCGTGGATCAGGCCCTGGATCATGCCAGCGGTCCAGATGCCGTGGTCCGGATCGCCGGTTTCATAGACCATCTTGCCGCGGGCGCCGGCCACCAGGTGCCGCACGTCCTCGAACTTGGCGCCCTCACGCTCCTTCTGCACCACTTCGGTGCTGACGACGTTGCGCACGACGCGCGAGGTGTTGCGCATGGTGCGGAAGATCAGATCGGTGGCGCGCTCGTCATTGGCGACCAGCTGCTCCTTGATCTTCTGATGGATCGGGGCCTCCTTCGTCGCCATGAAGCGGGTGCCCATGTTGATGCCCTCGGCGCCCAGCGCCAAGGCGGCAGCGAGGCCACGACCGTCGCCGAAGCCGCCCGAGGCGATCATCGGGATGGTGATCTTCTCGGCGGCGGCCGGGATCAGGATCAGGCCCGGAATGTCGTCCTCGCCCGGGTGACCGGCGCACTCAAAGCCGTCGATCGAGATGGCGTCGGCGCCCATGCGCTGGGCCGAGACCGCGTGACGGACGGCGGTGCATTTGTGAATGACCTTGACGCCGTGCTTCTTGAACTCGTTGATGTGCTCTTCCGGCTTGTAGCCAGCCGTCTCAACCGCCTTGACGCCCGATTCAATGATCGCGGCGCGGTATTCGGCGTAAGGCGGCGGGTTGATCGCCGGCAGAATGGTCAGATTGACGCCGAACGGCTTGTCGGTCATCTCGCGGGTGCGCTTGATTTCCTTGGCCAGATCTTCTGGCGTCGGCTGGGTCAGCGCCGTGATGAAGCCGAGGCCGCCGGCATTGGCGACGGCGGAGACCAGCTCAGCCTTGCCAACCCACTGCATGCCGCCCTGGGCGATGGGATGTTCAACGCCGAACATCTCGGTGAAACGTGTCTTGATCATCGAATTTCCCCTGGATGAACCATGGCGGCGATGCGCTCACGCCCGACCACCAGGGCCGGGCGGAGAGACGCCGTAAGGTGAAGCCGCAGGCCGCCGCCCGCCGTGGCGGGCGCAGCCTGGGCGTGATTACTTGCGACCGCTGGTCGGGATGGCGTTGAAGGCCACGTCCTTGTCGACGCGCACGTCAGACGGCAGGTTCAGCACGCGCTCGGCGATGATGTTGCGCAGGATCTCGTCCGAACCGCCCTCGATGCGGGTGGCGGGCGAGCGCAGCGCCATGGCCTGGAACTTGCCGCGCGCCTCGGCGTCCTTAGCGTCGGTCAGCATGCCGGCCTCGCCCTGCAATTCCATGGCGTAGCGGGCGATGTCCTGCATCATGGCGCCGGCCACCAGCTTGCCGATCGAGTTCTCCGGGCCGGGGGTCTCGCCCTTCGACAGCGCCGACAGGGCCCGGAAGGCGGTGAACTTCAGGCCCGAGGCCTTCACCGCCCAGTCAGCCAGCTTCGTGCGCACGGCGGCGTTGTCGATGTCGCCGCACTGGATGGCGAAGTCGATCAGGTCAGGGAAGCCCGTCGGCATGCCGGAGCCAATCGACAGGCGCTCGTTCATCAGCGTGGTCAGCGAGACGTTCCAGCCATTGCCCACCGGGCCAAGCCGCTGGCTGTCCGGAATGCGCACATTGGTGAAGAACACCTCGTTGAACGAGCGCTGGTCGTTCATCTGGCGGATCGGCACCACCTCCACGCCCGGCGAGCGCATGTCGAGGAAGAACATGGTCAGACCCTTGTGCTTCGGCACATTCGGGTCGGTGCGGGTCAACAGCAGGCCCCACTGCGAATGCTGGGCGCCCGAGGTCCAGATCTTCTGGCCATTGATGATCCAGTCGCCCGAGCCGTCATCGGCGCGCTCGGCGCGGGTGCGCAGACCGGCGAGGTCAGAGCCGGCGGCCGGCTCCGAGAACAGCTGGCACCAGATCTCCTCGCCCGAGGCGAGGGTCGGCAGACGCTCGCGCTTGGCCTCTTCCGAACCCCAGGCCATCACGGTCGGGCCGCACATGCCATGGCCGATGGTGAACAGGCCGGAGAGCTTGGCGTAGACGCCCTCTTCCTGGCCCCAGATCACGCGCTCGATCGGCGTGGCGCCGCGGCCGCCATATTCCTTCGGCCAGTGCAGGCAGGCCCATCCGGCTTCGGCCTTTTTCTTCTGCCAGGCCTTGCCGGCCTCCATCGGGTCTTCGCTCTTCAGATACAGACCGCCAAAGCCCGACAGCTCCAGCTCTTCCTTCAGGTGCTTCGGCGCATTGGCGGCGATCCAGGCGCGCGCCTCCTGGCGGAAGGCGGCTTCTTCTGGGGTATCGTCAAAATTCATCGGTTCATTTCCCCCGGGAGGTCCCGGTCATTCTTGCTGTTGTGGCGGCTGGCCGCTGGCCACGCCTGCCCCGTGTGCGTGTCGGGCGGCGCTGGCGGCGCCGCCCCTGATGGTGGACTGCCTCAGCGCCCCGGCGCCTGGTTGAACGGCACGTTCTTGTCGACGCGCACGTCGCCCGGCAGGCCAAGCACGCGCTCGGCGATAATGTTGCGCAGGATCTCGTCGGTGCCGCCGGCGATACGCATGCCAGGGGTGCGGAGCACGAGATTCTGGAACAGGGCCGCCGCCTCCGCCTGCTCTGGCGAGGTCAGCACGCCGGCCTCGCCCTGCAGTTCGAGCGCATATTTGGCGATGTCCTGGGTCATGACGCCGGCGACCAGCTTGCCGATCGAGTTCTCCGGGCCAGGGCGTTCGCCCTTCGACAGGCTGGAGATCGAGCGGAACGCCGTGTAACGCAGGCCGCTCGACTTCACCGCCCAGTCAGCCAGCTTCGAACGCACGGCGGCGTTGTCGATGGCCGGGCCATCTGGCAGCTGGAAGTCCGACGTGAAGGCGAAGATCTCCGGGAAGCCGGTGGCGAGGCGCGAGCCAATCGACATGCGCTCGTTCATCAGCGTGGTCAGCGCTACGTTCCAGCCGTCATTGACCGCGCCAAGACGGTGGCTGTCGTGGATGCGCACGTTCTCGAAGAACACTTCGTTGAACTCGCGGCCGCCGCTCATCTGGTGGATCGGCCGCACCTCGACGCCCGGCGCCTTCATGTCCACGATGAACATGGTGAGGCCGGCGTGCTTCGGCACGGTCGGATCGGTGCGGGTCAGCAGGATGCCATAGTCAGAGAACTGGGCGCCTGAGGTCCAGATCTTCTGGCCGTTGATCACCCATTCGTCCGAGCCTTCCACCTTCTCCGCGCGGGTGCGCAAGGCGGCGACGTCGGAGCCGCCGGCCGGCTCGGAGAACAGCTGGCACCAGATCTCCTCGCCCGAGGCCAGCTTCGGCAGATATGTCCGCTTCAGCTCTTCCGAGGCGTAGGCCATCACGGTGGGGCCGCACATGCCCTGGCCGATGGCGAAAGGCGCCGCCAGCTGGTTGTACATCCCCTCTTCCTGCTGCCAGATCACCCGCTCGATGGGGCTGGCGCTGCGACCGCCATACTCCTTCGGCCAGTGCAGGCAAGCCCAGCCGGCGTCGGCTTTCTTTTTCTGCCACGCCTTGGCTTCCGCCACGATGTCGCGACCTGGCAGACGCAGGCCGCCGAGGCCCGACTTCTTCAGGTCGTGGTCGAGATCATGCGGCGCGTTGGCGTCGATCCAGGCGCGCACTTCCGCACGGAACGCGGCTTCTTCGGTGGTATCGTCAAAGTTCATCGCCCTGTTCCTCTTCTCGCCGGAGACAGCCTTGAGGCCTGTCCCACCGCTACCTTTGGCGACGCGCCCGCCGGATACGCCGGCCAGGTCGCGCCATGGAACGGGCCGCGCGGGAATCCCGCGCGGAACCGGAAGCCGCTCAGGCCGCGTCGCGCGCCGAATTGCGCTCGCGCATGCGCGAGATCAGCCTGTCTTCCCAGACGCTGAGGCTGCCCAGATTGAGGGCGAGCAGGTTGGAGCGCTTGTAGTAGAGGTGGCAATCAAACTGCCAGGTGAAGCCCATGCCGCCGTGCACCTGGATGTTGTTGGTCGAGCAGTGCTGGAACGCCTTGGTGGCGCTGACGCGGCAGGAGGCGGCGGCCTCCGGCAGCTCGGCCGAGCCAGTGGACAGCGCATAGGCGCCCCAATAGCAGTTCGAACGGGCGAGGGTCGCCGAGACATACATGTCGGCGAGCATGTGCTTGATGGCCTGGAACGAGCCGATCTGGCGACCGAAGGCGATGCGCTCCAGCGCATAGTCGCGGGCCATCTCAAGGGCGCGGTCAGAGCCGCCGACCTGCTCGAAGGCGGTCAGCACGGCGGCGCGGTCATAGACGGCGTCGATGACGGCCTGGGCGTCGCCCGAACCGAGCTGCTCGGCGGCGGCGCCGTCGAAGACGATGCGGGCGTGCTTGCGGCTCGGATCGATGACGTCAACGTTCTCGCGTGTGACGCCAGCGCCCTTGAGGTCGACGATGTACAGGCCGAGACCCGAACCCGACTGGGCGGCGACGATGGCGAAGTCGGCGACGGCGCCGTCAGCGACAGGAAGCTTGGTTCCCGACAGCTTGCCGCCCGAGACCTGGGCCTTGATGCGGTCGGCGGTGACCGGGCCGGCGCTCTCGGCGTAAGCGAATGTGCCGATGACTTCGCCTGCGGCGATCTTCGGCAGCCAGGCCTGCTTCTGCTCCTCGGAGCCTGCGGCGAGCAGGAATTCGGCGGCGAGATAGACGGTGGACGAGAACGGCGTCGGGGCGAGCGAACGGCCGAGCTCCTCAGCGATCACGCACAGCTCGAGATAGCCGAGGCCAGCGCCGCCGAACTCTTCCGGGATCGCCGCGCCGGTGAAGCCCATGTCGGCCAGGCCCTGCCACAGGTCCTTGTCGTAACCCTCATCGCCTTCCAGCACGCGGCGCACCACGGCCACCGGGCTCTGCTTCTCAAGGAACCGGCGCGCCGAGTCGCGCAGCTGCTTCTGCTCGTCAGAGAAATCGAAGTTCATATGTTCCTCCCACAGGAACGTCTCGCGTTCCTTGCGCCTGGATTACCGCCGTCAGGAGCGCCTGCGCGCCAGCCCCTTTAGCTGCGCGGCCACTTTCCGCAGCCATCCGCAACTCACGGCTTGCATGATGCAGTTGCAGCACCTAACGATCGTTTGGTCAACAGAATAGAACCGCGTTTCGCCCGACTCAAGCGCCCAGTCACAGCCTGTCCGCAGCAAGCGTAGGTCGTGGCTCAGGGCCCTGGTGCAGGACCTGCCAAGGGACGCCGCCGCAAGCACTGGCACGGGCGGGGCCGCATGGGCGCGAGCGGAGACGCATCCCCGATTTGGCCGACACGCCCCCAGAGGCGCCGGCGTCACAGCAAGAGGAACCCCATGGAATACCAGCATCTTCTGATCGAGCAGGACGGCCCGGTCATCCGCGCCACCATGAACCGTCCCGACCGCCTCAACGCGCTCAACCGCCAGCTGGTGGAAGAGCTGCGCCACTTCTTCACCGATCTGTACTGGCGCGACGACGTGCGCGTGGTGGTGCTGACCGGCGCTGGCCGCGGCTTCTGCGCCGGCCTCGACCTCAAGGACCGCAGCGGCGAGAACGAGCAGCCGACCACCTGGTCGTCGCTGCGCTTCCAGCGCCGCATCGCCGAGATCGTGGTCGCCATGCGCCGTTGCCCGCAGCCGATCGTCTCGCTGGTCAATGGCCCGGCTTCGGGCGGCGGCTTCGCCATGGCGCTGGCCTCCGACATCCGTATCGTCACGCCGGAAGTGAAGATGAACGCCGCCTTCATCCGCATCGGCCTGTCGGCCTGCGACATCGGCGTCAGCTATTTCCTGCCGCGCCTGACCAACGCCTCGATCGCCTCGCAATACATGCTGACCGGCCGCTTCATTGACGCGGACAAGGCGCTGCAACTCGGCCTCGCCGCCGAGATCGCCACCCAGGAGACGCTGAACGCCGTCGGCCAGTCCTATGTCGACGATCTGCTGCACGCCACGCCGCTTGGCCTGCGCCTGACCAAGGAAGCGCTCAACCACGCCATCGACGCCGGCGGCCTCGAGGCGGTGATCGCCATGGAAGACCGCAACCAGATCCTGTCGTCGCGCTCCAATGACTTCAAGGAAGGCATCGCGGCGTTCTTCGACAAGCGCAAGCCGGTCTACACCGACAGCTGATCCTCTTGCGCTCCGCGCATCACGCGTAAAGATGCCCCCGGTTCTCCGGGGGTATTTTTTTTTGCCCTTTGCCCTTTGCCCTCTGCCTCTGCCTCTGCCCGCTGCCCGCTGCCCTCTGCCCGCCGCCTCAGGCCGCCCCCTGCCCCGTGCAACACCTCCTCCGCGCGTCATGCCCGTGCTTGTCACGGGCATCCACGTCTTGCGCGTCTTTCGCGTTTCTCGCGTCTTGCGCGTCCTGCCCGCCTCGCCACCGCAGCGCTGCCCTTCTCGCCCGGCCCACGCGTCATGCGCCAGGCTGCCCGGCTTTGCGACAAACGCGTGGATGGTCGGGACAAGCCCGACCATGACGGTGGTGGGGTGGGGACCGCGAGGGGAGCGATGGAGGACGACGCCGCGCCAAGGCGCCTTCCGTCCTGCCTGGCGCGTTGTTTCCTGTGCGTCATATCCAGTGTGTCACGGCCCAACGCCATATGAGCCAACGCGCCCCTACCCCATGCGCAATTGCCCCTTGCGCCATTGCACCGTGCGCCACTGCCCCATGCGTCACTGCCCCGTGCGTTGCCTCCTGCGCGCGTCATGCCCGTGCTTGTCACGGGCATCCACGTCTTGCCCACCGCACCACCGCAGCGCTGCCCTTCTCGCCCGGCCCACGCGCCATGCGTCAGGCTGTCCGGCTTTGTGACAAACGCGTGGATGGTCGGGACAAGCCCGACCATGACGGCGGTGGGGCGGCGGCCGCGAGGGGAGCGAAGGGGGCGGCGCGCGTCCACGAGTTGCGCGGCGCGGCGCGGCGCGAGGGCATCACGGCGCGAGTGCATGGCGGCGCGAAGGCATGGCGGCGCGGCGCGTGGGCGTGGCGGCGGGCTAAGGGGTGACGCTGGCGGGCGCGCGTTTACTCCCACGTCACGGCGTCATCGCGGCGTAAAACGACAACGGGCGGGGAAAGCCCCCGCCCGTCGCCTCAAGCTCAGAATGCCCCCTGGCTCAGTTCACATTGCGGGTGTAGCCCGCCCAGAACGGCTCGCGCAGGGTGCGGCGCAGGATTTTGCCCGAGGCGTTGCGCGGCAGCAGTTCGATGAAGTCGATCGACTTCGGCGCCTTGAAGGCGGCGATGCGGGTGCGGACGAAGCCGATCAGCTCTTCCTCGGTGACGTTCTGGCCCGGGCGCAGGGCGACGATGGCCTTCACCTCTTCGCCCCATTTCGGCGACGGAATGCCAATCACCGCCGCCTCGCCCACCGCCGGGTGGCTGCACAGAGCGTTCTCGACCTCGGCCGGATAGATGTTCTCGCCGCCTGAAATGATCATGTCCTTCATGCGGTCGTGGACATAGAGGTAGCCGTCGGCGTCCATGTAACCGGCGTCGCCCGACTTGAACCAGCCGTCGCCTGGCATGGCCTGGGCGGTGGCTTCCGGCAGATTGAAATAGCCGATCATGTTGGACGGCGCCTTGATGGCGATCTCGCCGATCTCGCCCACCGGCAGCGGCTTGCCCTCATCGTCAAGGATGGCGATCTCGCAGCCTGGCAACGGCCGGCCCGCCGAACGCATGCGCGTGGTCTCTTCGCGGGTGTGATCTTCCGGCGGCAGCGCCACCACCGTGCCGGTGGTTTCGGTGAGGCCATACATCTGCACGAAGCCGCACTTGAACACGTCCATGCACTCGACCAGCAGCGCGTGCGGGATCGGGCTGGCGCCATAAGAGATCGACCGCAGGCGGCTGTAATCCACCTCGCGGGCGCGCGGCTGGCGCACCACAAACTGCAGGGCGGCCGGCACCATGAAGAATTTGTTGACGCCCTCGTGCTCGATCAGGTCGAGCACCTGCATCGGGTCGAACTCACGGGTGATCACCGCCTTGACGCCGTAATACATCACCCAGATGCCGAAGCCGGTGCCGCCAATATGGCCGTTCGGCATGGCGACAAGGCCGATGTCGTCGGCGTACCAGTGCAACCACTCCAGATCCGACCCATCCTGCAGGCGACGCATCGACAGGAAGTTCTCGTGGGTCAGCATGGCGCCCTTCGGACGACCGGTGGTGCCTGACGTGTAGAGCTGCAGGAAAGCTTCCTCCGGCTTGCACTCAAGCCGCGGGTCGACGTCGGGCTGGGCGTCGCGCAGCGTGACGAGGTCTGGCCATTCCGGATTGCCGCCCTCAACCGTGATCACCTGCTCGAGCTTCGGGCTGTCGGCCTTCACCTGCTTCGCCAGATCGATGAACTCCGGGCCGACGAACAGCAGCTTCGCGCCGGAATCCTGCACGATATAAGCCACTTCCGGCGGCGCAAGACGCCAGACGATCGGCACGATGATCACGCCAGCCTTCATGCAGGCGAACACCAGCTCGAAATAATGGTCGGTGTTCTTGCCGACATGCGCCACCCGGTCGCCAGGCTTCAGGCCGGCGGCGAGGATCAGATTGGCGATCTGGTTGGTGTGCCGGTTGAACTCGGCGTGGGTGGTGACGCGATCTTCAAACTTGTTGTTGATCTGGTCGCCACTCTTCGCGGCATGGATGCGCGGAATCTCGGCGAGCGTGGTGATGTTGGCGTCGAGGCTCAGCTTCATGGACGTTGGTTTCCCCTGGGGCCGGCGGCGACAGCCGCTCCGGTCTTGTGCGTGACCACGCCGCGCAAACGCCAGCAACGGCCAGGTCCAGGGATGTGATCAACGCCCGCGCCAGGCGCGACCGCACATATCAGGGCCGCGCGCACGCGAGGCCCCCCAGCTCCCCGTTTCTGGCCGTCATCTGTAGCGCCCACGGAGCGCGCGTGACTTGGCCCAAGCCTAACAGGTCGCGGGGCAAAATTGTCAAGTAGTGGACAGGCGCCATCCCGCGCTATTGCACCCGTTGAGGCCAGGCGGTGATCGCCTGGCCGCGCGCCTTCTCGTCGTATGTGAGGTCAGCGTGACGGCACGGCGAGGCCGCGCTGCGGCGCAGGGGCCTGCTGGTACACGGGCGCTTCGGTCAGTTCGCCCTGCTTGGGCTTGATGCCAATGTTGCGCTCGGCCGGCGGCGGCGGCACATATTCACGCGGCAACACGCCCGTCGGCCGCACTTTCGCGTTGCAGGCGGCCAGGGTCAACGCCGCAAAGCCTGCCAGCGCGACGAGCGTCACGGTCCTGATTGCCCTGGCGGGGGAAACTGCTGTCATTGCCAAATCCTGTGTTGCCGCCCTGGATGGCCAGGGCTACGAGCCTGGACGCACGATCAGGGCGTCGCCGCCCGCCAATTTCCCTGGCGTCTGCGTCGCCCGATCATCGGCGCTGTTCTACCAAGGCATACGTCGGTCCGATAGCCACGTCACCCGTCGGCGCCGGGCCGCCAGCCTCGCGGTCAGGCCGCGCAATGTCAGGCAAACGCAGGCAGGGTGATGCGCCCGTCAACAAAACCCCGTTATGAGGCTCGGGTTCCGGCCATTTGACGCGCAGAACCGCGGTTTTTCAGCGTAGTCACCGCCAAAAAAATGTGCCGGATCGCCCCGGCGCCGCCAGCGCAGCACGCCATCTTGTGATCAGAGCGGCGACACCTGGCCCCTGGCGCGGGCGAAGGCGCCCTCGGTCAGCTCGATATAGAGGATGCGAGTCGGATCGACCGGGCCAGGAAACTGCAGCGATCCGGGCGGCGCCACCGTGAAACCGAAGCGGTTGTAATAGGGCGGATCGCCCACCAGCATCACCAGCTCCTCGCCGGCGGCGCGACAGGCGTCCAGCGAGCAGCGGATCAGCGCCCCGGCGATGCCCCTGCCCTCAAACGCCGGCTCCACCGCCAGCGGCCCGAGCATCACGGCGTTGATGGCGCCCGAGCGCACCCCCGACAGCCGCACCGACCCCACCAGCATGGCGCCGACAAGGGTGGTGAAGGACAGATCCGGCCGGTGCGCGCGGCCCTCGCGCAGACGGTAGGCGGTGCGCGCATAGCGGCCAGGGCCAAAGGCGCGGTCATGCAGGCGCTCGATCTGCAGCGCGTCTTCAGGGCTCTCGGGACGCGTGGTCAGTTCCAGCTCAGCCATTGGCATCTCCGCGGGCGTCATTCCGCAGCACCGGCGACGGAACGACAAAGGCATCTTTTTCGCAACCAGGGCGCGCCGCAGCCGGTCGCCATCGGTCAGGGCCCTGCGCCGCAACGCCCGCTCGCGCCTTATCACGCGGGCCGCGCCGTCGTCCACGGCGCCCCTTGGCCACAGCAGGTCCGCGACGCCGCCGCATCACCAGTGCGGCGATGGCGGGGTGGCGTTGAGAATTTCGGCAAGCCGGGCCCGGGTCGCCGGGGTGGCGTCGGCGGGCAAGGCGTCAGGGGCGAAGAAACCTGTCTCGGCGATTTCGCGATCGGCGAGGCGCGGCGCCGTCTGGTGGAAGGCGTCGACCACATACAAAGCGACATGATCGCGTCGTGACACCCGGTTGTTGAAGAAAAAGCCGTGCAGGCGCGGCGGCCCCTGCATGACGATATTCCCCTCCTCGGCCAGCTCGCGCTGCAACGCGCTCAGCGCGTCCTCGCCGACCTCAACCCCGCCGCCCGGAAAATACCAGCCGCTGACATAGGTGTGGCGCACCAGGAACACCCGGCCCTGCCCGTCGAACACCGCCGCCCGCACCCCAAGGGTCATGCCCCGGGCGAAGCGGAAATACACATGCAGGACGCGGCGCAGCAGCCGCTCGGACAGGGAGGTTTGCATCATGTGTTGTGAGCGCCTTCCGCCCGGAAGGTCAAGGGCGCGCGCCAGCCGCCAGGCTGCTCCAGTGGCGGCGCTTTCGGGCACGCTCAAGCCCATGTCCCTGGTCGCGTTCTGCCCCGCCTCTGGCACGCGTCATCCCATCAGGCTGCGCGATGAAAACGCCAAAACCTGCGTCATCCAATTCAGATTGCCGCGATCATGCTCTATGCAGAGAGCGCCGCCATCGTCATTTTTTTGCAAACAGGCTGGTCTGACCATGCTGCTCGCCCATCTCTCGGACGCCCACATAGGCCCCCTGCCCGCGCCGCGCCTGCGCGAGCTGGCCGGCAAGCGCGTCACCGGCTGGGTGAACTGGCGGCGCGGCCGGTTCCTCACCCATGACATGGCGGCGCTGGCGCTGATTTGCGCGGATATGGCGGCGCAGCGGCCTGATCACATCGCCTTCACTGGCGATGTGGTGAATATCGGCCTGCCGGCGGAGTTTCCCGCCGCCAGGGCTTTTGTCGCCAGCCTTGGCGATCCGCAGCGGGTCAGCTTCACCCCTGGTAATCATGACGCCTATGTGCGCAGCGCGCTGAAGCCGCTGCACGCCCATCTCGGCCCATGGATGACGGGCGACGCCGGCGCGCCGGAAGGCCCGGTTAGCGGCTTTCCTTATGTGCGGCGACGCGACGGCGTGGCCCTGGTCGGGCTTTCGTCAGGCGCGCCGACCCTGCCGTTTCTGGCCAGCGGCAAGCTGGGCGGCCGCCAGCTGGCGGCGGCGGAGGGGCTGCTGGCGCAATTGCGCGCCGAGCGCCTGTGCCGGGTCATCATGATCCACCATCCGCCGCATCGCGGCGGCGCCGCCCCAGGCCGCGGTCTGACCGACGCGCAGGCCTTCGAGCGGATGATTGCCCGCGTCGGCGCCGAGCTGGTGCTGCACGGCCACAACCATGTCACCTCGCTGGCCCACCTCACCGGCCCGGACGGCGCCGTGCCGATCCTCGGCGCGCCTTCGGCCTCGGCCATGGCCGGCTCCCACAACCACCGCGCCGGCTATCATCTGCTGCGGATCGACGCCGACGGCGTGCGCTCGCGTATCGCGGTCACAACGCGCGGCTTCAGCCAGGACAATGTCGCCGAGGTGCAGCGACTGGCCGATGTGGCGCCCAATGGCGTAATCAGCGGATGAGCCCGCAAGGTCGCGGATACGTCAGCCGTTCGCAGTCTGGCGTCAGACAGCGAAGCGCCGGCGCAGCCATTGCGTCACCGGCGATTCCACAAAGCGGAACATCAGCCAGCCCGCGATGCAGGAGGCGATGACGCCTGTTGCGGTGTACAGCAACACCGGCGTCCACGGCCCCAGCCCGAACGCCGCCAGCAGCTGGCGGATCGGCCGGATGACGAACGGATGCAGCAGATAAAGCGCATAAGAGGCGTCGCCGAGTTCGGCGAGCACCCTCGTCGCGCTGGCGAAAGGCCGACGCAGAAAATCGGGCCGCGCCGCCACCTGCGCTGACAGGGCCCGGGTTTCGCCAAACGCCGCCATGGCCACCAGCAGGGTCGCCGGCAGACCATAGCCGAGGATCGGCCCCAGCGTCGGCAACTGGTTCAGCGGCGCCTGCGTCGGCAGATCGAGCGCCAGCAGCCCAAAGGCGATAACCGCGCCTGGCCAGGCGATGAGCGCCGGGATCGACGCGCCGCGCCCGTAGATCAGCCCGAGGAACAGGCCGAAAATGAAGTCCAGCGTCAGCGGCCGGAACCAGAACTGCCACGGCTCTGGCAAAGGTCCGGCCCACGCCCCCCACGCCACGCCGGCGAACAGGCCGCCGGCGATGACGATCACGCCGAGCCGCTGCGGCAGCATCACCACAAAGGCGAACAGCGTGTAGAAGAACATCTCATAGTTCAGCGTCCAGCCGATGGAATACACCGGCACGGTCAGGCCGTCGCTGCGCTGCATCGGATAAAACAGATAGGACGCCAGAATCTCCTGCCAGCCGGGCGTGGCGCTGTTCAGCACCTGGGGCAATATGAACGCCACCGCCAGAAACAGCGTGGTCATGAACCAGTAGAGCGGCAGCACCCGGATCAGCCGTCGCGTCACAAACAGCCGGAAGCCCCCCTTCGCGCCGAACAGCTTGCGCGAACTCAGCACGATGATGAAGCCGGAGATGACGAAGAACACGTCGACGCCCGCCATCCATGGGAATGGCTCGGGCGGGCGCGGCTGGCCCGGGATGAGCCAGTGCCAGGCCTCGGTGTGGCAGTGGTAGATCACCACCCAGATGGCGGCGATGGCGCGCAAGGCCTGCAACAGCGCGAGCGTCCGCCCGTCGGCCCGGGGATGCGCCGGAGGTGGCGCGGACAAAAGGACGGGCGTTGCGTGCATAAGGGTTCCCGATAGACCGCCCGCGCGGCGGGCCAGGGTGCATAAGGCGCATGCCGGGGGAACGCCCCCCAACAGGCCACGCCTGTTCCAGCCATATAGACCGATCAGGCTTACCTTTTGGTTGCCTCGGCCAGAGTCTGGCAAACGCAGGCTACCAGCAGGAAACGCCGCCCAATAGGCCAGCCATCTGGCGCAGGCCGCCTATGGATAGCTGGCGCTGACGCAATTTCAAGCGCCAGAGGCGGACACACCGCCATGGCCACACACCAGCCTTCTGCGGCTCCATTGTCGTCCGCCGGGGCTTTTGCGGCGGCGCGGCGCGCCAGTGCGACCTGCGTCCCGCCGGCGCCCCCACTGCGAACTGCCTACTTGCCGCGCTCGCCGTAATCATTGAAGACGACGCCTGACAGATCGGCGGCGATGGAGACACAGCGGCGCGTTGCCTGGCGCAGCGCCCGCCTCGCGCTCCCATCGCGGCAGCCAGTCATAACGACGCCTGCGCGGTTGCGCGCACGCGCCTGACGGGACAGGAACGACAGGCAGGACAGAGTATGAGCGAGACTATTCCAGAGGGTTTCCGGCTGTTGCGCGATACGGGCGGCCAGTTCATCGCGGTCAATGGACCGCTTTACTTCAAGAAAACCGACGCGGGCCTGCTGGTGGGCATGCGCATTGAAGAGCGTCATTGCAATCCCATGGGCGTCTGCCATGGCGGCATGCTGATGACCTTCTGCGACATGTGCATGCCGATGGCCGCCAACTTCGCCCACCGGCTCGGCCAGTTTCTGCCGACCATCTCGATGACCACGGATTTCGTGGGTCCGGCGAAGCAGGGGGACTGGCTCGAGGGCCGCACCGACGTGCTCAAGGTCACCCGCAACCTGGTGTTCACCCAGGCGATCATCACCGCCAACGGCGAGGCCGTGGTGCGGGCCAGCGCCACCTTCAAGCGCGGCCCCAGCGTGCAGGACATCGCCGCGCGTCAACAGCAGGGCTGAGCCAACGCAGTTATACCAGGATGCGAGCGGACGCATCCGCATCCTGAAATGCTCAGGCGCCGCACGGGCTTAGCCAGAACCCGATCTATCACGCTCATCGGGTTCTGGTATGACGCTGCCTCTGGCCGGGGCGCCCGATGGCCCGCCGCAACCATGCGGCGCAACAAACAAAAAAGCCGGGAAGACCCCACAGGGCGCTCCCGGCTTTTTCTTTGCGAAATCTCGCTTCATCGAAAGCGGCGAGCCATGCGGCGCCGAAACGCCGCCTGGCTGATCTGCGACACACACGCGCCGACGCCTTGAAAGCCGCGATAGCAGCGACGCATCCGCGACCTGTAGGCTCAACCGCCTCAGTTGACGTTCTGGATCGCCGACAGGGTCCACGGACCGCGGTTATCGCGACGGAAGGTCCAGACCTCGGTGACCTCGGACGGGCGCTCGGCGTCGCCATCAATCACCCGGCCGGTGGCGCGGTCGCGGGTGACGTCGATCATCGCATAGCGCATGGCCACGGTGGCGTAATCGGTCGGGCCCTCGCGCCAGGCTTCGGCCAGATCGCCCTGCAGCAGTTTGACGTCAGCCGTGGCGTTAACCACGCCCTGGCGCTCGTTGTCAGCCAGTTCCTCTTCCAGATAGGCGGCGACCTCCGGGGTCGAGATCCGCCGCAGGGCGCCCACGTCGCCACGACCGAAGGACAGCTGCATCTCAGCAAGCAGGCGCTCGAAGGCCTCATAATCCTGCTGGCCCAGGCCAACGTCATCGCTGCCCGACTTCGCCGTCGCCGGCGCATAAGCAGGCTGCGCAGGCGGGACCGGAGCGCCAAAACCAGGCGCAGCCGCGCCGCCCATGCGGCCAAGGCCGCCAAGAGCTGAGGAACCTGCTGAGGAACCAGCCGAGGAACCTGCAGACGGACCCGCCGACTGCTGCGGCGCAGCGCTATAATGCGCGGCGCCAGGGGCTGCGGCCGCCGGCTGCTGGCGATTGCGGAAATAACGCACCGCCAGCCAGACGAGACCGCCGATCAGCGCCACCTGCAACAACAGGCCGAGGAAACCGGCCATGCCGGCGAGGCCGCTGAAGAAGCCGCCGCCCATCAGCATGCCGATGAGGCCGGCGCCGAGCAGACCGCCCATCAGACCGCCCATGAGGCCGCCGCCAAACCGCCGCTGCGGCGCCGCCTGGGCGCCAGGCGCGCCCGGGCCACGCTGCTGCATGCCAGGCTGGGTCTGGGTGCGTTGCATCGGCGCGGCGGTGGAAGGCGCGGTCTGGGTCGACGGCGGGGCCGACCAGGTCTTCGAGCCGCGACTGCCGAAACCGCCCCCGCCCTTGCGGGCTTCAGCGTCGCCCAGCGACATGCCGAGCGTGACCACCAAAGCCAGAGCCAAAAGGCCGGTACGACGCAACACCTGTTTCATCCATCTCCCCCACGGGCATAAAAGTCCTGACATATGTGGGGAGCCGCCACCCCCAGTTAAAGCGCCCGCCGACATTTTTCCGACATTTTCTGGGGGGCCTGCGCAGATGGGTTGATTCAGGCATGTGTGAGCTGGCGTCCGAGCGCGGAATGGCGTCGCAATGACCGTGCTGACAGCGGCGCGCCTGTCATGGCGCGCCGCGAGATGATGCAGGATTAGCGAAGAGTGCCCGTGCGGAGGCCACCTCCGCGCTGACGGCCATCACGCACCCGATATCTGTAAGGGGGCGGCCTGGCGGC
>NZ_JCAWFG010000076.1:0-122869 GCF_059740505.1 Camelimonas sp. FR25 | reverse complement strand
GGTCATACGTTTGTCGTGGTCGCCGCGCTTCTGTGGAAGGAACATTTGTAACCATCGGCAAGTCGCTGGACGCTTTGATGAAACGAAGATGTCGAGCTGCATGCCGATGCGCATGGCAGCCGTTTCAGCGCGAACGTCTGACCTCAGCCGCCATGGCTGCAACTGCTCGACAAAGCCTTTATGCTGTGGGCCTGCGGGCCCTGGCTATGTCGCCAACCGCAGCATGCCTGGAGGATTTGCGATGGTCGCCGCGCGTACGGCTTCAGCAACCGCGGACAAGGTTACGGCGGGGTCGCCGCGACATGGATCCGTGGACGGCGCCGCGCCTGGTGCTTTGGCCCAGCCTGTTGAGATTGAGATCAAGCTGCTGTGTGCGCCTGACGTCGCGCAACAGGTTATGCGCACGCCGCTATTGCAGCAGATGCAGCCTACGCCTCTTCGGCGCACGCAGCTCGACGCCACCTATTTTGATACGCCAGACGCTCAACTGCAGCAGCGGCTGTGGGCGCTGCGTGTCCGCAAGGACAGCGCTGGCCTGCACACGTTGACCCTGAAGACCCCCGTTGGCGACGGCCATGGCGGGGTCGCGCGCAATGAGTGGAACCATGTGCTAAGGGATGGCGCCGTCGATCTGACCCAGGTCGGCGCGTGGTTCTCCGCTCTCGATGCAGCTGATCTCAACCCCGATCTCCTGGCGCCGCTGTTTCAGACGCTGGTAGATCGACAAAGTTGCGAGCTGACTGTCGCGGATGGCGTGGTCGAACTGACGGCGGATCACGGGCGCATTGTAGCTGGCGCACGTTCTGACGCCATATCCGAGATCGAACTGGAACTTGTTTCCGGCGCGCCCGCCGCTATTTTCGATGTGGCGCTGCGGATCGCCGACGCGTTTGACGTACGCGTGGCCGTGCATTCAAAAGCCGCACGTGGCTATACCCTTGCGCTGGGCCGCGGACCCACGCCTGTCAAGGCCAGCACGCCGGAAAGCGCCAGCGACGCTTCCCTTGACGCGACGCTTCGCGCCTCATTCCATACGGTGTTTGAGCATGTGCTGGCGAACCTCGCCGCGGCCCGCACACCTGGCGTCGTTGAGGGCGTGCACCAGTTGCGGGTGGCGCTGCGCCGCTTGCGGTCGCTGTTGGGCGTCGTCAAAAGTCTCGCGCCATCGCACAGCGTCGCCGGGCTGGGCGGGGAAGCAAAATGGCTGATGAATGCGCTGGGGCGTCCACGTAACCTCGACGTGTTCGCCGAGGGCGTGTTCGCCGAGGCGCAGAAGGCGTGCGGCGCCTGGATTGATTTTTCGGCGCTCGACAGGCGTCTTGGCTCCGCGCGCGACGCAGCCTGGGCTGACGCCGCCACCGCGCTCGACAGCCGGCGCGCCACGGTGTTCCTGCTCAGGCTCGGACACTGGATCGCCAGCGCGGGCTGGCGTGAGGGGGGCAGCTCAGACACTGACGCCATGTTGCGTGGCTCCGCCCGCGCGGCGGCGATCCGGGCGGTCGCGCGTCGCCGGCGGCAGGTGCTGAAGAAGGGGCGCGGCTTTGACAAGGCCGACGCCGCCGCCCTGCATGAGGTGCGGCTGGCGCTGAAGAAGCTGCGCTATACCGCTGAGCTGTTTTCGCCGGTGCTACCGGCTGGCCACGATGAACGTGGCGCGGCGCGGCGGCTGGCGCGGTTGCAGGATGTCTTCGGGCGATACAACGACCTGCATGGCGCGCTCGCCGTGTTGCATGAGCTACGCCAGCAGAAGGGGCGCGCGGGAGCCGACGTGTCTCTGGCGATTGGCGCCATCTATGGGCGCGTCGCGGCCGAGGAGGAGATCACCCTCGCGCAATTGCGCCGCAAATGGCGCAGGTTCCGCAAAGCGGCCAAGGCGCACGATTGAGGCCTCGTTCTGCGGCAAAGGCTCTGCAAAGAGGGCCGGGGCGCGCGCCGCTCACCAGCGGATGCGCCAGGGGGCGACCGCGTGTAGTGGGTTCCGCGCCCGCCACATGAGTAGCGGACAGACCGGCCCTGACGGCTGCGTCTCGCGACAAAGTGCATAGGGTGATACGACGAACGCTGCGACAGTCGGCTCTGCGCGATCAGCGCGAGATCGGCTGGCGTCAGCCCCCTGGAGCCCCGTTTGATGTATTCCGGAGATAAAGCCACTGGCCCTGATAGCGGACCAGAAGCGCGCGACGACGCCGGGCTGCTTCTCCCGCAGCTTCAGCAGGCGCTTGCGGCGGCGCGGGACGCAGCGGCGGCGCAGCAGGCGCTCGACGACAGCCCTGAAGCCATCGGCCAGGCCGCCCGCAAGGCGGCGCATGAGTTCAACAATCTGCTCACCGTGGTCGGCAGCTCGGTCGAACTGCTGCGGCATCCCGGCCTGCCGCCGGAGCGGCGCGAGCGCTATCTTACCGCCATTGAAACCACGACCGAGCGCGCCGCCCTGATGACCCGCAGTATTCAGGCGCTTGCGCGACGCCTTGCGCCGCGCAAGGCGGTCATTGATGTGGCGGCGCGTATGGGCGCAGTGATGCGTCAGGCGCGGGTCGCCCCTGCGACGCCATCGCCCGGACCGCTGCCCGTGCTTATCGATCCGGCTGATTTTGATGACGCTGTCCTGTGCCTTGCCGAGGCAGGCCATGGCGGCGATGACGACGGCGTGCGGCTGACGATCACCCTGTCGGCGACGCCCGGCGCCGATGGCCATCCACAGGTCAGCATCAGGCTGTCTCCCGTCTCTGAAGCGACGACGGCGCAGGTGCTGTTGTTCGCGTCGCGGATGCTGGATCCGCTGCGATCCCCCGGCGCGCTGCCCGACGAATGGCGCAAATTGTTCTGGTTCGCTGCGCGCTATGATGGCGACGTTGTCGCCGAACTGCAGGGTGATCGCCTTGCGCTGACGCTGCGTCTGCCGCTGCATCGGCCCTGACAATACTGACCCCGGCTGGGGCGGGTCCGCCTGGCCGGTGCGCCGCTGGCCGGCTTCGCGGCGCTCATACCAGGATGCGAATATGCTGACGCATCCGCATCCTGAAATGCTCAGGCGCCGCATGGACTTGACCAGAACCCGATGTATCATGGTCATCGGAGTCTGGCGTCAGTCGGCGTAAATCATCCGCCGGGTCATGCCGCCGTCGAGGGTTAGCGTCTCACCGGTGATGAAGCCGGCGTCGGCGAGGAACAGCACGGCGGCCGCCACGTCTTCTGGTCGCCCAACCCTGCCGGCCGGATGTTGGGCGTGGTCTTCTGGCGCAAGGTCCGGGGAATCTGAAATCCAGCCCGGGGCGATGGCGTTGACCCGCAGCCTGGGCCCAAGACTGACCGCCAGCGCATGGGTGAGCGCCACCACGCCGCCCTTGGCCGCAGCATAGGCTTCGGTGAGCGGCTCCGACATGAAGGCGCGGGTTGAAGCCATGTTGATGATGGCGCCGCCCTCGCGCAGCAGTGGCACGGCGGCGCGGGTCATCAGGAAGGCGCCGGTGAGGTGGCTATCGAGGACCCGCCGCCAGCGCGCCAGCGACAGCTCCGCCACCGGGCCGGTGACCGGCGCGGCCAGCCCGGCGTTATTGACCAGCAGATCCAGCCCCTTCCAGTCGAGGCTGGCGAAGGCGTCGGCGACGGAATCTTCATCCGAGACATCGCATGGCACGAAGCGCGCCTCGTCGGGTCCGCCATCCTGAAGGTCGAAATTGGCCACGTCCCAGCCAGCGTCAGCCAACGCCGTGCAGATGCCCGCACCGATCGTTCCTGAACCGCCGGTCACAATCGCCTTGCGCATGTCGACTTCCTGCATGACGGCGCCGACAGCGGCTTCACCGCGTTGCCGCGACCCAATCGGTTGCCTGCCCGAACAAAAGCATGAACTGCCTGTTCCTTTCGGATCAAGCCCTGAATGTCATAGATGCGATCGCAATCTGCTTCACGCGCCCAGATGGCGTGGCGACAGACGAAAGGGCGCGCCGGTGAAGGCGCAAATCAAGGGCTCCGGGCGCCGATTGCCGCGGCAATCTGGTGCGTGTGGCCCAGGGGCAATCCAGGACAAGCAAAGGCGAAGCCGACATATTCGCGCCTGCCATGCCAAACAGCGTCAAGTGACGCCGGCGGAGGCGTCACTTTTCGCCATCAATTGCAGCCAGGCCAGCGCCACATTACGCCAGGTGAACAATTGGGCGCGTTGCAGGCCTGCAGCGCGCAGGCGTTGGCGCATAGCGGGCGCGCGCAGCAGGCGCAGCGCCGCAGCAGCTGCAGCCTGCGGATCATCGGGGTCGACATGGATGGCGGCGCCGTCGCAGATCTCCACCAACGCCGCCGCTGTGGAGGCGACCAGCGGACAGCCGCGCGCCATCGCCTCCGCCGCCGGCAATCCAAACCCCTCCATGCGGGTCGGGAAGACAAAGCACACGGCTGAATCGAGCGCGGCGGCGAGTTCGTCATCGCTGATGCGGCCTAGCGGCACGATATTGTCGCCCCGGCGCGCCGCTTCCGCGCCTGCCGCCTCGCCGGCCACCAGGATATCCACGCCCTCGGCGGCCAGCGCTGGCGCCATGGCCCAGATCAGCTCCATATTTTTGTAGGGCTGGTCGCGGCCGATGCACAGCACATAGGGCCGGCGGCTGGCGTAGCAGCGCGTGGCGCGGTCCGGGCGCCAGCGCAAGGCGTGATCGGCGCCATTCCACGCCACGGTCACCCGCCCTGGGTCGACCACGCCCAATTGCGCCAGCTGCCGGCCAGCGTGGTGCGAGACGGTGACGATGGCCTCGGCGCGGCGGCCTAGCGCCGGCATCAGCGTGTGATGCGCGAGGCGAAACAGCCGGCCATAGCTCTCCGGCATCAACCAGGTATGGGCGTCATGCATGCAGACGATCTGCCGGCGCACGGCCAGCGGCGCCAGATTGCAGAAGCTCAGCAAGCCGCCCGTAACATGCCGGGGCAATTGCGCCTGCACCCAGAATTGCGGCAGGCGCGGCGCGCGATATTCGGGCACATGCCGCACGGTGATCCGCTGCAGCTGCGGCGCGGCGGCCGGGCGTGGCGTGGCCAAGGACACCTGCAGCCCCTCGCTGCCGGCGACGCCCTCAACCAGCAGCGCATCGAGCGCCTCGGTGACCTCACGCGCATAGCGCGCGACGCCATTGGGCGCGAGCGAGAGAAAATCTCCGTTGATGGTCCAGTGTCGGCTGCGCGGCATGATGCGTCCTGCTGTGTGCAGCAGTGATCGAGCCATGTGGCCAGCTGAACAAGACTGTCTTGTTGGCGCCGCTACGTCGCCTTTGCGCCCCGTCTCGCCATAAGACGTAGGCGGCCTCAACCGCCGCTACCTCCATTGCAGGCATGGCGAAAAGGGGGCCGCCGGCCAACAGTGCGTGACGCGTGGCGCGAGCTGCTTCGTGCGACCAGATCCGGCGAGCGTGGCTCACACTCTGGTCAGACCCGGGCGGCGCATGAGCTTTGCAGGTCGCGGACGCGTCAGCATCGTCGCGGCCTGGTATGACGGCGGAAAAACCATCAATGGCGCGATCCTGGAAAATTAACGGACGGTTCCTCGGGCAGCCGCTCACGGGGGTGCAGCGCTATGCCCGGGAGATTGTCGCTGGTCTGGATCGCCTGATCCAGCAACGGCATCCGCTGGCCGACGATCTGGCGCCCGAAATCCTGGTGCCGTCGCACATCGCCGTTGCGGACGTCACGGCGCTGTTCCCGAACATTCCCGTTCGGCAGGTGGGGCGCGGCTCGGGCCATCTGTGGGAACAGACCACGCTCGCCGCCGAGGCCCGCGGCGCGGGACTGATCTGCCTGTGCAACACGGCGCCGCTGCTGCACAACCGCCTGCTGCTGTGCCTGCACGATCTTAATACGCGCGCCTATCCGCAAAGCTATTCCGCTCCCTATAAAGCCTATCAGCGGTTGGTGACGCCGCTTCTGGCGCGTCGGGCGCAGCGTCTCGTCACCGTTTCGCACTATTCAGCCAGCCAGATCGCCGCCTGGGGCCTCGCCAGCGAAGACGCCATCACCGTCATTCCCAACGGTCATGAACACGCACTGCGCTGGACGCCGCGCCACTCCGACGCCACGCGCAAGGCCGCCAGCGCCGACACCATTGTGGTGATCGGCAGCCCGGCGCCGCACAAGAATGTCGCCATGCTGCTGGGCCTTGCGCCACGGCTGGAGGCGCTGGGCTTCCGCATCGCGCTGGTCGGCGCACGCGACGCCCGGGTGTTCCGTGACGGCTTGCGCGGCGTCGCCGCCAACAATGTCGCCATGCTCGGCCGGCTGACGGACAACCAGATGGCGGCGCTGACCAGCAGTTCATTGTGTCTGGCGTTTCCATCGCTGGCCGAAGGCTTTGGCCTGCCGCCGCTGGAAGCGATGGCCACCGGCTGTCCGGTGGTGGCCTCAGACCAGAGCAGCCTGCCGGAGATCTGTGGCGACGCCGTGCTCTATGCGCCGCCGGATCAGCCCGACGCCTGGCTCGAAGCATTCCGCGCCCTGCGCGCCGACCCCTCCTTGCGCTTTAAACTCGCCGCCGCCGGCAAGGCCCGGGCGCCATTGTTCAGCTGGGCGCAATCCGCCCTGGACTGGCTCGAACTGATGGCTGACGCCGACGGCCTCAGCGAGCCCTCCGCGCTGCTGCAGCGCCAGGAGCCCTATGAACACTCCTTGCGCGGCGCGCTGATCTGAACCCACGCTTAAGCGCGGGGCCTATTCGCTCACGCCCGCCCCCCTCTCAGCCGTCATGCCCGCGCTTATCGCGGGCATCCACGCGTTTGGCTGCCAGGATAGAAGCGCCGACAGGACAGAACGCGCCCTGGGCCGGGCGCTGGAACGGCGTTGTCATTCAGGAAGACGGGGTGCGCTCCCCAACGGAAACGCGTGGATGCCCGCGACGCGCGCGGGCATGACGTTGGGGAAGAGGGAGACAGCAGACCGTGCGGCGCCTCGCGGTGCGAAAGCGCGTCGGCTGGCTGCATGTGACCCGTAAGAGAGGTTCCGCCGCCGCCGCAGCAGCAGCGCCTGCGGCGTTCCCGGCAAGCCCTTACGTCGATCAGCTGCGGACAATGTCCCGTGGCGCCCCCTGGGCGATGTCCTGCGCCATGTCGAACACCCGGTTCATGCCGCTGCGGAACCGCTCCACTGAAAAGCGGCTGGCATTGTCGCGGCAGGCTTCGGGGGCAAAGCGCTGTTCATCGGCCTCGAACGCCGCCACCGCCGCAATCACATGCGCCTCGTCCTGCCGGTTAAACAGCAGGCCCGTAGGCGCGCCGTGCGCTGCGGGCGTGCGCACAATGTCCACGGCGCCGCCACGGCCGAAGGCGATCAGCGGCGTGCCGAGCAATTGCGCTTCGGCCAGGGCGATGCCGAAATCCTCGCAGCCGCCAAACACCAGCGCCCGCGCCCGCGCCACCGTGCGGAAATAGTCCTGCCGCGGCAGGAAGCCGGTGAAACTGACGTTGGGTCCGGCAAGACGGCGCAAATGCCTGGCCTGCTGGCCTTCGCCCACCACCAGCAGTCTGCGGTTGGGCATGGCGTTGAAGGCGCGGATCACCAGGTCGGTGCGCTTGTAGGGCGCGAGAAACGAGGCGGTGACGTAATAATCATCCTTGTCGGCGCTGAAGGCGTCGGCGGGCGCGCTGACCGGCGGAAACACCACCTCGGCGTCGCGGCCATAGATGCGCCGGATACGGGCGCGGACATAGCTGGAATTGGCGGCCATCACATCCGGGCCATGGGCGGTGCGGGCGTCCCAATTGCGCAGCCGGTGCATATAGTGCCGGTACAGCAGGCTGAGCGGTCCGCGGCGCAGGCCCAATTGCTCGAGATAAGAGAACTGCTCATCCCAGGCGTAGCGCACTGGACTGTGGACGTAGCAGATGTGCGGCTGGTCGGGGCGGGTGATGACGCCGCGCGCAAAGGCGGCGGAGGACGAGATCACCACGTCATGGCCGGTGACGTCGAACTGCTCCATCATCAGCGGACACAGCGGAAACAGGTGCCGGTAATAGCGCCGCACGCCAGGCAGGCGATTGGCGACCGAGGTGTGAAAGCGCGCCTCGCCAAAGTGCTTGCGCCGGATGTCGTCGTCGAGAAAATCAAACAGCGTATAGACGTCACGGGCGCCGAAGGTGCGCCCCAGTTCGGCCAGAACCCGCTCGCCGCCCCGGAACGACGGGCACCAGTCATGCACCAGCGCCACCGACAGGCCGGCGGTGCGATTGCGTCGCACATCCTGGCGGCGGCTGGCGGCGAGCTCCAGCACGCCCCGGTTGTCATTGCCAGGCTCGGTCACCGCAAGCGGCGCAGGCTGGGGCAGTGTGGTCATGGCGTTTCTCCGCGGCGCCGACGGCGCGTCGCCCGCCACCCGAATATCGCGAAGGCGTGAAGCCGCCCAAACTCCGCCAAAAGGCCATACGGGCCTCCTGCCTTACGTCTTTTGCGTGCTGGCGCCGTCGCACTGAGGCGTCACCGGCCCTATTTCGGTACTGGCTGCACGGCGCAATCCTGCGCAACCTGGGCGGGCCCACATTGCGCCGCCTGGCTGGAGCGCTGGCGTAGCTGCGCGCGCGGCGTCAACGTCTGCCTGCCCCGGCGACACTTCCGGCCATTCGCCATGCCGGGGCCATGGCCAGACTTTTCATCAAGATCAGGTCCTGCGCATGCGTATCACGGTCATCATCCCCACCATTCACCGACCAGAACTGGTGGCGAAAACGCTGCGTCATTTGCATCACCAGCAACGTCTGCCCGACGCCATCGTGCTCGCCGCCCCGGACGCCAGCCATGTGGGCCCGGCGCCTGAGCGCCATGCGCCCCCCGGCGTTGCGTTGCAGGTGGCGCTCGGCGCGCGCGGTCTGTGCGCCCAGCGCAATGCGGCGCTCGACGCCGTGCAGCAGCACACCGACATCATTGTTTTCTTCGACGACGATTTCCTGCCCTCGCCTGATTATCTGGCTGAGCTCGAGCGGGGTTTCCGCGACAATCCCGACTATGCGGTGGTGATGGGCGCCGCCATCGCCGACGGCGCCCATGGCGCGGGCATCGATTTCGATGATGGCGTCGCCATGCTGGCGCAGGCAAAGCGTATCAGCGCCAACTGGCCGGACGTGGCCGATCATCCCGGCGCCTATGGCTGCAACATGGCCATGCGCGCCGCCGCCATCGGCGCCGAGCGCTTTGACGAGCGGCTGCCGCTGTATGGCTGGCAGGAGGACATCGATTTCACCAGCCGCCTGCGCGGCGCCGGTCGCATCGTGGCGCTGAAAACCCTGACCGGCGTGCATCTGGGGGTAAAGGGCGGACGGGTCAGCGGCCTCCGCCTTGGCTATTCCCAGGTGATCAATCCCATCTATCTGATGCGCAAGGGCACCATGAGCCCAGGCTTCGGGCTGCGCCTGATCGCCCGCAACCTTGCCGCCAATCTGGCGCGCAGCCTGAAGCCCGAACCGTGGGTCGACCGCCGCGGCCGGCTGCGCGGCAATATGATCGCGGCGGCCCATCTGCTTTCCGGACGCATCGAGCCGGAATACATCCTCCAGCTTCAGGACAAACGACCATGATCCGCCGTTCCGGCCGCCTGTCAGCCGCAGCGCTCAGCCTGCTGCTGGCTCCAGCTCTCAGCGCCAGCCCGGGCCTCGCCGCCGACTATCTTCTGGGCCCGCAGGACAAGCTGCGGGTCAAGGTCTATGAGTGGCGTCCGGCCCAGGACAAGATCGTCGAATGGGAGGGCCTGAACGACGAATTCACCGTTGGCGCCAATGGCAAGGTGTCGCTGCCGCTGGTCGGCGAAATCACCGCTGGCGGTCTGTCGCCGTCCGCCGTCGCCAGCGCCGTGGGCGAAGCGCTGCGCACCCGCATGCAATTGGTGCAGAAGCCGGATACGACCGTCGAAGTGGTGCAGTATCGCCCTTTCTACATCACCGGCGACGTGATGAAGCCTGGTGATTTCCCGTTTCGCCCTGGGCTGACGGTGCTGCAGGCCGTGGCCCTGGCTGGCGGCGAGCTGCGCTCGACCGATTTCAGCACCCGCCAGCGCGAAGCCATCGCGGCGCGCGGCGAGCTGGAGGCGGTGGCCATCGCCCGCACCGCGCTGCTGATGCGCCAGGCCCGTCTCAACGCCGAAGCCGCCAACGCTGAAAGCTTCCCGATGCCGGCGGGCTTCGCCAATGGCGGCCAGCGCGCCCAAGATGCTTATGAGCAGGAGACGCGCATCTTCAACACCCGCCGCGACGCCTTCCGCACCCAGACCAACGCCATCAGCACACTGAAAGCGTTTCTGGAGCGGGAGGGCCAATCACTGAGCGGCCAGCTGGAGACCGAGGCAAAACAGGCGGCGCTGGTGCAGAAAGAACTCGATGGCGTCACCACGCTGGTTGGCAAGGGCCTGGCTGTGGCGCCGCGCCAGTTCGCGCTGGAGCGCACCATGGCGCAGATCCAGGGCGACCGGTTGCGGCTGGAGACCAGCATCCTGCGCGCCCGCCAGGAGGCCTCGCGCGCCGAAATCAGCCTGCTGGAGCTGCAGAGCAAGCGCGAAGGCGAGATCGCGCTGGAATTGCGCGAGACGGACCAGCGCCTCAAAGAGCTGGCGACCCGCCGGGCCATCAATGAGGATCTGCTACAGGAATCGACGTCAGCTGGGGCTACCGGTAGCCGCCGGGCCGCCATGCGCCAGGCCATCAGCTATACGGTGGTGCGCGCCGCCAACCCCGGCGAGCCCATCGCGGCGCTGGAGACGACGCCTGTGGGCCCAGGCGATATGGTCAAGGTGACCCTGCCTGAGACGCTGGGCCGCGATCAGGTCGGCGCCGCCTTCCAGGGCTCGCCGCTCGCAAACACCGCCGCACGGCCCGCCGCCCCCAACCCGCCTGGGCGCCAGCCAGCTGGCCAGGCCGCTGGCGGCGCCAGCCCTGGCGGCGTGGCGCTGAACTGATGCTGCAGCGCATCTGGCGCAGGTGTAGATCAGCCTGGCCGGGCTCTGGCCTGGCGCGCCCTGCCCTCACCGCGCACAGATAGCGCCTGAAACGCCGCCGGCACGACGCGACACTGAGGTCGCGCCGCGCCGGCACAAACGTGTCTGGCCGAGGAACACCAGGTCGTGGATCAGTCCACCGGGTCCCAGCTGGCGCCGTTGAAGCGCTGCAAACGCATGTGTGACACCACGGTGTAGTCGTCTGGCGTGGTGTTGATCAGGCTGCCTGGCAACAGCACGGGAATGCGGACGTTCTTCATGTTCGCCGCCTGCTTGAGGATGTTTTCCCGGCTGAGATCATCGCCTGCCTGGCGCAACACCTGCTCCATGGTCTGGGCGTAGGCATAGCCAACGATGTTCAGCGTATCCGTCTGATCAGCGCCCGGCAGATACTTGTCGAACCAGGCCTTCCATTCCTTGACCGCAGCGTCATCCTTCCAGGCAGGATCGGTCGATTCCTTGATGAAGCCGGCGGTGATCACGCCTGTGGACGCCTCAATACCTGCAGGACGGAAAGTGGAGCCAATATAGGCCGAGCCAAGCGTCAGATAGATCTGTGGTTTCCAGCCCATTTCGTGGATCTTGCGGATCGCCTGGGCGGCCTGGCGCGAATAGGCGAACAGGAAAACGGCGTTGGCTCCGGCCTCGCGCATGTTGAGAATCTGTGAGTCGATGGTCGGATCCGTGGCCTGGAAGCTCTGGGCGCTGACGATAGCGCCCTTGTCGCCCCCTGCCCGCTCGTCTAGGCCCTTGCGCAGCCCGGCCAGCAGCTCCTTGCCGAAGTCGTCGTTCTGGTACAGCACGCCAATGCGCGCGTCTGGCGTGCGCCGGGCGAGCTGCTCGCCGAAGAACACGCCCTCCTTGAACAACGCCGGCTGCCACGCCATGGTCCACGGGAAGTGTTTCGGATCATTGAAAGATTGCGAGCCGCCCGCCACGAACAGTTGCGGCACTTTCTTGCCGTTCAGATAGGCCCGCACCGCCAGATTGTTGGCAGTTCCCAACGAGCCGAAGATCGCCGCGACATCATCGCCCTCAACCAGCTTGCGCACGCCCTCCAACGCCTTGGGGGCGCTATAGCCGTCGTCCAGCGAGATAAAGCGGATCTTGCGACCGTTAATGCCGCCGCGATCATTCACTGACTGGAAATAGGCGGCCTGGGCCTTGCCGAGCTGGCCATAAGCCGATGCCGGGCCGCTATAGGCCATGGTCTGGCCAATGCGGATCTCCTCAGCGGTGACGCCAGGGGTCGCAGCTTTCTGGGCGAAGGCCGGGCCAGCCGTGAAGCCGGCGGCCAACAGCGCGGCCAATGCGAGACGCGACCGGCCGAAGCGACGCGCCAGATGAGACAGAGATGATGACGCCATGGTGTCCTCGAACGGAAGAGGCGGCAGCCGACGCCAGAACTGCGAATGCGACCTGGCGCGGACTGGCGATTGTCAGGAAAATCGTGCGCCAGCGCATCGCGCTGAGCGAAAATATGAGGCGCGTAACGCCACGCCAATTGCCGGGAGGCGCCAGCGCCTTGCCCTATGCTGTCTTGAGGACGCGACGGCGCGGCGCTGGCCGCGGCCGACGCCGCAGTAAGATGCATGGGGCTGAAAGGCAGCGCGCCGCCTTTGCCATCGGCATTGCAACGCGGGTGCGTTAACCGGCCAGCTTGCAGGCGCCCTCCGAGATGGGCCGGAACGCATTCTCCGGCGCCACGACAGAGGCGATGGTGACGTAGTCCCACGGGTAGCGGGACTCTTCAGGTTTGCGCACGTGGCACAGATACATCCGGTTCATCAGCCGGCCATTGGCGGCGATCTTGCACGGGCCGAACAGCGGATCCGTGACCTCGGTCGCCTTCATCCGGGCGACCACCGCCCTGCCGTCATTGCGCGCGACCTCTGGCCCGACCGCCGCCGCCGCCCGCAGATAGTGCAATGCCGCCGAATAGGCGCCCGCAATATTGTGCGACGGATACAGCCCTTTGGTTGCCGGCAAAAGACGTTTGGTGAAGGCGCGGGTTCCCTCGTCACGATCCCAGTAGAAGGCGTTGGAATAATAGATGCCCTGCGCGTCCTTGAGCCCCATGGAGTGCACCTGCGGCACGTCCATCAGCATCGACGTCAGCACCGCGCCTTTGCCGGCAATGCCAAATTCATTGGCCTGCTTGATGCAGTTGACGAGGTCGTCGCCGGCATTGGCGAAGCAGATCACCTTGGCGCCGCTTTGCTGGGCCTGGAGCAGATAGCTGGAGAAATCTCCTGGGCCCGGGAACGGGTGGCGCACCACGCCGAGCACCTTGCCGCCACGGCGCCCGATGATCTGGTTGGCGTCGCGCACGACGGAGGCGCCCATGGCATAGTCGGCGGCGATAAAGAACCAGGTGTCCAGCCCCTTGTCCATCAACGCATTGGCGACGGTGGCGGCCATGCCGTGGCTGTCATAGGTCCAGTGGACGTGGTTTGGACCACAGAACTTGCCGGTCAGATCCTCGGTCGCGGTGCCGCTGAACAGCCCGACCCGGTTCTTGTCCTTGGCAAGTTCGGTGATGCCCAGCGCCAGCGCCGACATCGGGATGTCCGCGATGGCATGAACGTCGCCATTGTCGAACCAGTTGCGCGCAACTGACAGGCCGATGTCAGGCTTGAGCTGGAAATCGCCATAGACCACGTCCACCGGCACATCTGGCCGTTCCTTTGCGAAATCTTCGGCGGCAAGACGCACGGCCGTCACCGCACTGATGCCGGAGAGATTGGAGTATGGACCATTCATATCGGCGAGGACGCCGATACGGATGGGCTTTGCGCCCTGGGCGCGCACGATGGCCGGTGCAGCCAGGCTGGCGGCAGCGGCGGCGACAAAGGTACGACGGGACAACATGGACATGAGCCCTCCCCCTGATGAATGTGGCGTTTCCCCACCCCGCCTTGCTTTGCGGGCGAAGTAACATAACTTATCTTATGCCCGATGATTACACGGTTGCCCCCTGTCCGCAAGCGATCAGGGGCGCTGGCGCTCATGGCGCGCGCTTGCACGCCGGCGTCGGGCGCAGTCCGCACCACGCGCCGCCGAAGATGCCGTAGCATTGCTACGGCGCGCAGGCCCCCGCCTGCCGCATCGTAAACCGCGCGTAAGCGCGCACGCCCCAAAGTGAGGTGCCGAAGCGGCGCCTGTTGACGCGCGGGCCCCACGCCCTATGTCAGGTGACCTTCCTCTCAGGCGGAGCCGCACGATGAATGTCCTCCCAGATCAGTTCCGCGCACAGGTCGCCGACGCGGGCGAGGCGCTCCGGACGCTGTTTCCCCCAACGCCTCTGCAACACAACGCTCATCTTTCACGCCGCTATGGCGCCAATATCTGGCTGAAGCGGGAGGACCTCAGCCCGGTGCGGTCCTACAAGATCCGGGGCGCGTTTAACTTCATGCGCAAGCGCCTCGCAGGCGAGGCGGCGGCGCCATTGTTCTGCGCCGCCTCGGCTGGAAATCACGCTCAGGGCTTCGCCTTTGCCTGCCGCCACTTTGGCGTGCGGGGGCGAATTTTCATGCCTGTGACGACGCCGCAGCAGAAGATCGGCAAAACCCGGATCTTTGGTGGCGATGCCATCGACATCGAACTGGTCGGCGACTTTTTTGACGATTGCTACCAGGCGGCCCAGATGTTCTCCGCGCGGACCGGGGCGATCATGGCGCCGCCGTTTGACGACCCGGACATCATTGAGGGCCAGGCGACCATAGCGCTTGAAGTCGAACAACAGATGGGCGCAACGCCGGTCGATATGGTGCTGGCGCCCGTTGGCGGCGCCGGCCTCGCGGCGGGGCTGGCGACCTATTGGCGCCAGCAGGCGCAGGCCCCGGCCCTCCGTTTTGCCGAACCGGCCGGGGCAGCCAGCCTGAAGGCCAGCCTGCTGCACGGCGAGCGGGTGCGCCTTCCCCAGATCGATGGCTTCGTCGACGGCGCCGCAGTGGCGGAGATTGGCGCCTTGCCCTTCGCCCTGCTGCGGGATCAGCCAGCAGAATCGGTCACGACGCCGGATGAGGGCCGCATCTGCGCCACCATGCTGGACATGCTCAATATTGAGGGCGTCGTACTTGAGCCGGCGGGAGCGCTGTCCATCGCGGCGCTACATGACATGGCCGATGAGATCTATGGCAAGACGGTCGTGCTGGTCGTCTCGGGCGGCAACTTCGATTTCGAGAGACTGCCGGATGTGAAGGAGAGGGCGCTGAGGTTCGAGGGGCGCAAGAAATACTTTATCCTGCGCCTGCCGCAACGCCCTGGGGCGCTGAAGGACTTCCTCGGCCTGCTGGGGCCTGAGGACGACATCACCCGGTTCGAATATCTGAAGAAGTCAGCCCGTGAATTCGGCTCGATCCTGCTCGGCATTGAAACCGGGCACGCCGGCAATTTCGAGGGGCTCTTCCGGCGGTTTGAGCTCGGCGGCATCAATTACCAGGACATCACCGACGACCGCATCATCGCCGACCTGCTCATCTGAGCAGCTGTTGGGAGTTCCCAACGCCAATAAAAAAGGGGCGGCCCGCCGGCCGCCCCTCAATCGCATTTCACCCAGTCAATGTTTACTGGGTGCGCCCACGCGCCAGCACGGCGCCGCGACGGTTCTCGACGTCTTCCGGCTTAACCTGGGTGTTGTGGCCAGTCGACACTTTGGCTTCCAGCGCCATGGCTTCGCCGAAGGGCAGATCGAACCCATCGTCAATCAGCTTCTTCAGCGTAGCCATCATCCCTGGCTCGATCTGCGCCATGTCGCTCGCCAGCTTGCGCGCCGTTGGCAGCAACTCGGCCGCAGAAACCACCCGATTGACCAGGCCCCAGCGTTCGGCCGTCTGGGCGTCGAGGAAATTGCCCGACAACGACAGCTCCTTGGCCCGATACAACCCAATAACCCGTGACAGCTTCTGCGACAGACCCCAGCCTGGCATGATGCCGACGCGACCATGCGTATCGGCGAAGCGGGCGTTCTCGGAGGCGATCAGCACGTCGCAGGCCAGGGCCAGCTCGAAGCCACCGGTGATGGCGACGCCATTGATCGCGCCAATCACCGGCTTGGTGCAGCTCTCGATCGCCTTGACCGGGTTGAGGTCAGTGGTGGTGGCGTTGGCAGCTCCCAACGCCGAGGCGTCGCTGCCCAGTTCCTTAAGGTCGAGCCCTGCCGTAAAGGCCTTCTCGCCAGCGCCGGTCAGAATCACCACGCGCACATCCGGATCAGCATTGATCTGCTTCACTGCTTCCGCCAACTCGGCCCGAAGCGCATTGGACAGCGCATTCATGGCATTGGGGCGGTTGAGGGTGATGGTGGCGACGCCTTCCGACTTCTCGACAAGCAGATTGGACATTTCAGCTCCCGTAGCGATGATTCTCAATGCTTGCCATCGACATAGATCAGATGACGATGAAAGAATATAGTTGATCGAGGCCAAAAACCCGGTTGTGTATAGGGTAGACGTCAACCAGGGTAGCCCGGCGCGCACCGGAGGAAAGACCGGCATGGACATTGCTGCGCTGTTCGCTGCCCTTGCGCTCTGCGCCCTGATCCAGGGCGCAATGTTGCTGCTGCGCTGGCAGAGGATGGACCAGACACCGGAGCTCGGCTACGCCGCTCTCGCCAATCTGCTGATCGGCGTGGGCGCAGCCCTGTTTGGCTCACGCTATTACGGCGGGCCCTACATCACCACAATTGGCCTGTCGAATGCGCTCCTGCTGAGCGGCCTGAGCCTGCACCTGCAGTCCATCCGGGCAAGTGATGGCCTTAAGCCGCTGTACTGGCAAGTGTTTTCCCCTGGCGCGCTGTGGCTCGCGGCGGCCTGCACACCGATCTTCGCCACCACCCCGGTCCTGCGGGTAGGGCTGTACGTTCTGCTGTCGACAGCCATCGCAGCCACCGCGGCCATCCACCTGGCGCGCAATGGCCTGCGCCTGCGGTCGCGCCAGCTCTGGTTCGGCTTCTGGGCGATCGCCGCCATTTGCATGGCTTCGCGCCTGTTCGACATACACGCCGTGATCCACGGTGTCTCATCCGGCCTGTTCGTCTCCGCCACCTATGCCGTCCATCTGATGCTGGCCTGCGCCGCCACCATGGGGCTTGGCTATATCCACCTCGCCCTGTCCGACGGATTGCCGCGCATCGACCGCTTTATGCACTTGCTGCAGCGCGGCCTCTCGCCGCTGAGACCAGCTCCCCATCGCCATAACGCTACGACAGACGGATCGCGTCTGTGGTCGCTCCGGATAGACCGCCTGAGCGCCGCGCGGCGCATGCACGCCGATATCGGCGGCGACGATGTCGCGCGCATCGTCGCCGCCATCGCCACGGTCAGTCCGGAGCGCCTGCGCGTCTGGCGCGCAGGGGTGGACCGACTGGTCTGGGTGGAGGAGAGCAGCGGCGACGCTGAAGCGAACGCAGCGGCGACAACCCGGCTGGCGGAGACGCTCGGCGCCATCGCCGCAACCAGCCCAACCTTCCCGAAAATCGCCATGAGCTGCGGCGCCTATAGCGGGCGCGCAACAGATGTGCGCGCCGCCATCGCTGCAGCCGACCGTAACGCCGTGCTGATAGCCCCAAAGCCAGACGCCGTTTAAGGTTTCGTTAACCCATTCCTCGTTGACGCATTCTCCGAATCCACGCACCCTACGCGAAATCCCTCCGTCTCGGTATTTTGGCGTAGATGAGCAACGTAACGGAAAACTTCGCGCATTCACGAAACGACAGCCGTTCGATCGACGTGCTGATCGATGAGCACGCGCGCGCGCTCTCCGAACAGCTGCAGACCCTGCGCTCGCGTCTGTTCTCACCGCAATCAGAAAAACAGCTGCGCCTGTTCTCCTCGCCGGAGGCGGCGCGGCTTATCGGGGTGACCGACGCCTATCTGCGCCAGCTGGCGCGGGCAGGGGAGGGGCCGGAGGCCGAGCGGGGCCCCGGAGGGCGGCGCCTTTATAGCCTAGCGCAAATCAATCAGATTCGCCGGCTACTCTCCCAACATAAGCCGGCTTACCTTCCTGGCCGCACTGGCGATGAGCATTTGCAGGTCATCGCCGTGACCAATTTCAAGGGCGGCTCAGGCAAGACCACGGCCAGCGCGCACCTTGCGCAATATCTGGCGATGCGTGGCTATCGGGTGCTCGCCGTTGATCTGGATCCGCAGGCGAGCCTCTCGGCCCTGTTTGGCTATCAGCCGGAATTCGACATCAAGCCGAATGAGACGCTGTACGGCGCCATCCGCTACGACGACCAGCGCCGGCCGCTGCGTGAGATTATCCGCACCACCTATTTCGACGGTCTTGACCTCGTGCCGGCCAATCTCGAGCTGCACGAATATGAGCATGAAACGCCGCTGATGCTGACCTCGGGCGAGCGCAGCGACGGCCTGTTCTTCGCCCGCGTCGCCCAGGCGCTTGGCACGGTGGAGAAGGACTATGACGTCGTCGTCATCGACTGCCCGCCGCAGCTCGGCTTTCTGACCCTCGGCGCCCTGTGCGCCGCCACCGGCGTGTTGATCACCGTGCATCCGCAGATGCTCGATGTCGCGTCCATGTCGCAGTTCCTGCAGATGACCGCAGGTCTGCTGGGCGTGGTGCGCCGCGCCGGCGGCAATCTTGATTATGACTTCCTGCGCTATTGCGTCACCCGCTTCGAGCCCAATGACGGCCCTCAGGCCCAGGTTGTCGGCTTCCTGCGCAATCTGTTCGGCGACAAGGTGCTGACCCAGACGGCGCTCAAGACCACTGCGGTGACGGAGGCGGGCCTGCGCAAGCAGACCATCTATGAGATCAGCCGCGATCAGGTGAACCGGCAGACCTATGAACGGGCGCTGGAATCGTTCGATCTCGTCAATGGCGAGGTCGAGGCCCTGATCCGCGCCAGCTGGGGGAGGGCAGGGTAAATGGCCCGCAAGAGCACCCTTGCAGATCTGATGAAAGCGGCGCCTGACCCGGTGCGACCACCGGTTCCCGCCGCCGTCAAGCCTGGCGACGCGCCACGTGTTGACGCCACAAAGACTGACAGCGCCGCGCCGGCGGCTGCCGCCGGATCGCTCGGCTCCCCGGTCGCCTCCGGCGCCCTGCGGGCCATGGGCCTGTCGCTGGAACGTCTCTCGGCCGACGCAGAGAAGGCGCGCAACCTTGAGGCGATGATCTCGGCTGGCGACCGGGTGCTGGAGCTTGATCCGGCGCAGATCGACGGCTCCTTCGTCCGCGACCGCCTTTCCGGCGCAGACAGCGCGGCGCAGGATGCCAGCCTTGACGGCTTGACGCGCAGCATCGCCGAGCAGGGCCAGCAGGTGCCGATCCTGGTGCGCCCGTTGGGCGACACCGGACGCTATCAGGTCGCCTACGGCCACCGTCGCCTCCTCGCCGTCAGCCGGCTGGGCCGCAAGGTGCGCGCCATCGTGCGCCAGCTCAGCGACGCCGAACTGGTGATCGCCCAGGCGCGCGAAAACCTCGAACGCCGCGACCTCAGCTATATCGAGAAGGCGATGTTCGCACGGAGGCTCGAAGAGCAGTTTGACCGCGCCACCATCATGGCCGCGCTCGGCGTTGACAAGGCTGATCTGTCGCGCCTGCTCAGCCTTGCCCATGCCTTGCCGGAAGCCGTCGTGCAGGCGATTGGAGCCGCCCCCCGCGCCGGCCGGCCACGCTGGTCACGGCTGGCGACCGCGCTGGAGCATCGCGATGCGGTGAACCGCTTCAACGCCCTGGCGCGCGAGCCGGCTTTTGTCGCCGCCCCGTCTGACCGGCGGTTCACGCTGGCGCTGGAGCGCCTGAGCCAGCCGCAGCCCGCGGCTGAAACGGCGACGCAGGACATCAGGTCTCCGCGCGACGGCGCCGTGCTTGCCCGACATGAAGCAGGTCGCCGCGGCGGCAGGCTGGTGTTCGCCAACAAGGCGTTCAGCGCCTTCGTGCGTGAACAATTGCCGGAGTTGGCGCGAGCCTTCGCCGCCCATCAGTCGGCAGAAGACGGGAGTTAGAAAAGTCTGGTCATCAAATCATGCCTCATGATGACCAACGGCTAAAAGGACGGCGTGGGGCAAGCGTTTTCGCCGCGCGGGCGGCGCATGCTCCGGCGCATTTGATGCGATCGGTCTTCGCCGCAAATGCGAAAGATCTGGGACGGTTCATTTACGCTGCGAGCGGTGGGATCCACCCTTGTAGGGAATGGTCGAGGGGGTTGCGCCAATAGCAGTCCCTGGGCCGTTCAGGCGTCGTGACCCGTCACAGTGGATCGGCCTGTTGGCTCTGTCGCAGGTTTCGGACATTGCGGCCAAGGCAATGTCCGGTAACGGCAGCCACTGGCCAGGTCAGGCAAGGCCAGGAAAAGGAACGGAAGGGCGTCCCAGGACGCCGCAGGCACGAGGCCGGTCAGCGGAACGCCCCTGGCGCGCTGACGACAGACGTTTTGGCGGCGCCCAACCGGCGCCCGCCAAGCCACCCCGGATCGCTGCCCAAGGCGCGAACCGGGCCAACCATCTGATCTGCAATGGCGTCAGAGACGCCCTTACAGGAGTAACGCGGCAAAAGAAAAAGGCCCCCGAAACGACGTTCCGGAAGCCCTTCTCATTGGTCTGGTAAACCTGAGAATCGCACTTCCGAAAATTGCAGTCAAGTGCATGACGTCATTTTGGCGGTCGATTTCCCATGCCCGAAAGGCGGGGATCGAAGATGCAGCCCTTATTGACGACGCCCTTTGGGCGGCGAACGATGTCGCTTGCCATGGCGGCGCGCCAGATCGCCACGCAACAGGCCCAGCCTGAGGCGAGTGTTCACAAATGGCGGCTGTTCCGCGCGATATGTGAAGCGCGCGAACTGCTTGGCCCTTCAGACCGCGCCCTTGTGGTGCTCAACGCCTTGCTGACCTTTCTGCCCGAAACCGAAATGTCAGTGACACAACAGCTGGTAGTGTTCCCCTCCAACGCCATGCTGGCGGCGCGCGCCCATGGCATGGCGCCAGCGACGTTGCGTCGTCACCTTGCGTCACTGGTGGCCCTTGGCCTGATTATCCGCCGCGACAGTCCCAACGGCAAACGCTACGCCCGCAAGAGCCGGTCCGGCGACATCGAAACCGCTTATGGCTTTGATCTTGCACCGCTGGTGGCGCGGGCTGAAGAAATCACCGCGCTTGCCAACGAGGTCGCCGACGCCCGGCGCCAGCGGCAGACGCTGCGTGAACGGGTGACGCTGGCCCGCCGCCATTGCGCCAAACTGCTCGCCGCCAGCGCAGGTCTCTACGATGACGACGCCTGGCGCGCTCATGACGCCGCATATCAGCGTCTGGCGGGCGCCCTTCCGCGCTCTGCTGACGCAATGGTCCTCGCTGCGCGCGCAGACGCGCTTGAAACCTTGCAAGCCGACATCACCAGACGCCTGCAGGATCACATCAATTTGCAGCCAGCGAGCGGCAATGAATCCCAAACTGAGCGCCACATACAGAATTCAGATAAAGAAGATATTAGAATTAAAGCGCCACAGGTTCAGATGCCTCCCGCCACATGTCAGCAGGCATCGCCCCCCCAGCCTCAGATATCATGGCGTCTGATCATGGACGCGTGTCCAGACCTCAACGATTACGCACGAGCGCCCATCAGCAATTGGCGACAATTGTGTGATGCGGCCGAGCTGGCGCGCGCCGCTATGGGTATTTCTCCGGATCTGTGGCGCCAATTCTGTCACGATGCAGGCGAAGTCGATGCAGCAGCTGTCATCGGCGCCATGTTGCAACGCATGCAACATATCGCTAATCCCTCTGCTTACCTGAGAGCGCTGCATGCACGGCTTTGCACCGGCCGTTTCAGGCCCGGTCCGATGCTGGCGGCGCTTTCACGACCACCGATACCACCGTCAGGTTTACCGCCGACACGTCATATGCAGGTGAGAGGTTTTCACCATAGATCCGTGGCGCATTGACTTGCAGACGCCAAAGATCAGGTCTAACTTCTTCTGTGTATTTCTTGCAGCTCCGTGAACATCGAATCTGCAACGCCCCAGGCGGATACTGGAGCAGATAATGAAGAAATCTACGCGTGGTTTTGTCGTCGAGCGTCGACACAGCAAAAAGACCCCGCTCTGGAGCGCCGCAGACCTCGGCTCCGTTGAAACACAGCGGACCAGCAGCGCACTGCGTGAAGCAAATGAGCTGTTCCGGCCAAAGGCTTTGGTCGCCACCGATGCGCCAGGCGCGCCTGCTATCCGCGTATTGCCAGACCTGTCGGAGAAGCCAGTCGCGGACGCCGGGCCGACGCCAGTCGTCGCCGAAGCAGCGCCGCGCCGGCCGCGTGGACGACCCCGCAAAACCGTCGCCACAACCGCAGAAGCGCCCGACCTTTGGTCGTTTCGCGATGATCCGGATGAGGACAACCGCGCCGCCAGTATGGCGCCGGTGATGGCGTCGTCCGCCGTCGACGGAGACGACTCCAGCGCGCCGCGACCATCCGACCACGGCGCTGCAGCCGCAGCGACGGTGGCCGAAGCCATCATCCACGTTCAGACGCCAGATGAGATCATCGCAGCTGTCCGTGACAAGGTTGAACGGCGCACATCGCGCAAACGCCGCTTCCGCACGGCTGCAGATCTGCCCGTCGGCCAACGCTGGAAGCGCCGCCTGCACCCCGCCGCCTGGTAATACCAGAACCCGATGAGCGTGACGCTTCGGGTTCTGGCCAAGCCTGTGCGGCGCCTGAGCATGTCAGGATGCCGATGCGTCAGCATCTTCGCATACTGGTATAAGTGGTGAACTGGTTGAGGGACGACCGGGACGCTGCGGACGCCCGGACCAGGCGCAAAGGCCCTGCGCCGGGACTTCGTTCATCGCGAACAGGGCGCAAGGTCAGATGACGCCAGCCTGCAGCGTTCACAAAGGATCCCGGCAGCAGCCGCTATCTGGACCACTCTGCCTCACACCATGGTCACCGCATAGGCGCCGTCGATGAGGAAGGTGTCGGCGGTGTGGTAGGCGGAGCCGTCGGAGGCGAGGTAGACGGCGATGGCGGCGAAGTCTTCCGGCTGGCCCCAGCGGCGCATGGGAATGCGGGCGCTGACGGATTGTTCGATATCGGGATTGGCCTGGGAGCGGGCCGTCATCTCGGTGGCGATCCATCCCGGAATAATGGCGTTGGAGCGCACGCCATAGCGGGCGAGGGCGCCGGCCAGATGTTTGGACAGGGACAGGATCGCCGCCTTGGAGACGCCGTAAGCCTCAAGATATGGCGTGGCGTTGACGCCGGTGAGGCTGCCGACCACCACCAGTGAGCCGCCTGGATCACCTGCCTTGGCGCGCGCGATCATGTGGCGCGATGCGGCCTGCAGCGTCGCCCGCACACCCCACAGATTGGTGGCGAAAACCTCTTCCCAGCTGTCGCGGCTCTGGGCGGCGAAGGGCGTCGGCGGGGCGCCGCGACCGGCGTTGGCGAACACCGCGTCGAGCCGGCCATGGCGCTCAATGACGCCAGCCATCGCCGCCTCAATCGCCTGTTCGTCCGACACGTCAACCATCGCCGCCTCGGAGGCTGGATTGATGGCGCGCAACCGGGCCTGGGCGGCGGCGTTCTTGGCCTCGTTGCGGCCCCAGACAATGGTGGTCGCGCCGGCAGCAGCGAGACCCTCGGCCATGCCAAGGCCAATGCCGCCATTGCCGCCAGTGACCAGCGCCACCTTGCCGGTCAGATCAAAGGGAGATCGTTTCATCGTATTGTCCTGAAGCTGGGGCCGTTCGCCCGAAACGGCTCGAAAGTGACGCCGGTCGCGCGGCGACGTGAGCGGGCTGCGCGCTGCCTGTGCAAGGCGGGCTGATCATCGGTTCAGCTCGGCGGCGTTATGCAACCGCCCCGCGCGAGCTGGCGCAGGGCGACGGCCATTGAAGCCTGGCGACGCTCTCGGCCCCAGGGCGACTGGAAGCTTCGGCGTCGCGAGGCGCCGGCCAACACAATCTGGTCCGTCGCAAGCGTGACGACGCGGCTGCCGCCGCCTGTCTCGTGCGGCAGCGCTTCTGCTCAGACGCCGCCGGTGAAGCGCGCCTTGCGCCGTTCCAGCACCGCCGCAATGCCCTCGCGCACATCGGCGCCGCGGCACTGGTCGGCCAGCAGGCGGCTTTCCAGCTCCAGCTGGGTTTCCAGCGGATTGTCAAAGGCCTCCAGCAGCAGCTGGCGCACCGCGCCAATCGCGCCGGTGGCGCCTTCCGCCAGCATGGTCGCCAGCGCGTCGGCCCGGGCCTGCAGGGCGTCGTCCGCCACCACCTCGGTCAGCAGGCCAATGCGCGCCGCCTCATCGGCGTCAATGCGGCGGTTGGTGAGCGCCAGCTCCTGGAAGCGCCGCAGGCCGATGACGCGCGGCAGCACCCAGGTGCTGGCCCCGTCTGGCGAAAAGCCAATAGCGGTATAAGCCACCGTGTAGTGCGACGATTGTCCGCCAATCACCAGATCGCCGAGGGCGGCGAAAGCCACGCCAGCGCCGGCGCAGGCGCCCTGCACGGCGCAGACAATCGGGGCTTTCATCCGCATCAGTTTGGCGATGGCGGCGTGATACAACGCCGTCATGCGCTTGATGGAGGCAGCCAGATTTTCGGTCTGGGCGAAATGTCCCAGATCGCCGCCCACGCAGAAGTTCTTGCCCTCGGCGCTGATCACCACGGCCCGCAGACCTTTGGCCTCATCCAGCAGAATGGCGGCCTCCAGCAATTCCTGGGCCGACACCGGCCCCAACGGGTTGCCCTTGGCGCCATTGGCCAGCGTCAACCGGCCGATGCCGCCGTCAATGCTGAGGCGAATGGTCGAAAACTCTTTGTTCATGATGCGAAACCTCAACCAGCCAGCAATTCGCCCGGCAGCCAGCGGCCGTGGAATTTTGGCGGGACCTTTTGCGGCAGGATGATGCGGGCGACGGGGCCGACGGCGAGATTGTCGGCCGGGGTGATCCAGAATTCCGAGGTCAGCGACACACGGTCGGTGACAAAACCGAGCAGATAACCGTCATCTTCGGCGCGGCTGCCGATGCGCGGCGCAAAGCTCACCTCATTGCCGAAATGGTTGTCCGGGAACAGCAATCCCTCACGCCGGCCAGACTGCACGTCATATTTCAGCAGCCCCCTGGCCAGCAGGGTCGGTTCGTCGGTCTTGATCTCGGCCATATAGCTGAAGCGGGCGCCGGAGCAGATATTGGCGTCATTGACGCGCGGGAACTCGACATAAGCGTCATCCAGCGCGCTCTCGCGCACCGCGCCGGTCTTCACATTCAGCCGCCACATATGCGGGTGGGAATCGAACCTGTGCTCGCCGTCGACCAGCGGCAGGTCGTCATGCTCATGGCCACGGCTGTCGATGCGCGTCGCGCCCTCCATGCGGGCGCCGACCAGCACGAAATCATCGCCATCGTCCCAGGCCGACGACAGATGCCACATGAAGCAGGGGGCGATCTCGAACCAGCGCGCCGGCGCGTCGAGGTTCTGGCGGTCGAGCAGTCCGATGCGGGCAGGGGCGTTGTCGTTGAGGATGAAGCCGAAACTGTCCTGATCGCTGCGGTCGAAGTCGAACATCATCGGGAAGTCGAACACGCAGATAAAGCGATCGCTGATCGCCATGTCGTGCTGCACGCGCGGCCCAGGCAGCGGCACCGCGACCTGCCGGGTGACGCGGCCATTGGCGCCGGCGACCCCGACCTGCAGATAGGGCGGCTTCGGTCCCCAGGAGATAAAGAACATCTCGCCAGTGCGCGGGTCGATCTTGGCGTGCGAGGTCAGGCCGCCCTGCAGCGTGCCGCCGTAATCAAAATCGCCGACCGTCTCCAGATCCGGCAGGCTCAGTTCATAGGGCTTGCCGCCCTCCCACCACAGCGACAGCAATTTGCCGGAATGGTAGACCAGATCGGTGTTGGAGACGTTCTTGTGGCGCTTGCCGAGGCCGGGCTTGGCCAGCGAGCCGACGTAGGTTGCGTGGCCTGCGGCGATGTCTTCGGCGAGGCCCGGCGTCTTGATCCAGCGGCTGCGGAAGGTGGCGCGGCCATCCTCCAGCTGCACGCCCTGCACCATGCCGTCGCCGTCAAACCAGGAATGGCCGACAGTGGGCATGTGGTGCGGGTTGGGGCCGTTCTGGGCGAACATGCCGTTAAGGTCTTTGGGGATCTCGCCAATCACCGGCAGATCGGTGGCGGTGACTTCGCTGCTGACCGGGGCGTAAATCCCGGTGAGATAGGCGAGGGTGGTCTCCGGCAGTTTGTATGCAGCAGACATGGTTGAACTCCGGTGAATTCCAGAATGTGTTGCGCTGAGCCTGGCGGAAGAGGGGCGGGCGGCGCCCCACTGAAAGTCGGGGCGCCCCACCTGCGCCCGGCGCCGGGCGAGCGCCCACGAGGCGCCGAACCCGCAGGTCTGGCTGTCGGTCAGATCAGCTTGGCGATTTCATCGAGCATCACAGCTGAGGCGCCGCCGCCGAGCGAATGCGGACGGGCGTCGCGCCACAGCCGTTCGATTTCGGCGCCGCTCATGTAGCCGGCGGCGCCATGCGCCTGCACGAACACGTCGGTGGCGCGCTTCAGCAGTTCAGGCAGCTGCGCCTTGACCACGGTGGATTCCAGCCGCGCCGGGCGACCCTGCGCCTTGAGGCTGGCGGTGTGGTAGAGCATGGTCTTGGCGGCGGCGAGCTCCATGACGATGCGCGCCATGTCGTGGCGGATGGCCTGCAGGTCCCACAGCACGCCGCGATAGGCCTCGCGCTGCTTCAGATGGGCGAGGGTGAGCGCGAGACCACGCTCGATCATGCCGACGCATTGGGCGCCGATGCTCAGCCGCTCGCGCTCGATGCCCTGCATCATCAGGTAAAAGCCCTTGCCTTCCTCGCCGAGCAGATTCTCGCGCGGCGCCCGGAAGTCCTCGAAGAAAATCTCCGACATGTCAGAGCTGAGCCAGCCGGTCTTGCGGAAGTTCTTGCCGACGCTGAAGCCCGGGGCGCCCTTCTCCACCACGAACAATGAGAAGCCAGCTGCGCCGCGCGCCTCGGGATCGGTTTTGGCGACGGTGACGAAGACATCGCCGCAGATGGCGTTAGTGATAAAGGTCTTCTGCCCGTTGAGAATGTAATCGTCGCCATCGCGCCGCGCCGTGGTCTTCATGCGCAGCAGGTCAGAGCCGCCCGAGGGCTCGGTCACCGCCAGCCCGGCGATGCGGCGTCCGGCCACCAGATCAGGCAGGAAGCGCTCGTGCTGCTCGGGCGTGCCATTGCGCAGGATCACCGGCGTGGTGATGTCGGCGTGGTCGCTGATCGCCGCCATGAAGCCGCCAATGCCCGAGCGGCCGAGCTCCTCGCCGAACACCACCGACGCCATGGCATCCTGATCGGCGCCGCCGAACGCCTCCGGCATGGTCAGCCCGAGATAGCCCAGCGCGCCCATGCGGGCGAACAGCGCCGCCGGCACGCCGCCCGCCTCGTCCCACGCCTCGGCATGCGGCATGACCTCCGCGGTGATGAAGCGTTGCAGCTGCTCCCTGACGGCGCGCAACTCCGGGCTCAAATAATCCTGGTCCAGATCAATCATCGGCGGCTCCCTGTATGGAGCCATCAAGCCAGGACCCGCCTGGCCAGAACCCATCCTTAAGATGGGGGGAATGTGTCATGATCGCCCGAAGATGGGGGAAACGGGCAAGGAAAAGGGGGGCGCGCGCCATGTATATCCGCAACAAGCCCCAGCTGTTGCGCGCCCGGCTGCTTGATGGCCTGACGCAATCAGTCGGCGCGGCGCGTTTTACGCTGATCAGCGCCCCGCCGGCGTCTGGCAAAAACACGCTGCTCGATCAGTTGCGGCGCCGGCTGCCTGGCCCCTGCGTCGAGCTCGCCGATGACGGCCAGCCGCTGCCGCAGGGCGGCGTGGCGATCCTGCGCAACGCCGAGCAATGGGCGCCGCAGCGGCTTGAGGCGCTGCTGCAGCGCGTCGAGCAGGGCGGCGAGGGCGGCCTGCGGCTGGTCATCTCCGCCAACCGGCCGCTCGACCATCTGTTGCCGGTGGCCCGGCTGCGCCGTCAGGTGATCAGCTTTGGCCCGGATGAGCTGGCGCTGTCGCGCTCCGAGGTGCGGGAGTTTCTCACCCCCGACGCCAGCCAGTTGATCGAGCTCGACGACCTCAATCGCATTTACCGGCGCATCGGCGGCTGGATCGGCGCGTGGAATATCGTCGAGGCCATGGCGGAAAATGGCGCCACCCTCGCCGAGATCGCCACGGCGATGACCGGGGCCCTGCCGGTGTTCCGGCAGTTTTTCAGCCAGCATCTTGAGGAGCTGGACCCGCCTGCGCGCGACACCATTCTGCGGCTGGCGCATTTCGATGAAGTGACGCCGGAGCTGATCTCCGCCGTGCTGCAGTGCGACGTGGCAAGCGGGCAGGAACTGGCCCACAGCCTGCCTTCCACCTGCCCATTTCTGGTGCGCCGGCATGATGGCGTCAGCTTCGCGCCCTATCCATTGTTTCGCGATTATGTGGCGCAGCTGGCGCAACGCAGCGCCGCGCAGCAATATCGCGACGATCTCAACGCCGCCGCCAAAAGCGCCTTGGAGCGGGCCGACTGGCTGCGCGCCGCCATGTGTTACATCCGCGCCGGCGCGCGCCAGACGGCGACGGCCCTGCTGGCCGAGCACACCGAGGAAATGATCACCAATCGCGGCGAGGTGGCGCGCTTCCGGCAGCTCACCCGGGCGCTGCAATCGGACAGCGATCTGGAGGCGTCGCTGGCCAGCGAGCTTGCCCTGGGCGCCATCTTCGCCGGCGCCTTCGGCCATGCCCGTAGCCTGATCGACCGCGCCCAGGCCCGGACCCCTGACGAGCTGGCGCGCAAGGAGGCCATCTCCTTGTGCATCAGCTTCGGCCGCGACGAGCTGGAGCATGTACGCGCCACTGCCCCGCAATGGCTGCAGCGCAACAAGGCCGCCAACCCGCGTTTCACCGCCATGGTGGCGGTGAGCCTGTTCTGGTCGGCGCTGGAGATGCTGGATATTGGCGCGGCGGAGCGGGCGCTGGCCACCGCGCGCAGCCACGCCCATCACGCCAACGCCGGCCTGATCCAAGACTGGCTGGCGGTGTGCGAGGCGTGCCTGTACTGGGAGCAGGGGCGCGTGGCCGATGCGGACAATCTGCTCGGCCGCACCACCGCCACCGGCCCGTGCAACCACACCATCAATCACGTGCGCGCCGCGCTGGCCTGGGAGCGCGGCGACATTCCATTCTGCCGCCATTTGCTGGCCAGCAGCCTGCACCGGGGCGCCCGGCACAGCGTCGCCGAGACCGCTTTTCTGGGCTGGTCCAGCGCCGCCGCGCTGTATTTCGCTGAAGGTCAGCCCGAGCGGGCGCTGCGCCTGCTGGGTGAGGCGGAAAACACCATGATGGCCCGCCACGGCGAACGCGCCCGGCAGATGATGCAGCTGGCGCGCGCCCGCATGCTGCTGCAGCTGACCGGCGCGAGCGACGCCGGCCATGAGCCGCAGCATGGAACGTCTCGGGCGGCGGCGCCGGCTCCGGTCGGGCGCTTTCCGGCGCTGGATGAGGCGCGCCGCCTGTTGCAGGCCCGGCGCCTGGCGCATGTCGGCGAGCACCGCCAGGCCATCTCCATCCTGCAGCCGATCGCCGCCCGGGCGCAGAAGCAGGGCCGCCTGCGCATCTGGGCCGAGGCCAGCCTGATTTACGCCGGGGCGCTGGCCCGGCTCGGCGAGGCTGAGCGCGCCGCCCGCGTCGCCTGGCCGGCGATCAGCCAGGTGGCGGCGGCGGGCGGCGGCCGCGCCATTCTGTCGGAGCGGCTGCTGCTGGCGCCCCTGCTTGATGATCTGCTACGCCGCGCCGCGCTGGATGGGGCCGATGCCCGCGCCGCCGCTTTGCTGGCCGAGCTGGGGCGCGCCTCGGGCGTCGCCGCTGAGGCTGGCCCTGCTGCGGAATTGGCGGAGGCGCCGCTGCCGCAGCTCACTGAAACCGAACGGCGTATTCTGGCGCTGGCCAACCGCGGCCTGTCCAACAGCCTCATCGCCTCGCATCTGCTGATCAAGGTCAGCACGGTGAAATGGCACCTGCACAACACCTTCGAGAAGCTGGCGGTTGGCTCCCGCACGGCGGCCATCGCCCAGGCGCGCAAGGCGGGCATTCCGCTCGACTGATACTGCCGTGAGCACGACTCATCGCACTTTGGTCAAGCCCGTGCGGTGTCTGAGCAATTCAGGATGCGGCTGCGTCAGCATCTTCGCATGCTGGTATGGGGTCGCTGCGCGAGGAGGGGGCGACGGCGGCGCGGGCATGGACAGCCGGCGCAGCCCAATCCCACGCGCGCCGGACTGGCGAAGGCCCCATCTAAAGGTTGGTGTTTGCCTGCCTTGCGGGCGGGAGGCTCGCTGCATCTGGCGCGCCACGGCTGGCGACAGTCCTGCGGCGGCGCCATCGCGATTCTGGCCCTGAGACCGGAACGCGGCATGGAGGAACGAGCGATGCAGGATCAGATCAGGACCGGTCTGGGGCTGTTTGCCCAGGCGGTGGCGCGGGCAGGCGATGGCACGGCCGTCTATTATTTCTCGCGCGAGGTCAGCTATCGGCAGTTTGACGCGGATTCAGACCGCCTGGCCGCCTGGCTCCGGGACCACGGACTGAAGCGCGGCGACCGCGTGCTGGCCTTCATGCAGAACACGCCGGAATTCATCACCACCCTGCTGGCGACATGGAAGGCGGGCGGCGTGTTCGTGCCGGTCAATCCGATGAACCGCACGGCGGAGCTGACCCATATCATCGAGGATGCGACGCCAGTGGCCATCGTGCTGGAGCCGCAATTGCACCAGGAGGTCTACGCCCGCCTGCCGGAAGGTCTGGCCCTGCCGTCAATCGTGCTGACCGCAGCGCCGCAGGCGGGCCTTGATGCGCCCGACCCGCGCCTGTTTGCAGCGGATCTGCCTGTCGAAGCGCCTGGCGTTCCGACCATTCAGGCGGCGATCGCGGCGGGTGGTGAGGTGGGACCAGTTGCAGAGCCTGCGCCTGAGGACACGGCGATGCTGGTGTACACCTCGGGCACCACCGGCAAGCCCAAGGGCGCCATCAGCCGGCACATCGACGTGGCGCGCGGCGGGGCGCTGGCCCAGCACAATATGCATATGCCTGATGGCGAGACTCTGCTGGTCATCGCGCCGCTGTTCCATATCACCGGGCTGGCGATGAACATCTTCGCGGCGTTCAACGCTGCTGGCTCGATGATCCTGAGCTACCGCTTCCATCCAACGGTGCTGATCGAGGCGATCCGCCTGCGTCGGCCGCACACCACGGTGGGCGCGATCACGGCGTTTCTGGCGCTGGCCAATGATCCGACTGCGACGCGGGAGGCGTTCTCAAGCTTCCGGATGATCGCCAGCGGCGGCGCGCCCATGGGGCCGGCGCATGTCAAGGCGTTCGAGGACAAGTTCGGTCACACGCTGATCGGCGGCTATGGCATGACCGAGGCGAGCGGCGTGGTGGTGATGGTGCCGGTGGGCGAGCCGCAGCGGGTTGATCCGGACACCGGGGCGCTGTCGGTGGGCAAGCCTGTGTCTGGCTGCACCATCACCATCGTCGGCGATGACGACCAGCCAGTTGGCCCTGGCGAGGTGGGTGAGGTGATCATCAACGCCAGCACCACCACGCCAGGCTATTGGCGGTTGCCGGAGGCCACCGCCGCGACCTTCCACCCCCTCGGCCTGCGCAGCGGCGATGTCGGCAAGCTCGACGCCGACGGCTGGCTCTATCTGGTCGATCGCAAGAAGGACATGATCATCGCCGGCGGCTACAAGGTCTGGCCGCGAGAGGTGGAGGACGTGATCTACCAGCACCCGGCCATCCGCGAGGCGGCGGTGGTCAGCGCCCCCGACGCCTATCGCGGCGAAACCGTCAGGGCCGTCGTCAGCCTCAAGGCCGGCGCCACATGCGCCCCCGACGAGCTCATCGCCTTCTGCAAGGACCGCCTCGCCGCCTACAAATACCCCCGCATGGTCGAGATCATCGACGAACTGCCCAAGACCGCCTCAGGCAAGATTCTGCGACGCTCATTGCGGGGCGAGCAGGCGCTGGGGTGAGGGGGCGCCACGATAGCCCAGGCTCTTGATACCCCCCGATGAGCATGGCCCATCGGGGGGGCAAGTTCGTGCGGCGTCTCGCATGGCGTCGCCGACGATGCGCGGGGCAAGCTTAACCCTCGTCTCCACTGCGATAGCCGCGCGGATTTTGCGACTGCCACTTCCAGGAACTCCGGCACATGTCGTCGAGGCTGCGTTCGGCGCGCCAGTCGAGAACTGCGGCGGCCCGTGAGGGGTCAGCGACATAAGCGGCGACATCGCCAGGGCGTCGTGGCGCGATCTGATAGGGCAGCGTCTTGCCGCAGGCGCGCTCATAGGCGCGCAGCACCTCATGCACTGTCGCCCCATCGCCGGCGCCGATGTTGAACACATCAGCGCCTGGCGCCGCATCGAAGGCGTAGTCCAGCGCCGCCACATGCGCTTTGGCCAGATCAACCACATGGATGTAGTCGCGCATGCCGGTGCCGTCGCGGGTGTTGTAATCGTCGCCAAAGATCGACAGGCGCTCCCGCAGCCCCACCGCCACTTGGGCGATGAACGGCATCAAATTATTGGGGAACCCCTGCGGATCCTCGCCGATCTCGCCGCTGTCATGGGCGCCCACCGGGTTAAAATAGCGCAAGGCCAGAGCGCGCGCGCCCGGCGTGGCCCGCGCCCAGTCGCGCAGCACCTCTTCGGCCATCAATTTGGTGCGCCCGTAGACGCAGGCAGGGCGGGGAGGCTGCTGTTCGTCAAGCGGCTGGATGTCCGGGTCGCCGTAGACTGTGGCTGAGGACGAGAAGATGATCGTCGGTTGCGGCATGCCGGCCATGGCGCGCAAGAGCCGGAGGGTGCCGCCCACGTTGACGTCGTAATAGTCGAGCGGCATCGCCTCGCCTTCGCCAACCGCCTTCAAGCCAGCGAAGTGGATCACGGCGTCGGGCCGGAATTCGTCGAAAATCGCTGCCAGCGCCGCGCCATCGCGGATGTCGGCCCGTTCGGCGCGAAACGGGCGCTGCGACAGGCGCGCCACCCGGGCCAGCGGCTCCGGCGAGCTATTGGAGAAATTGTCAATGACGCATGGCTCATAGCCTGCGGCGAGCAATTCGATCAGCGTGTGGCTACCGATATAGCCTGCGCCGCCGGTGACAATGACCCGCTTGTTGCTCATGGACAGACGTCGCTCCCGGGATGTGGTCGTCTGCGCTGCACGTGCAGCGTCGCTGACAACTTATGCAGCAATCGCCAGGCAATGTCGCGTGGGGCGGTGAGCGGTCCGGTCGCCGCGACCCAGCGCAGATGAATTGCGCCGGGCTGGCGCACTGGCGTCATAACAGAACCCGATGAGCATCACTCATCGGGTTCTGGCCAAGCCCGTGCGGCGACTGGGCGTTTTCGGTCGCGGATGCGTCAGCGGGTCGGCGGGCTGGCGGCCTGGCGTCAGGGCGCCTTGCGCGGTGTCGTGGCTGCCGCCAGCTTGAGGAAGCGGTCGCGGTATTTTGCATCCTCGGCGGTGCGGGCGATGAGGATCGCGCGGATGAAGCCGCTATCGCTGAAGCTGGTCACCTGGGTCACCGTCACCGGCACGCCGGTGGCGGCGTCCTTGCCCTCGCCCGATATGATGGTGCGCTCACCGTCGACCTTTTCATCCTTGACCGCCAGATCCTTGACATTGGCGACGGTGGCGAAAGCTGCGCGGGCGAAGCCCTGACGCTGGGCGGCAGGCGGCGCTCCGGCCATGCTGCCGGCGACGATCACCAGCGGCTGGGAGAAATCCTTCACCGTGTCCTGCGGGCCTTCGGTCAGCAGCAGCGCCGAACCGGCCACCGTGTTAACGACACGGAAGCTCGCCTTGTCCTTGACTTCAAACGGCAGGGCGTCGACCTGCTCACTGGCCGAAAGCTTGGCGCGGGTGCGGACGCCAAGCAACGCCTGCTCGATGGCGGCGTCGCTCAACTTGTCCTTCGCGGATTCGGGCGACTGGGCGGTGATCAGCACCGTTGCGTCCTTGCCGCCGCCGATGAGGATCCATTTGCGAAACACGCCGGCCGGGGTCTTCTGGGCGCCGGTCAACAGCACCGCCGGCTCGCCGCTGGCCAGCTTGACCTCGCGCGCCGGGCCCTTGACCTCAATGCCCTGGCCCTTGAGCGCATCAACCGTCATGCCGGTTTTCAATTCGCGCCACGCCTCGGCGGGCATGTCGACGAACAGGATCGATGAGCCGGTCGCCTCATCCTCAAAGCCAGCGAATTTCTTCGACTGGGTCATGCCCGCTGGCGGCGCAAGGCCAGCCACCGACGCGCCGGGGAACACCACCTCCGCAGCGCTCGCCCCGGTGATGATGGCGGCCGAGCACAGCAGCGCCCCCGCAATTGCAGACCTCATCGCCTTGCCAGACCGTGTCATCGTCAACCCCTGTGGTTGCGCGGCGCTGCGCCACTGGCCAGCTGCAAGTCGCCCTGATGGCGGCCTTGCCATGCTGGCGTCCGCCGCGCGCCGCCCTTGTCGCGCCTGATGGCGCCTGCCGCAGCGTTAGCTCATCGCTCCCCTTGCGCCCATGCGCTCTCACGCACCTTTGACGGGATGACGCCAGCGCTATCTGACGACAAAGCACAGTCTTGGCAGTAGCTTGGCGACGCGTTCGCTCCGGATTCCCATGGGGGCGTCGCCTCGGATACGGCTCGCCCAGGTCTCGGCTGCCATCTCAGGCCGATGCGCCGTAGCGGAAGCTGCGCGCGGCCCTCGTGGCGCACGCTCGGTCCGCCCTGCCGCCACCGGCCCGCGCGCGCCGTGATCGGCGCCACGCCGCCGCCTCCGTGCCCTTGCAGGGCGTGCGCCCGTTCACCACTGGCGCCGCGCGGCGGCGGGGTTTGTGGGCGCAATGGACAGCGCCCCTGTGGAGCGCCCGTGAGGAGCGCCCTTGAGGGGCGCGCGCTTATGTGCTTTTCCGTCAACAGCTTTACAGGGCGACGTCCTGGCGCTGCGCCCTGGGCGCCGTGCCCGACGGCGGCGTCCGCCCCCACGCCAGAGGAGACATCCGATGTCCGCAGCAGCTGGAGCCGCGCCTTTCGCCGGCCAGTTTGGTTTCGCCATTCCTGAGGAGCTGACGGCGCTCGCCGACCGCATCGGCGTGTTCGTCCGTGAACAGATCATTCCCTATGAGAATGATCCGCGCTGGGGCGCGCATGGCCCGTCCGATCAGATGCGCAAGGAGCTGGTGGCGCTGGCCAGGCAGGCTGGCGTGTTCGGCCCGCATGCGCCGGTGGAGTTCGGCGGCCTGGGTCTCGGCCACGTCGGCCGCGCCATCAGCTTCATCGCCGGCGGCTATTCCATGCTCGGCCCGGTGGCGATGCATTGCGCCGCCCCGGATGAGGGCAACATCCATATGCTGGAGATCGTCGCCAATGCCGAACAGCGTGAGCGTTATCTGAAGCCACTGGCCAGCGGCGAGGTCCGCTCCTGCTTCTGCATGACCGAGCCAGCCCCAGGCGCAGGCTCCGACCCGCGCCAGCTCGCCACTGTGGCGAAGCGCGACGGCGACGATTTCCTGATCAGCGGCCTGAAGTGGCTGATCACTGGCGCAGAAGGCGCCGCCTTCGCCATCATTATGGCCAAGATTGACGGCGGCGAGGGCGATGGCCGTCCCACCATGTTCCTTAGCCCGATGAACGCACCGGGCATCACCATCGAGCGGTCGCTGGATTCGCTCGACTGCTCGTTCGTCGGCGGCCACGGCGTCGTGCGCTTCGACAATCTGCGCGTGCCGCAGAGCGCCATTCTCGGTGAGGCCGGCCAGGGTCTGCGCTACGCCCAGGTGCGCCTCGCCCCGGCGCGTCTCACCCATTGCATGCGCTGGCTCGGCTCGGCCATGCGCGCCCACGACATCGCCACCGAATATGCCCGCAAGCGCACCGCCTTCGGCAAGCCGCTGGCCGACCATGAGGGCGTGTCGTTCATGCTGGCCGACAATCTCATGGATATCCATGTGGCGCGCCTGACCATCCTGCACACCGCCTGGCTGCTCGACCAGGGCGCCCAGGGCGGCAATGAAAGCTCGATGGCCAAGGTGATCTGCTCGGAGGCGATCTACCGGGTCGCCGACCGCTCGATGCAGATTCTCGGCGGCCTTGGCGTCACCCGCGACACCATGGTCGAGCGCATCTTCCGCGACGTGCGCTCGTTCCGCATCTATGACGGCCCGTCAGAAGTGCATCGCTGGGCCCTCGGCAAGCGCATCGCCGCTGGCGAACTCGCGCCCTGATCGTGAGCGCGGCGCGGGCGCGCCGTCGTCCGGCGGCGCGTCCCCTTGCTACACACTTGCCTATCGCCGCCCGGACGTTTCAAATGTCCGGGCGCACCAACAAGCATGACGCCCGATAACAGGGCGCAGACGAGGAAACGTTCCCCATGAGCATTGAAGCAAAAAGCGAGATTTCCGGCCGCGTGTTCCAGATCGCCGCAGAGATTGGCCAGCGCGTCGAAGAGGGTGACGCGGTGGTGATCCTCGAGGCGATGAAGATGGAGATCGCCGTCGAGGCGCCGAAGGCGGGCGTGGTCAAGGAAATCCGCGTGGCGGTTGAGCAGAATGTCGAAGAGGGCGATGTGGTCGCCGTCATTGATCCTGCCTGATTGCGCCTGATCCAGACGCCGTCAGGTCTGTCGACAAATCGCCAACAGCCGCCTTGCGAAGAGCCGCCCCGCCATGAGCCAGCCCGCCACACCCGCGCCCCCTGGGGCGCAGCCGATCGTCGTCGCCTCGCAACTGGGCGGCGCCTTCGCCGCGATCCTGCGTGAGGCTGGCGTAGAAGACGTGCGTGTGCACGATCAGCACACGCCGCCATGGCTGCCGGATCCTGAGGTCAATGTCATCGTCACCCAGCCGAAATGCTGGGTGAACGCCCCTGCGACCCAGCCAGCGGAGTGGCCAGGCAAGGTGCGCTTTGTGCAGCTCGGCTCGGCGGGGATAGATGGCTATCCGGCGTGGATGTTCAACGGTCCGGTGGTGGCGACCAGCCGTGGCGTCGCCGCGCCGCCGATTAGCGAATATGTGCTGGCCGCCATGCTGACCGTCGCCAAGGAGTTTGATCGCCTGGCCGTCTCCGGGCCAGAGCAGTGGAAGGCCCGCCGGCTGGGCGGGCTCTATGGCGCGAGAGTCGGGCTGGTTGGCTATGGGGCGATTGGCGAGGCGGTGGCGACGCGGGCCCGCGCCTTTGGCATGAACGTCAGCGCACTGCGCCGGCGCGGCGGCGTCGCAGCGGAGGGGGTTGAGCCAGCGGCGTCCCTCGCCGAACTCGCCGCCAGTTGCGATCATCTGGTGCTGGCGCTGCCGCTGACCCCGGAAAGCCGCGGCCTGATCAGCCGCGAGGTGCTGTTGGCCGCGAAGCCCGGACTGCATCTGATCAATATTTCGCGTGGCGGTCTCATCGACCAGCAGGCCCTGCTGGAGGCGCTCGATAGCGGCCCCCTGGGCTTCGCCACGCTTGATGTCACCGAGCCAGAACCGCTGCCGGCAGGGCACGCGTTCTACACTCATCCGAAAATTCGGCTGACACCGCATATTTCCTGGGCGGATTCCGACACACAAATGCGGCTTGGCGCGAAAGCCGCCGCCAATATCAACGCGTTTGCGGCTGGCGAGACGCCACGCGATGTGGTGTCGGCTGACGCGGCGTACTGAAGGACCTGTCGCAATAGTTGCTGACAGTCTCACCAATGGCCTGGGGGCAGGCTGGCATGGCGAGCATGACAAACAAAATAAGGGGAGAGCGTGATGCAATATCGTCTGATCGGGGCTGAGCTGTCGCCCTATTCGGTCAAGGTGCGGTCGTGGTTGCGGTACAAGCAATTGCCCCATGTCTGGCTGCATCGCGGCCCGGCGACCCAGGACGAATTTCAGAAGCACGCCCGCCTGCCGATCATCCCGCTGCTGATCACCCCCGAGGGTCAGGGAATGCAGGATTCGACGCCGATCATTGAGGCGCTCGAGGCGCAGCATCCGACGCCGTCGATCCATCCGGACGACCCGGTCGCCGCCTTCGTCTCGGCGCTGATCGAGGAGTTCGGCGATGAGTGGGGCAACAAGCCGATGTTCCACTATCGCTGGCGCCGCGATGTCGACGCCCAGTCAGGCGCCGAGCGCATTGTCGACGGTTCGATGCCCGACCTTGCGCCTGAGGCGCGCGACCGGGCCGTGGCCACGATGAAGGAGCGTATGGTCGGTCGCCTCGGGTTCGTCGGCTCATCCGACGCCACGGCGGCGTTGATCGAGGCGAGCCTCGACCGCATCCTCGCCGTGCTGGAGCAGCATCTGGCGACGCGCCCCTATCTGTTCGGCGGCCGCCCGGCGTTTGGCGATTTCGGCCTGTTCGCCCAGCTGTATGAATGCTCCACCGATCCGACGCCGGGCGCGATGATGCGGGCCAGCGCGCCCAACACCATGGCCTGGATCAACCGCATGCTCGACCCCAAGGCCGAAGGGGCGTTTGAGAGCTGGGATAGCCTGAAAGGCACGCTGACGCCGCTGCTGGCCGGTGAAATCGCAAAGGTGTTCCTGCCATGGACGCGCGCCAATGCGGCGGCCGTCGCTGCCGGCGCGCCCAGCTTCACCGTGCAATTGCCCGACGGCGCCTTTACCCAGGACACGCAGAAATACCACGCCCGCTCGCTGGCGGCGCTGGGGCAGAAATATGCCGAAGCGGCGCAGAACCCGGCCGTGCCGGCGGCGCTGGCTGAAGCTGGCGTGGCGCTGGGCTGAGCAGGGGGCGCTGTGTCTAACGCAAGCGGCGGCGGCAAGTGAAGGCTGCAAGTGCGGGATGCAAGGGAAGCCGACAGTGAAGGCGGCGACCGGCGTCGTCGCTCTGTCATCGGCGGGCGCGAACATGGCTCGCCGCAGACGCGCGCCGGCGACGTCCCCCTTGCGTTGAGCGTACGACGCGGCCTTCCCATGAGAGGAGAGGCCTGATGCTCATCGCCCTGATCGCCGACAGCCACGCCGCCGCCCGCGCCCCGGCCTTCAACGCCAATCTCGCCATTGTGCTCGCCGACATCGCCGCGCGTCGTTGTGATCTGATCATCCATCTCGGCGATATCAGCGCCGACGGCGTCAGCCGGCCAGACGATCTTGCTGAGGCGAGGGCGCTGTTCGCCGCCGCCCCGGCCCCGGTGCTGTTTCTGCCCGGCAATCATGACATCGGTGAAAACCCGCCATCTGGCGTCGCCGGGGGCGAGGCCGTGGCCACGCCGTTCAACGCCGCTCGGCTCGCCGACTACATCAACCTGTTTGGACCAGACCATTGGCGCCGCGACGTCGCCGGCTGGCGGCTGATTGGCGTCAACAGTCAGTTGTTCGGCGCAGGGGCGGCGCTGGAAGAGGCGCAGTTCAGCTGGCTGGCGCAGACCATCGCCGGGGCGCAGGGGCCGCTCGCTCTGTTCCTGCACAAGCCGCTGGCGCTGGCGGATAGCGCGACGACGCCGACCCATCCGCGCTATGCGCCGCCGCCACAACGGCGCCGGTTGATCGAGGCCTTCGCCGGGGCTGATCTGCGCGTCATCGCCTCCGGTCACGTCCACCAGCAGCGTCTCATGCGCAGTCATGGGGTGGATCATGTCTGGGCGCCGTCGGAGGCGTTCACCATTCCCGACGCCATGCAGGAGAGCATTGGCGTCAAGACGCCAGGCTATGCGCTGCTCACCCTCGACAAGGACAGCCACAGTCTGGGCTTCGTCACCCCGCCTGGACTACGCAATCATTGCCTCAGCGATTTCCCCGAGGTGTATCCCGAACTGGCAGGCTGAAGGCGGCGCAACAGACGGCGGCTTGCGCTGTCGCCAAACGTGGAGTGTTCGGGCCGCGCCGTTTCGACTAGCCTTGCGCAGGCCGTCGATACAGGCGGCGTTGCGGAGGCCCCCCATCCATGAGCGCAAGCGCACAGCAGCGACCAGGCGTCGCCATCCCAGGAGCTGCATGCGCAGGCAGTTTTGATGCGCTCCCAGGCGATGTGGTCGTCGCTGACACAGGCGTCGCCAGCGCCCGCGCCAGCGAGTTGGGCCAGGGCGTGGTGGTTTTCGGCGAAGCCGCGCTCACCCAGCCGGACGCGTCGACGCCTGGGCCTGTGGACATGCTGGTCATCGGCGGCGGCGTCAATGGGTGCGGCGTGGCGCGCGACGCGGCGGGCCGCGGCCTTTCCGTTACGTTGGTCGAGCAAGATGACCTGGCGTCATGGACATCATCAGCCAGCACCAAGCTGATCCACGGCGGGCTGCGCTATCTTGAGCACTATGCCTTTCGTCTCGTGCGAGAATCGCTACAGGAGCGCGAGCGCCTGCTGCAGCTGGCGCCACATCTGATCACGCCGCTGCGCTTCGTGCTGCCGCATGAGCCCGGCCTGCGCCCGGCCTGGATGATCCGCCTCGGCCTGTTGATCTATGACCATCTCGGCGGCCGCAGCAGCATGCCCGGGGCGCGCGGTCTGCGCCTCAGCGGCAGCCAGGAAGGGGCGCCGTTGCAGCCCCGGCTTACGCGCGGCTTCAGTTATTTTGATTGCCGCGTCGACGACAGCCGGCTGGTGGCGCTCAACGCCGTCGATGCGGCGCAGCGCGGCGCCCGCATCCTGACCCGCACGCAGCTGGTCAGCGCCCGCCGGGTCGGCGCCCTGTGGGAGGCGCAATTGCGCGACGCCCTTGGCCGTGAACGCCTGGTTCGCGCCCGGGTGCTGGTCAACGCCGCAGGGCCCTGGGTCAGCGCGGTGCTTGGCGGTCGGCTCGGGGTGAAGGGGCCGGAGCGGCTGCGGCTGGTCAAGGGCAGCCATATCGCCGTGCCATCGCTCTATGAAGGCGATCACGCCTATCTGTTCCAGAATGGCGATGGCCGGGTGGTGTTCGCCATTCCGTGGCGCCACGGCCTGACGCTGATCGGCACCACGGACACGCCGTTCGACGGCGATCCGGCCACGGCGGACATTTCCGCTGAAGAGATCGCTTATCTGTGCGCCAGCGCCAGCGAATATTTCCGCCAGCCGGTGCGGGCGGAGGAGGTGGTCGCCAGCTTTGCCGGGGTGCGGCCGCTGTATGACGACGCCGCGCAAAACGCCAGCGCCGTCACCCGCGACTATGTGCTGGCGCTCGACGTTTTTGGCGGCGAGCCGCCGGTGCTGTCGGTGTTTGGCGGCAAGATCACCACCTACCGGCGGCTCGCCGAGCATGCGCTGGAAAAGCTGTCGCCCTGGCTGCCGCACGCCGGCCCGGCCTGGACGGGCACGGCGCCCTTGCCCGGCGGTGATCTGGCCAGCGCGCTCGCCGAAGCAACGGACAACGGGCGTCGCAAGCCGCTGGGCGCCGCCGCATTGCTGCCTGCCTTTATCGCGCACCGGCGGCGACGCTACGCCTGGGCGCCGGCCGCGCTGGTCGAGCGTCTCGCCCACGCCTATGGGGCGCGCATTGACGCCATCCTCGCCGGCGCCAGCCAGCCAGATGACCTTGGCGAGCATTTTGGCGCCGGGCTGTACGCCGCCGAGGTGGCCTATCTGATGCGGGTCGAGTGGGCCCGCTGCGCTGAAGACGTGCTGTGGCGCCGGACCCGCCTCGGGCTGGCGCTCGACGCGGCGGAGCGCGGGCGCCTCGCACAATGGATGGCGGAGAACACTGACATGGCAGGAGCGTGCTGATGCGGAATTATGTAGGCGCCATCGACCAGGGCACGACGAGCAGCCGCTTCATCATCTTTGACCGTGACGGGGCCATTGTGGCGCTCGACCAGCGCGAGCACCAGCAGATCTATCCCGGCCCTGGCATGGTCGAGCATGACGCCATGGAGATCTGGCGCAACACCTGCGCGGTGATCGCCGGGGCCATGGCCAAGGCCGGTTTGCAACCCACGGACCTCGCCGCCGTCGGCATCACCAACCAGCGCGAGACCACATTATTGTGGGACCGGCTCACCGGCGCGCCGGTGCACAACGCCCTTGTCTGGCAGGACGCCCGCGTCAATGATCTGGTCGCCGCCTTTGAGAAAGACGGCGGCAAGGATCGCCTGCGCGCCAAAACCGGCCTGCCGCTGACCAGCTATTTCTCCGGGCTGAAATTGCGCTGGCTGCTCGACCACGTGCCGGACGCGCGGCGGCGGGCCGAGGCGGGCGAGCTGATGTTCGGCAATATCGACGCCTGGCTAATGTGGCGACTGACCGGCGGCCCGGAGGGGGGCGGGGAGACCGGGAGCGGTGAGACCGGGGGCTGCCTGCATGTCACCGACGTCACCAACGCCAGCCGCACGCAATTGATGAACCTCGCCACCCTGCAATGGGACGAGGAGATTCTGGCGCTGTTCGACATTCCGGCGGCGATTTTGCCGCGCATCGTCTCGTCCAGCGAGGTCTATGGCGCGGCGCGCATTCCCTGCCTCGAGGGCGTGCCGCTGGCTGGCATCCTCGGCGACCAGCAGGCGGCGCTGTTCGGTCAGGCCTGCCTTGCGCCTGGCGACATCAAGAACACCTATGGCACCGGCTGTTTCATGCTGATGAACACCGGCGAGCGGCCGGTGCCGTCGCATTCGGGCCTGCTGACCACGGTGGCCTACCGGCTCGGCGAAGCGCCGCCGGTCTATGCGCTGGAAGGCTCCATCGCCATCACCGGGGCGCTGGTGCAATGGCTGCGCGACAATCTCGGCCTGATCTCGCGCAGCGAGGAGGTGGAGCACCTCGCGCTGAGCGTGCCGGATAATGGCGACGTCTATTTTGTGCCGGCGTTTTCCGGTCTGTATGCGCCGCACTGGCGTGAGGACGCCCGGGGCGTCATCGTCGGGCTGACCCGCTTCGCCGGCAAGGGCCATATCGCCCGCGCCGCGCTGGAGGCCACGGCGTTCCAGACCTATGACGTGCTGATGGCGATGCGCGAGGATTCCGGCCTCGCCGTCACCGCCGTGCGCGCCGATGGCGGCATGGTGGCCAATGAATTGCTGATGCAGTTTCAGGCCGATCTCATCGGCGCCGATGTGGTGCGCCCGGTGGTGACTGAAACGACAGCGCTGGGCGCCGCCTATGCTGCGGGCCTCGCCGTTGGCTTCTGGGCCTCGCCCGACGACATCACCAGAAACTGGCGCTCCGACCGGGTGTTCACGCCGCACATGGACGGCGCGGCGCGCGGCGCGCTGCTTGGCCGCTGGCGCGAGGCCCTGCAACGCTCGCTCAACTGGGTGGCGCCGGGCTGAGCCTGCGCCATGGGCGCGGCGCAACCGCCACCGCGCCACGCCTCACAACCTAGCTGGCCATGATTTCCTTCATGGTGCGCCCAGGGTCGGCGAGCAGCGCCGGATCCACGGTCTTGCGATTGTGGATCATCATTTTCGCCGCCATGAATTCCTGCGGCGCATTGGCGGCTTCCACCGCCATCAGCCGGCCCTGGCGCAGGTGGAACACCGCGAAGCGACCGCCCGCCGGATCGCCGCGCGTCACCCGCACATCGGAATCAAACGGCAGACCGGCGATCTGCAGCTTCACATCATATTGGTCCGACCAGAACCATGGCGTCTCGCCCGCTGGCGCCGGTTTGCCGGCGATAGCGCAGGCGGCCTGGCGCGCCTGTTCGAGGGCGCTCGGCACGCTCTCCAGCCGGGCCGTGCGCTCATACAGCGGCAGCGGCCGGTGGGTGACGTCGCCGATGGCGAAGATGTGCGGATCACTGGTGCGCGCCGCCTCGTCAACGATCACGCCATTGTCGCAGGCGAGGCCCGTCGCCGCGGCGATCTCGGCGTTGGGAATGGCGCCGACGCCGACCAGCACGGCGTCGCAAGGCAGGCTTTCGCCGCCAGAGAGGCGCACGGCGGTGATCCGGCTATCCCTGATGTCGAAGCCGTCGATATGGGCATCGGTGCGCAGATCCACCCCATGGCTGCGGTGCACGCGGCTGAAGAAATCGGACATCTCCGGGCTGGCGACACGGGCCAGCACCCGTTGCTCACGCTCCAGCACCACCACATGGCCGCCGGCGGCCAGCGCCGAGGCCGCCACCTCAAGGCCAACATAGCCTGCGCCGATGATCACCAGCCGCTTGCCGGGCCCGAGACTGGCCTTGAGCGCATCAGCGTCGGCGCGGCTGCGCAGGGTCAGCAGGTTGGCCGGCTGCGCGCCGAGCCCCGGCAATGGCCGTGGCCGTGCGCCGGTGGCGATGATCAGCCAGTCATAGTGCTCCGCGCCGCCGTCCGACAGGGTCACGCTGCGAGCGGCGCGGTCGATGGCCAGCGCGGCGACGCCGAGGCGCAGATCAATCTGGTTCTGGCCATACCAGTCATCGCTTTTCAGCGCGAGGGCGTCATGGCCAGCCTCGCCCTTCAGCCACGCCTTCGACAGCGGCGGGCGCTGGTAGGGCGCATGCGGCTCCTCGCCCGCCAGCACCACCGGACCGGCGAACCCGGCCTGGCGCAGCGCCACCGCCGCCGCGCCGCCGGCATGGCCGGCGCCAATGATCACCACCTTGCCGTGTGCGTCCTGATGGCTCAACGCGCGCTCCTGCTCCGGTTCGCCTGCCTGGCCGAATACTTGCCGCTGGCTCATGTTGTCCCCCCAACCCCTCTGGCGCTTCGCTCCTTGCCAGCCGGGCGGGCGATATTGTGAGGCGTTTGTCCCGAAAGTGGAACAGGCCTTGTCTCGCGCCCATGCCCAACCTTGGTCGAAGGGGTGGGACCAGGCGATGCGCCACAGGCGGCCTCACACCACCAGGATGGCGCGGAAATCGTTGACATTGGTCAGCGTTGGCCCGGTGACCAGGCTGTCGCCGAGCGCGCTAAAAAAGCCGTGGCCATCATGATCGCGCAGGCTGGCGCGGGCGTCGCGGCCAATGGCCCGTGCGCGCATCAGGCTGTCGGGCGTCACCAGCGCGCCGGCGATGTCGGCCATGCCATCGACGCCATCGCTATCGGCGGCGAGGGCGTAAATGCCTGCTGCGCCGTCAAGCTGGAGGGCGAGGCCGAGCAGGAATTCAACATTGCGCCCGCCGCGCGCCCCGGCGGGCGGCGGCGCCCGCAGCGTGACGGTGGTCTCGCCGCCGCTGAGCAGCACGCAGGGCCTGCCGAACGGCGCGGGTTCTGTGGCGGCATAACGTGCGACGCCCGCCAGGGCGCGCCCGACCTCCGCCGCCTCGCCTTCAAGGGCGTCGCCGAGGATCAGCGGGGTAAGGCCCGCCGCCCGCGCCGCCGCCGCCGCCGCCTGCAATGACAAAAGCGGCGCGGCGATGATGCGCGTCTGCACATGGGCGAGGCGCGGATCGCCCGGCTTGATGGTCTCGCTGGCCGGATCATCCAGCCACGCCCTCGCGGCGGGGGCTTTGACGCCATGGCGATCGAGGATCGCCAGCGCATCGCGCCGCGTCGTCGGATCGGCCACGGTCGGCCCCGAGGCGATGACCGAGGGATCATCGCCAGGCACATCCGAGATCAGCAGCGCGATCAGCCGGGCGGGCGCGACGCGGGCGGCGAGGCGGCCGCCCTTGATCTGTGACAGGTGTTTGCGCACCGTATTGATGTCGCTGATCGGCGCGCCGCTGGCCAATAGCGCGTCATTGACCGCCTGCTTGTCGGCCAGGGTCAGCGGCGGCGCCGGGGCAGGAGTTAGCGCCGAGCCGCCGCCGGAGATGAGCGCGATCACCAGATCATCCGGCGTCAGATCGTCGAGCAGCGCCAGCATCTCCTGGGTGGCGGCGACGCCAGCGGCGTCTGGCGTCGGGTGGCCAGCTTCGCGCAGCTTGATGTGGGCGCAGGGAACCGCGTGGCCATAGCGGGTGATGACGAGGCCCGCGGGACGCGCAGCCGGATAATGCTGCGCCCAGCGCCGCTCCAGCGCCTGGGCCATCGCCGCCGCCGCCTTGCCCGCGCCAATGACGATGGTGCGCCCACGCGCGGCGGGCGGCGGCGGAATGTCGGCGAGAACGGCATTGAGCGCCGGGCCCATGATCTGGGCCGGATCTGCGGCGGCGAGGGCGGCGTCAAACAGGCGCCGCAGAACGGCTGTAGCTTCAGACGGCGACATTATGACTTTCGCAGCATTGCATTAGCGGGCGACGGCGGCCAGCATGCGCTGCAAATCCGCGCCACGCCACGCCGTCGGCGCGACAATCACAACATTAAAGAGGGAAACGCCCAATTGACGCTGAAGAAATATTACGCAGGCCTGTCCATCGCCGTGCTGATGGCGACCGGCGCGCTGGCCGGCGCCGCCACTGCGGCCGAGAAGAAATACGATCCGGGCGCAACCGACACCTCGATCAAGCTCGGCCAGACCGTGCCGCACAGCGGCCCTGGCTCGCCCTATGGCGCGCTGGGCCGCGCCGCCACCGCCTATTTCGAGATGCTCAACGACACCAGGGGCGGCATCAACGGCCGCAAGGTGACGCTGCTGTCGCTGGATGATGCCTACAGCCCGCCAAAGACCGTGGAGGCCACCCGCCGGCTGGTGGAGCAGGAGCAGGTGCTGGCGCTGTTCTCCTCGCTCGGCACCGCCACCCAGGGCGCTGTCCAGAAATATCTCAACAACAAGGGCGTGCCGCAGCTGCTGCTGAACACCGGCGCCGGCCGCTGGAACGATCCGAAGAACTTCCCGTGGACCACGCCTGGCCTGCCCATGTACGCCACTGAAGCGCGGGCCTTCGCCAAATACATCACCACCCACGTCAAGGAGCCGAAGATCGGCATCCTCGCCCAGCACGATGAGCTCGGTAAGGAATATATCCGCGAGCTGAAGGCGGAGCTGGGGCCGAAAGCCAAGGATCTGATTGTCGCCGAGGAAAGCTACGAGCTGGCCGATCCCACCGTCGACAGCCAGATCGTCAAGCTGAAGAACGCCGGCGCCAATGTGTTCTTCAACGTCACCACGGGCAAGGCCACGTCGCAATCGATCCGCAAGGTGGCGGAGATTGGCTGGAAGCCGCTGCACGTCCTGATGAGCGGCTCGACCTCGTCCAACCTCATCCAGGCGGCGGGCGCCGATAACGCCGTCGGCATCGTCACGGTGAAATACCGCAAGAACGCCGGCGATCCGCAATATGCCGACGATCCGGCGATGAAGGAGTTCGAGGCCTTCCGCGCCAAATATCTGCCGAATGTCGATCCGGTGAATGACCTCGCCTTTATCGGCTACGCCCAGGCGGTGGTGATGGGCAAGATCCTTGAGGCCGCGGGCGATGATCTGACGCGCGCCAATGTGCTGAAGCAGGCCACCAACATGAAGGGCGTGACCTCGCCGGCGCTGATCGAGGGCGTGACCTATAACACCAGCCCGGACGACTATTCGCCGTTCAAGACCCTGTATATCGCCCAATTTGACGGCAAGCTGTGGAAGACCAAAGACAAGCTTACCGTGAACTGAGCAGCGATAGTCCGCTGTATTTGCGCGGCTTTACCGGTTGCGCTGCCATAGATGCATATGTCGCCCGTCAGTCATGCGCTGACGGGCGGTTTTTCTTTCTGGTCAGCGGCGCCGTCTCCCCCTAGATTGCCGCGCCGGCAGGTTCATGCCGGACAAGAGCTCCGCCAAGGAGCGCAGGGGGAAACACGATGAAGCTGATCCGCACCGCTGCTGTTGCAGCGGCTGGCCTGCTTATGGCCGCAAATGTCGCCGTCGCCAGCGAAAAGAAATACGATACCGGCGCCAGCGACACGGAAATCCGTCTCGGCAACACCATTCCATACAGCGGCCCGCTGTCCGCCCACGGCATTCAGGGCCGGGTGGAAGTCGCCTATTTCAAGATGCTCAACGAGACCCAGGGCGGCATCAATGGCCGCAAGGTCAATCTGATCTCGCTGGACGACGCCTTCTCGCCGCCAAAGACGGTGGAGCAGACCCGCAAGCTGGTTGAGCAGGACGAAGTGCTGGCCACCTTCGCCAGCGTCGGCACCGCCGCCCAGTCGGCCGTGCAGCGCTATCTGAACCAGAAGAAGATCCCGCAGCTGATGGTGTCGACGGGCGCCGCGAAGTTCGACCAGCCGAAGGTCTTCCCGTGGACCACGCCGAGCTCGATCACCTATATCGACGAAGGCAAGGTCTATGGCCGCTATCTGGCCAAGGAGAAGCCTGACGCAAAGGTGGCGATCCTTTATCTCAACGACGACTTCGGCAAGGACTACGTCCAGGGCTTCAAGGAAGGCCTCGGCGACAAGGCCAGCAAGATGATCGTCAAGGAGATCACCTATGAAATGGCTGATCCGACCATCGACAGCCAGATCCTCGCCGCCCGCGCCAGCGGCGCTGACACGTTCTTCAACGTCACCCTTGGCAAGGCCACCTCGCAGTCGCTGAAGAAGATGGCCGAGATCGGCTGGAAGCCGCTGCACTTCATCTGCAGCCCGTCGGCTGGCCGGATCTATCTGGAGGCCGCTGGCCTTGAGAACGTCCAGGGCCTGATGTCGGCGCATGCGCTGAAGCAGGTGTCGAGCCCGAAGTGGGCCAATGACCCTGACGTCAAGGGCTACAAGGAATTTCTCAAGAAGTACCTGCCCAACGACGACATCACCAATGAGATCGGCTTCACCACTTACATGCTGTCGCATGTGATGGCGCATGTGCTGCGCGAGGCTGGCGACAATCTCACCCGTGAGAACATCATCAAGATCGCCACCAACCTGAAGGATGTGAAGGTTCCGGGCCTGCTGCCTGGCGTCAAATACACCAACAATCCGCAGAACTACGCGCCGATCCGCGAGCTGCAGCTCGTCCGCTTCGAGAAGGACGATTACGTGCCCGTCGGCGAGGTGATCAGCGCCCGCTGAGCATAACGGCGCCCTGACACGGTTGTCAGGGCGCTTCCCGCCGCCGGGGACGCCCTGCGGCGCCGCGGCGCATGACGCTGACGAGCTGAGCGTGACGCGGGGGGGCAGAGCGTGGATGCCCGTGACGAGCACGGGCATGACGGTAGCAATAGCGGATGGCGTCGCCTAAGGGGCGGCGTCAAAGCCGTCTGGCGGCAAATCTCGCGCTTGCGCCACATCTCGCCCTGCGTGAAACGCTACATTCCGTCATGCCCGTGCTTGTCACGGGCATCCACGTCTTGCCGTGGCGTCCGGACAACGTGGCTGCATCCATACCCGAAAAACCCCGCCAGGCGACTGGCGGGGTTTTTCACGTTGACGGGCCGCAATGCGACGGCGCAGAGATCCGCGATCATATCAGGCCGCGAAGATGCTGACGCATCCGCTGCCCGACATGCTCAGTCGCCGCACGGGCTCAGTCGCGGAACACCACGGTCTTGCGGCCGTTGAGGAACACGCGGTCATCGAGATGCCAGGAGATGGCGCGGGCCAGCACGCGGCGTTCGATGTCGCGACCCTTGCGCACCAGATCTTCCGGCCGGTCCTGATGGCTGATGTGCTCGACGTCCTGGGCGATGATCGGCCCTTCGTCGAGATCGCTGGTGACGTAATGGGCGGTGGCGCCGATCACCTTGACGCCGCGCGCATGGGCCTGGTGATAGGGCTTGGCGCCCTTGAAGCCGGGCAGGAAGGAGTGATGGATGTTGATGCAGCGTCCAGCCAGCTCGTTCGACAGCTCTTCCGACAGGATCTGCATGTAACGCGCCAGCACCACCAGCTCGGCGCCGGTGTCAGCGATGATGGCGCGGATTTCGTCCTCCTGCGCCGCCTTGGTCCCAGGCGTCACCGGCAGATAATGGAACGGCAGATCGCCAATATCGGCCATGGCGTAGGTTTCGCGCGGGTGGTTGGAGACAATGCCCACCACATCCATCGGGATCTCGCCAATGCGCCAGCGATACAGCAGGTCGGTGAGGCAGTGATCGAATTTGGAGGCCAGCAGCAGCACCTTGCGCCGCACGCTCTGGTCGCGCACCGACCATTTCATGCCAAACCGCGCCGCAGGGCCGGCGAAGGCGCTGCGCGCCTCTTCAAGCCCCGCTTCGCCCACCACCACATTGAAGGTGACGCGCATGAAGAACACGCCCGTTTCGGTGTCGTCATACTGATTGGCGTCGAGAATATTGCCGCCCAGCGTGAACAGCGTGTTGGCGACTGCGGCGACGATGCCCGGCTGGTTGGGGCAGGCGAGGGACAAAACAAACTGACGCGACGGCGACATGGCGACCCATAATTTGCATGCGGACAGGGATCACGCCCTGACGCTGACAGTAATGACGGCGAGGATGGCGCATGTGAACAGGCGCCGGGCCTGCGGCACGGCCCGACGCCACAGCGCCACGCCAGTGCTGAACGACAGGTTAATCCATCACCCGCCCACGACTGATGGACCAGATTTCCTCCAAAACAAATAGGCGCGCGCTGATTTGGCGTCGGAAGCGCAGGCCGGTTGCGTGAAACGAGGATGCGAAGATGCTGACGCATCCGCATCCTGAAATGCTCAGGCGCCGCACGGGCTGAGCCAGAACCCGATGAGTCAAGCTCGTCGGGTTCTGGTATGACGCGCGGCCTTGCACGGGCGCACCACAGTCCCGCCAGGCGGATCGCCCGCGACGCACCGCAGGGTTGCGCGGGCAGACAGTTGTAACAGGCGTGGGCGACACCCCATATAAGGACAATGACGCGCGCTTATGGGCGCGCCCCGCCGCCGGGGGATGACGCGCTTGCCGCCATCCGCGTCCGTGTGGCGCCCCTCGACGCCGCCCGGGATGACTGGTCGGCCAAACTGGAGACAGACCATGGGCATTCAGAAGATTTCATCGGCGGGGTGGCTCGCCGCGACAGCCGGCGTCGTGCTTCTGGCGGGGCTCAGCGGTCCGGCCAGCGCCGGTTCCTCGTCCGCATCCCTGTGGCGCGGCGAACGCGCCAGCGCGGTCAATGATCAGCGCCCAGGGCCAGTGCGCATGGCTGACGGACGCATCTGCGAGCGTATCTGCGCACACGACAACATCCCTTGCGACCCGATCAACTTCAAGATCGCCGATGGCCGCTGCAACGGGCGTATGTCGTCGCCACGTTAGTAACAGAGCCCCATGAGCTTGACTGATCAGACTCTGGTCAAGCCTGAGCGGTGCTTGAGCTTTGCAGGTCGCGAATACGTTGCATGTTCGCGGCCTGCGCGGGCGCTGCGCGAGGCTGACAGGTTGGGAACCCATACAATGCTCTGAATTGGTTTCCCGCTTTGCCCTCCGAATTGGTTTTTGGAGGTGCATGGGGATGAACGGGCGTTTGTTCCGGCTCGCGAATACGGTAGGGGGACGCTAAGGAACCGCATCGTCCGCGTGAGCAGGCGGGAAAGCCACGGGGCGACGATCGTCAGATGATATCCGGCGTCCTGCGTGTCCTCAGGACCAGTTGTCGCTGGCGGGATGTACAGGCCGAATTTGGTCCGCCACCCCCATCTACAACCGCTATCACCTGTGGGCGCGATGGCGGATCTGGCTGCAACTTTTCGAGCCCATAGCCAGCGCAGGCCCAATCCCCCCGGAGCTTTCCATCGACAGCACTCACGTAAAGGCCCACCGCTCCATAGGAGTCAAAAGGGTGGGCGTGGGTGCACGCGATCGGCGGCGGATCGCGACAAAATACAATCGGCTGGCGGAAATTTTCCTGTCAGCCATTGCCCTCGTCGCTGTCATGAGAGAATGGACCTGATTAAATCCCCGACCTGATGCAACGAACCCTCGGCTCTCGCCGGGGATCGTGCGTGGAAAATTCCAGTTCTGAATGGACCAAATTTCGGGGAGCAGGTCACCACCTGCTTCAGGCAAGGAATGCAGCCAATTGCTCAATAGCCATGCGGCTGGCGCGGATCACGCCATCGATGGTGTTCGAACCATTGTGCGAGCCGAAGATGCACCGGTCCATGCCGCGTAAGGGGCTGTCCCACGGAAGGGGTTCGTCCTGGAAAACGTCCAGCGCGACCGAGTGAACGTGACCAGCCTGGAGCGCAGATATGAGGGCTGCCTCATGAATGAGGGGGCCACGAGCCACATTGACAATCCGCACGCCGGGTTTGCAGAGCGCTAGCACGTCCGCGTTCAGCATATGATGGTTCTGCCGGTTGAGCGCACAGGTGAAGACCAGGCAGTCGAGCTTTTGGACAGCGTCCGGCCACACGGCGCGGTGTAAAGCGGGGATGCCGGCGTCGCCCGTCACCCCCGGGTCGTAGGCGACCACCTCCAAACCCAGTGCGTGCAGGCGCGTGCAGGTGTTTCGCCCTATGTCGCCAAGGCCGACGACGCCTGCTGTGCGACCCGCGAGGCTGATCCCGGCTGGCTTCGGCCATTCCCCGGCGCGCACGCCGCGGTCGATCAGAAAAAGCTCGCGCGCCAGGCCGATAACGAAGGCCGTGGCCACGTCTGCAACCTCCGCGCCAAACATCATCGGTGTGTTGATGATCGGGATGCCAAGTTCCTTGCACGCGTCCGTATCGACATTGTCAACGCCGACGCCCCATTTGACCGCAGCGCGCAGCTTGCCGTTAAGGCCAGCCTGAAATACCCGACGCGTCGCCGGGTCATCGCCGATAATCCAGCCATTGTAGCCGGGCATCAGTGCAACGAGCTCTGCTTCGCTGAGCGTCTGCGTCACCCTTGCCGGATGCAGCTTCAGTCCGCGATCAGCGGCGTATTGCATGAAGCGGTCAATCTGCCGAAGCATGGGCGGGCAGGTGACGAGGACGTGCTGCATGACTGTCCTCCTCAACTGACGCCCTCAGGCCGTGCGGCTCAAGAAAGTGGCGACGGCCTCTGCGAGGTTCCAGTCTTCCGTCGTGTCAATATCAATAGCCTCCAACCTATCCATGACATGCAGCAGCGGCTTGCTGCCGATCCGGGCTTTGGTCTTCTGGAAGCTCTCGCCTGAGAAGATATACAGGTTGGAATTTTCTTCGAACCACTGCTCCAGATCCTGGGTCTGGATCAGATTGGCGGGGTCATGGTTCACCGGGCTGGCGTCCGCGCGGTAGAACCGGGTCTGTATGTTGTTGACCGTGAAAAGGGAGTCTGCCTCGCCGGTGGACACGCCGGCCTGATAGCGGGCCAGCGCCGCACGGATTGTGGCGCTGGACAGCATGGGGTTGGTGGCGTGAGTCATCAGATAGGCATCGGCGCCAATTTCAGCGACATCGTCCGCAATCACCAGATTCATCGAAACAGTGTCGCCACGAAGCTCTGGCTTGCGGTCACGGATCCTGATCCGGTCGCCATCCACGAGGCCGTGCTGCGCCAGAATGGCGCGCGCATCAGTGTTGATGACGATCTCATCAATTTCATCGATGGCAATCAGTGTATCGAGGACCCATCTAAACAGCGGCTTGCCATGAAAGGTGCGGAAGTTTTTGCCAACAACCCTTTGACTGCATGATTTCATAGGCAGGAGGCCGACGCAGCGACGTGAATCACTCATTTTGATCTTCCTCGTCGGAAATTTCTGGAGAGAAGACACCCCATTTCGTCATGTTTAACCAACGCGGGCATTGGTGATTACCCATATGGGAGCTGACATACTGGTTTGGCCGATATCGGAACATATCCACGCGGGTGGTCGATAGAGCCCGATGACGGTATGCTGAGCGCCAGTCGGCCTGGGTGCTCATGACAATGCAGCGCAACACGTGGGGACAGGATAGATGCACGTCAGGCATGATGACCTGAAGTGCAAGGGCTTCACACCCAAAACGTCGCCGAATCTGGGCCCAACCTTCCTTGTGATGATGGAATACTAAAAATCCCGGCGGGCGCTCATAACCATCAGGTCATCGATATGCTGCGCCTGGTTCAGAGTTCGTGTGAGAATGTATTCCCGCATACCTTGCGCACGACATGAATCGCCACGGTTTTGTTTGGAGTCGAACCGATCAAGATTTAATTGTTAGCTAATAATGACGGAAAAGCTGGCCATTGCTGCTTGTTCTATCAGCGTCTGCCGCCACTGCGGCACGCCCCCTTCAAGCCTGAGCCGACGCCAACGGTACAGCAGATCTGGAGCCATGCCATTGCCGCGGAGCCAAAACAAAACCCCGCCAAAAATGACGGGGTTTGTCAGCGGCCTGAGGCGCCCCAGCGGGCGCCTTTTCCATGGTCGGATTAGCGGGCGTGCTGGCCGTCGTCGACGCGGACGCAGGTGCCGGTGACGCATTCAGAGGCAGGCGAGACCAGGAACAGCAGGGTGCTGTCGAGCTGGGCCGGCTGGCCGAGGCGCTTGCGCGGATAATGCTGGGCGATGTCGCCGACGCGGGCCAGCATGCCGTCCATCATTTCGGAGTGGAATGCGCCAGGGGCGATGGCGTTGACGTTGATGTTGAACTTGGCCCACTCCACCGCCAGCGTCTCGGTGATGCGCACCACAGCGGCCTTCGACACCGAATACAGCGCTGCGCCATTGCCCGAATATTCATAAGCGGCGGCCGAGGCGATGTTGACGATGCGGCCTGGCTTGCCAGCGTCCATCAGGCGGCGGGCGAACTCGCACGACAGGATGTAGGGGCCGCGCACATTGGTGTCGAGCACCGCGTCGATCAGCTCGACCGACATCTTCACCGCGCGCTGGGCGTCGGGAATGCCGGCGTTATTGATCAGGATGGTCACGGCGCCGAGCGCGTCTTCAGCCTTCTTCACCACCGCCAGCAGCTGGTCGGCGTCCTGCACGTCGAGCTGCAGCGGCAGCGCCACGCCGCCGGCGGCGCGGATCTCTTCCGCCACCTGCTCAAGCCGGTCGAGCCGGCGGCCGGTGATGGCCACCTTGGCCCCGCAAGCGGCCAGCACCTTGGCAAAGCGCAGACCAAGACCGGAGGAGGCGCCGGTCACCAGCGCGACCTGGCCGGTCAGATCATTGTGGGCGTAAGGAAGCGGAAAGTCGGTGGCGGTGGTCATGGCGTTTCCCTGTGCGCCGCTCGCCCGGTGCGCCTGGCCTACCCCCATGCGAGGCGCGGCGATAGCGACGGATGTGACGGCTGGTTGCAGATCAAGCGTTTGGTCAAATGCTGTTCCGCACTGTTGCTAGCAAAACTGTCGCCGCGAGGCCAGCGCTCATCATGCGCTGAAGGCGCATGTCTGGCAGTTGACCACCCCCCCTGACCACCCCCCTGGTCGCTGGCTGGCAAGCCGTAATAGCGCAGCCACATGCCCCCGCTGGCGCCAGCCTGCTACAGGCGTCGCCTGCCCAGCTTCCTGGGCGAAAGTTGCGTGACGCGATAGTTGCGCGCGCCATCATCGCCGCTATATGCGGAACCAAAGGCCGTGCGCGCGCCACAACGCGCCGGGCCAGCGGCGAAGGTTACGCCCAGGGGAGGGAACCACATGCAATCAACCATGATGTCGACGCAGCTGTCGCTGAACACCATGTTCGCGCGGCTCGACAAACTGTTCGGCGGCCAGACGATCACCTCGCGCCTGCCCGACAAGTCGCTGCGTGTGCAGAATTACGCCGAGATCGCCGATCGCACCCGGGCGCTGGCCCACGCCCTGCAGGGCCTCGGCGTCAAGGCCGGCGACCGCGTCGCCACTTTGTGCTGGAACCACAACGCCCATCTGGAAGCCTATTTCGGCATTCCGCTGGTTGGCGGCGTCATGCACACGCTCAACCTGCGCCTGTCGGGGGAGGAGATCGCCTGGATCGCCGATCACGCCGACACCAGGGTGCTGATCGTCGACGACGTGCTGCTGCCGCTGTACCAGCAGGTGGCAAAGGCGCACACCTTCGATCATGTCATCGTCTTCCCCTTTGGCGGCGGCGTCGCCGTGCCTGAGGGGCTGCATGACTATGAGCAGCTGATCGCGCCGCATCGCGGCAAGAGCTTCACCCCGGCGCCCCATGACGAGAACGACGCCGTGGGCCTGTGCTACACCTCGGGCACCACGGGCCGTCCCAAGGGCGTCGCCTATTCGCACCGCTCGACCGTGCTGCATTCACTGTCGATGAGCCTGCCGGATCATTGCTGCCTGAGCAGCCGCGACCGCGTTCTGGCGGTGACGCCGATGTTCCACGCCAATTGCTGGGGCATGCCCTATGCGGCGGTGCTGACTGGCGCCAGCCTGATCATGCCTGGCCCGCATCTGCATGGCGATGACCTGCTCGACCTGATCGTCGCCACCCAGCCGACCCTGTCGCTGGGCGTGCCGACCATCTGGCTGTCGCTGATCCAGTTCATGGAAGCCAATCCGGGCAAATGGACCTTGCCCGCCGGCATGCGCAGCCTCGTAGGCGGTTCGGCCGCGCCGGAGAGCCTGATCCGCTCCTTCGCCGAGCGCGGCGTCACCCTGTTGCAGGGCTGGGGCATGACCGAGACCTCGCCGCTCGGCACCATCAGCTTCATCAAGCCGGAGCTGGCCGACGCCAGCGATGACGAGAAGTTCCGTCGCGCCGCCTGCGCCGGCATCCCGGCGCCGCTGGCCGAGATCCGCCTGATCGACGACGATGGCAAGGAGACGCCATGGGACGGCAAGACCCCTGGCGAGTTGCAGATTCGCGGCCCCTACATCACCGGCTCCTATTTCCGCGTGCCCGCAGACCCGGACAAGCACACAGAGGATGGCTGGCTGCGCACCGGCGACGTCGCGGTGTTCGATGAGCTGGGATACATGCGTATCACCGACCGCACCAAGGATCTGATCAAGAGCGGCGGCGAGTGGATCTCCTCGGTCGACATGGAAAACGCCCTGATGTCGCATCCGGGCGTCGCTGAAGCTGCGGTGATCGCCATCCCGCACGAGAAGTGGAACGAGCGGCCGCTGGCCTGCATCGTGCTCAAGCCCGGCCAGACCGCCACGCCCGAAGAGCTGAACCGCATCCTCGAGGGCCAGTTCGCCAAATGGCAGCTGCCCGATCGCTATGAGGTGCTCGACGCCATTCCACGCACGTCGACCGGCAAGTTCTTCAAGCTGAAATTGCGCGAGATGTTCCCCAACTGATGCCAGAACCCGATGCGTATGACTCATCGGGTTCTGGTTAAGCCCATGCGGCGCCTGAGCATGTCAGGATGCGGATGCGTCAGCATCTTCGCATCCTGGTATGAGGCGCAGCAGGCCAACAAGTTAATCCATAACGACAAACGGCGGCCACGTGGCCGCCGTTTGTGCATCCTGATCATGGCGACGCCGCCACCATGGCGCGTCTGCGATCAAACCTCAGCTGAGGGTCAGCGCCACCTGGCCGAGGCCACCGAGGTCGCCGATCAGCCGCTGCCCGGCTTGCGCCGGATAGGGCGGGATGCACGAGCCTGTGCTGACGATCTCGCCTGCGCGCAGCGGCTTGCCGGCGGCGAAGCGATTGCGGGCGAAGCGCAGCAATTGTCCCAAGGGGCCATCGACCACCAGCGCCGCGCCGCCCTCGGCCACTGTCGCGCCGCCATCGCTGAGCCGCGCCGGCAGCTGGTCGAGGTCGAGCTCGCGCCAGTTCTGACAGGGTTCGCCGACGACCAGCGCCGCCGCATTGCCCAGATCGGCGACAATCGCCGTGGGCCCAGGCGGCGTCCCTGGCCTGTAGCGGGTGTCGGCGATCTCCATCACCGGAAACACTTCGGCGATGGCGTCGCGCAATTGCGCCATGTCCAGCGCGGGGTCGTCGAGATCGGCGCTGAGCCGCACGCCGACCTCCAGCTCAATGGCGCAGACGAAGAAATCGCTACGCTTCAGCACGGCGGGCGATGTGTGGGTCCAGCTGTCGACCACCGGGCCATGGAAGGGCTCGGCGAAGCCTAGCGCCTGCATGGTGGCGTGGCTGGTGGCGCCGAGCTTGTAGCCGGTCTGGCGGCCGCCGGCGCTGGCCAGAAAGCCATCCAGATGCACAGCTTGCGTCGCATAGGCCTCGTCCAGGCTCGCCGGTCGCAGCTCTGGCGTCGCCGCAAGATCCAGCGCATTGCGCGTCTGGCGCGCCGCCAGCAAATGCGCCGCCAGCTTTTTGGCCGCGCCGGCGGCCTGTTGCAGCTTATCCCCCATGCCCGTCTCCTTGTGGCGTGCTGTTGTTGGTCTGGCGCTCAGGCTGGCGGCGTCTCGACCCCACCAGCCTGTCGTCAGACGCCTATCGCGCTGGCGGCGGGTCCTGGCGTCCGCCCGCCTCCTGCGCGCCAATGTAGCTTCGCGCGACGATTGTGAACGTCCAGCGCGCGACATTTTCGGGCCGCCTGCGGCAAATGTCAGCCAGGCGACAGAGCTTCCGCTGCGAACCCGCCAACCTTTGAACAATTCAAAATGGGTGGAACGTCCATGCGCCCGGCGCGGAGCCTCGATCCGTCAGCGCCGGGCGGCGCGTTCCCTGGCTTAGGTTGGCGCAAATGCTGCAGGGTGTGACACTGAACGACAAATATGACCGGCAGTCGGGTCGTATTTATATCTCGGGCGTGCAGGCCCTCGTACGTCTGCCGATGATCCAGCGCCAGCGCGATATCGCCGAGGGCCTCGATACGGCGGGGTTTATCTCCGGCTATCGCGGCTCGCCGCTGGGGGCGCTCGACCATGAACTGTGGCGGGTGCAGTCGCGCCTCGAGAAGAATCGCATCGTTTTCCAGCCAGGCCTGAATGAGGACCTCGCCGCCACCTCGGTGTGGGGCTCGCAACAGGTGGCGCTGCATCCGGCGGATGTGCGCGGCGTCTTTGGCCTGTGGTATGGCAAGGGGCCGGGCGTTGATCGCTCCATGGACGTGTTCAAACACGCCAATCTGGCCGGCGCCTCGCGTTACGGCGGCGTCATCGCCATCGCCGGCGACGACCACGGCTGCCAGTCCTCGACCCTGGCGCATCAGAGCGAGCATCTGTTTGAATCGGCGATGATGCCGATCCTCAACCCGTCGAGCGTGCAGGAATATCTCGATTTCGGCGTGCTGGGTTACGCGCTGTCGCGTTACTCCGGCTGCTGGATCGGCTTCAAGGCCATCGCCGAGACGGTGGAGACGGCGACCTCCATCGAGGTCGACCCTGATCGCGTCAAGATCATCATGCCCAGCGATTTTGACATGCCGGTGGGCGGCCTCAACATTCGCTGGCCGGATCCGCCGCTGGAGGCCGAGCGTCGACTGCATGGGCCGCGCATGGAAGCGGTGGCGGCGTTCGCCCGCGCCAATGGCATCGACCAGACGGTGATCGAGCCGCAAAGCCCGCGCCTCGGCATCATCACCACCGGCAAGGCCTATCTCGACGTGCGCCAGGCCTTTGACGAGCTTGGCCTCCGTCCTGACGACATCGCCCGGCTCGGCATCCGCATCTACAAGGTCGGCATGACCTGGCCGCTGGAGCGCCAGGGCGCCATGCGCTTCGCCGACGGCCTGCAGGATGTGCTGGTGGTCGAGGAGAAGCGCGGCTTCATCGAGCGCCAGCTGGTCGAATATCTCTACAACATGCCCGCCGACCGTCGTCCGACGGTGGTGGGCAAGCAGCTGGAGAATGGCGAGCGCCTGCTCGGCAGCGAGGGCGAGCTGACGCCGACCATGGTGGCCCGCGCCATCATGCGCCGCCTTGAGCGCTTCAGCGCCGCCACGCCCAATATGCAGCAGCGGCTGTCGCGCCTCGAATCGTTTGAGCGGCCGGTGATGCTGGGCAAATTGCAGCGCACGCCGTTCTTCTGCTCGGGCTGCCCGCACAATTCCTCGACGGTGGTGCCAGAGGGCAGCCGGGCGCTGGCCGGCATTGGCTGTCACGGCATGGCCTCCTTCATGCCCAACCGCAACACCGTCACCATCACCCAGATGGGCGGCGAGGGCGCCAACTGGATCGGCCAGGCCCCGTTCTCGAAGGACAAGCACGTCTTCCAGAATCTGGGCGACGGCACCTACACCCACTCCGGCTCGGTGGCGCTGCGCGCCGCCGCCGCTGCGGGCGTCAACATCACCTACAAGATCCTCTATAATGACGCGGTGGCCATGACCGGCGGCCAGCCGGCCGAAGGCAGCCTGACCGTGCCGCAGATCGCCCACCAGTGCGCCGCGGAGGGCGCGCGCAAGGTGGTGATCGTCACCGACGAGCCGGACAAATATCCGACCACCGCCATCTTCCCGGCCGGGGCCAAGGTGCATCACCGCAGCGAGCTCGACGACATCCAGCGCGAGCTGCGCGAGGAGCCGGGCCTGACGGTGCTGATCTATGACCAGACCTGCGCCGCCGAGAAGCGCCGCCGGCGCAAGCGCGGCGAATACCCCGATCCGCCGAAGCGCGTGTTCATCAATGACGCGGTGTGCGAAGGCTGCGGCGACTGCTCGGTCAAGTCCAACTGCATCTCGGTGAAGCCGCTGCAGACCGAGCTGGGCCGCAAGCGCCAGATCGACCAGTCGGCCTGCAACAAGGATTTCTCCTGCCTCAACGGCTTCTGCCCGAGCTTTGTCACCGTGCATGGCGGCGCCATTCGTAAGGCGAAGCCGCAGCAGCTGGCGACGGCGGCGAGCGCCGTTGCGGCTGATCCGCTGGCCAATCTGCCGGCGCCGCAGATCGCGCCGCTGCACGAGACTTACAACATCCTCATCGCCGGCATCGGCGGCACTGGCGTGCTCACCGTCGGCGCGCTGATGGGCATGGCCGGCCATCTGGAAGGCAAGGGCGTCTCGGTGCTCGACTTCACCGGCCTCGCCCAGAAGAACGGCGCCGTCACCAGCCACATCCGCATCGCCGCATCCCCTGCCGAGCTGAATTCGGTGCGCATCAACAATGGCTCGGCCAATCTGGTGCTGGGCTGTGACCTCGTCGTCACCGCCAGCCAGCAGGTCACCGGCGTCGCCGAGCACGGCGTCACCCGCGCCATCGTCAATACCCGTGAGGAGCCCACGGCGCAGTTCGTCACCGCTAATGACATTGAATTCCCCGGCGCCGAGATGAGCCGCACCATCACCGACGCCGTTGGCGCCGACCGGGTGGATTTCGTCGACGCCACCCGCCTCGCCACGCGCCTGCTAGGCGACAGCATCGCCAGCAATCTGTTCATGGTCGGCTACGCCTTCCAGAAGGGGCTGATCCCGCTGAGCTTTGAGGCGCTCGATCAGGCTATCGAGCTGAACGCCGTCTCGGTCGCCGCCAATCGCAAGGCCTTCGCCTGGGGCCGCTACGCCGCCCATGACATGGCCGGCCTGCTGGCCATGCTGGCGCCGAAGCAGGCGCCGGCGCCGAAGGCAGGCCTCATCGGCCTCGCCTGGACGGTCGACGACCGGGCCCAGCGCCTCGTGGCCTATCAGGATCAGGCCTATGCCGGGCGCTACAAGGCGCTGGTTGAGCTGGCGAGCGCCGCCGACAGCCGCGCCGGCGCCGGCGGCAAGTTCGCCGACGCTGTGGCCCGCAATTTCTACAAGCTGATGGCCTATAAGGACGAGTATGAGGTGGCGCGCCTGTACACGGACGGCGAATTCCTGCGTAAGCTGAACGAGCAGTTCGACGGCGACTTCAAGCTCAGCTTCCACCTTGCGCCGCCCATGCTGTCGCAGCGCAATGACAAGGGCCAGCTGGTGAAGCGCGAGTTCGGCCCGTGGATGCTGCGCGCCTTCGGGCTGCTGGCCAAAGCGAAGCGCCTGCGCGGCACTGCCTTCGACATCTTCGGCTACACCGGGGAGCGGCGCATGGAGCGCGCCCTGATCAGCGAATATGAGGCGCTGATCCGCGATCTCAGCGGCAAGCTCAACGCCAGCAATGCGGCCATCGCCACTGAGCTTGCGGCGCTGCCGGACAAGATCCGCGGCTATGGCCACGTCAAGGAAGCCAATGTGGCGAAGTTCCGCGACGACCAGGCGCGCCTTCTCGGCGACTTCAACGCCGCCGGCGCCGCGCCACGCGCCGCCGCCTGACGCCGTAACCCGATGAGGATGACCCGATGAGGTGGCCTCATCGGTTCACGCCCAAGCCCAGGCGGGGCTCAACCCTTGCAGGTCGCGGATGCGTCAGCGCCTCCATAGCCTGGCTTGAGACGACGGGCGCAGTCGTTGACCAACCAGGACGCGCCTTGCCGGGCGCGCCCTGCGCCTGATCCGCCCCGCGCCAAAGGATCAGGCTGCATTGGCGCAGCGCTGTTGCGCAGGGAGGATTGCGATGGATCTCGGCATTTCAGGAAAGACCGCCATTGTCTGCGCCAGCAGCGAGGGGCTTGGCTTCGCCTCGGCCATGTCGCTGGCCCGCGCAGGCTGCACGGTGGTGATGAATGGCCGCCGGCCCGAGGTGCTGGCCGCCGCCGCCGCGCGGGTGCGGGCGGAGACCGGGGTGACGGTGATCGAGGTGGTCGCCGATGTGGCGACAGAGGCGGGGCGCCAGCGCCTGATCGCGGCCTGCCCGGCGCCAGATATTCTTGTCAATAATGGCGGCGGGCCGCCGAAGAAGGATTTCCGCGCGCTGACCAGCGACGACTGGCGCCAAGCGCTGGAGACCAACATGCTGGCGGCGGTGGCGCTGATCACCCATTACGTCGACGGCATGATGGCGCGGCGCTTTGGCCGCATCGTCAATGTCACCTCGATGACCGCCGTGCGTCCGGTGATCAATCTCGATCTGTCCAACGCCACGCGGCTCGGCCTCACCGGCTTTTGCTCCGGCGTGGCGCGGCAGGTGGCGGGGGCCAATGTCACCATCAACCATCTGCTGCCTGGCTCCTTCGCCACCAGCCGGGCCACGGCGCTGGCCGACGCCGCGGCGCTGGAGGCGCTGAAGACCGCGGTGCCGGCGGGCCGCATGGGCGATCCGGCGGAGTTTGGCGACGCCTGCGCCTTCCTGTGCAGCGCCAGCGCCGGCTATATCACCGGCCAGAGCCTGCTGATCGACGGCGGCTATTGCATGAACGTCACCTGACGCCAGGTCGCGACGATGCTGCCGCATCCGCGACGGACAATGCGCGGTCGTTGCAAGGGTTTGACCAGAACCCGATGAGCCATGCTCTTCGGGTTCCGCCATGAGGCCGCCCCGAGCGGCGATATCTTCGCGAGGGTCACCCTGCCGCTGGCCCATGGCGTGTCGCTACATCCGGCGCCGCGGCGCGCGAGCGGCTGGTCGGGCGGTACTGGCTCGGCTGTCGCCCGGTCCAGCGCCGGAACGCAGCCCGGAAACTGGCTGGCGAACTGAAGCCGAGAAGCTGCGAAATTTCATCGGTCTTGATGTGAGTGGCGCGCAGATAGCGGATGGCGATGCGCGCCCGCACCGTATCAAGAATGTCGGCGTAAGAGGTGCCCTCCGCCGCCAGCCAGCGGCGCAGGGTGCGCGAGGTGACGTTGAGGCGCGCGGCGACGTCGTCAATGCCTGGAAAACCGCCGCTACAGTCCTCAAGCAGCTGGATGACCGCGCCCGCCTTGCCGCGCTGCGCGGTGACCTGGGCGCAGAGCTGGTCGCAGATGTCCGACAACGCCTGGGCGGTGAGTGGGTCAGCCATTTGCACCGGCCGGTCGTTCCACTCCAGATCCCACAGCAGCTGGTTATGATCGGCGCCGAAGGTCACCGGCGCCTCATAGATGGCGCATATCTCCGCCGCATGAGGAGGAGCGGGATAGCTGAGGCGGACCTCGCGGAAGCTGAAATGCGGGCCAAACATGTCGCGCTGGAAGGTCAACGCCATGGCCATGTGATAGTCGAGCACAAAGCCGAAAATCCCCGGGTCGATGTCGAGCGCGTCATAATAGGTCATGACGCAGGCGTCCGGCTCGGGCGAAAAGCGCACGCCGAGCACCGGCGTCGACAGCTGCCGGTATTTCAGGAACCGCTCCATCGAGGCGGCCCAGCTGTCGGAGGCGCCTAGCGCCAGGCCAAAATAGCCGAGAATGCCGAGATGGCGCTGCTTTCCTGCGCGTAAGGCGAAACAGGGGTCATCGACCAAAGCGGCGGCGTTGCGAAACACCACCAACAGCTGACGGATCGACATGCGCGCCGCGACATTGTCGAGATCACGCGGCTGGATGCCTGACCCACGCAGCGCGTCGTCAGGCGCAACGCCGATGTCCGCGAGGCTTTCCACCAGCGCGTGCGCCTTGTGCATGCTGTGCACGGGCGGATCGAGCGCCGACGGCAGGGTGTTCAGCACCGGAAAACCACCGTTTGGGGAGGCTCTGTCGCTCGCCTGCGCCGGCTGGGTCGCTTCAGGTCCGGCCAGTCGCCGGGGCTCTTGTGAACCTCGCTCCTGCGATCCTGGCTCCTGCGAACCTGGCTCCTGAGATCCTGGCTCCTGAGATTTTGGCTCCTGAGATTTTGGCGCCGGCTCCGTCTCGTCTGTCATTTTCGCCCCCCAGGCTGACGCTGTTTCGCGCCTTGCGTTGAGCATAACCTCCCGATCCATGTCCGCCAAACATCCCCAAATGTCCGCGGAACCGTCTTGGTCGTGCTGGCCTAATCTAACATCATTCCAGAAAAGGCGGGCGAAGCCGCGCCGACAACACATCAGGGAACAGGAAACATCCAATGGATCGTCGCAATTTCATCAGTGGCGTGGGTCTTGCGGGCGTCGCCGCCGCCGCAGGCGTCGCAAGTTCTGCGGGCGCCGCAAAAGCGCAGGCCGACGGCGCCACCCGTTGGCGCATGCAGTGCTACATTCCGAAGAGCATTACGGAATCCTATGCGCTGATCCAGAACGCCGTCGACAGCATCGGCCAGTCCACCGGTGGCAAGTTCAATGTCCAGCTGTTTCAGGCCAATGAAATTGTCCCGGTGCCGGGCATTCTCAACGCCGTCGGCAATGGCTCGATCGAATCCGCCAACACCGCCTCGCTGTTCTACATCGGCATGAACAAGGCGATGGCCTTTAACACCGGCATCCCCTTCGGCATGAACGCCCGCCTGCAATATGCCTGGCTGGCCGATGGCGGCGGCAATGACCTCCTGCAGAAGGAGCTCTACGACGCGCTCAATCTGGTGCAGCTGCCGGCTGGCACCACCGGCGCGCAGATGGGCGGCTGGTTCAACCGCGAAATCAAGACGGTGGAAGACCTCAAGGGTCTGAAAATGCGCATCGCCGGCCTGGGCGGTGAGGTGATGTCGCGCATGGGCGTGATCCCTCAGATGATCCCGCCGTCAGACATCTATACCTCCATGGAAAAGGGCACCATGGATGCGGCGGAATTCGCCATTCCGGTGGGCGATGAGCGCACCAATCTGCAGCGCGTCGCCAAATATTATTACACGCTCGGCTTCTGGGACTACACCAACCAGATCTCGTTCTACTTCAACGCCGATGCGTGGAAGAAGCTGCCGGAAGGCCATCGCCAGGCGATGATCTCCGCCGCCGCCCGCACCCAGCTTGCCAGCCTCGCTTATGCCGACAGCCAGAACATGGCCGCCTTGCAGCGCATCATCGCCGCCGGTGTCCAGGTCAAGCCGATGCCGCAGGACATCATGCGTCGCGGCTATGAAGTGGCGATGGATTTCTACGCCGATGAGTGCGCCAAGAATCCGGTGTTCAAGAAAATCTACGACCACTACATGAACTTCCGCGACACCAATTATCGCTGGTATGCGCTGAACGAGACGCCGATGGATATTTTCGTCTCCAACGCCATCGCCCGCGCCCGCAAATAAGCCCCAGCGGCTGAATGGGACTGAGGCGCATGCGCGAAGGCGTGTGCGCCTGGGGCTCGCGCGCCTCTGCATGCCGCAGACGTAGGCATGGGTGCGCCAGCCGGGAAGTTGGCCCCGCCCGGCCAGTACGTCGGCGCAGGCTCTGGCGACACGCAGACGGCGTCGCCTTGCGCCAGACGGCTTGGGCCCGCGGCGCTTAAGCCGGCGGCGCCTGGGCCAGCTACGCCTGGGCCAAAGGGCGAATGGGTCAGTGCTCCCCGGAGCCGGCGCAAGCGCCCCCCGCACATAACAGAACAGACATCGGGGGAGGGAAGATGAGGGCGCTACTCTCATGCGCGCGCGTCATCGACCGCATCAGCATTTTTTTCGGCGACGCCGTCGCCTGGCTGGTGGTGGTCGTGGTGCTGCTCAGCGCCGGCAACGCGCTGGCGCGCAAATTTCTGCACATCGCGTCCAACGCCGCGCTGGAACTACAGCTCTATCTGTTCGCCGCCATCTTCCTGATCAGCGGCGCCCACACCCTGTTGCGCAATGAGCATGTGCGCATCGACATCATCTTCACCCGCCTGTCCGAACGGGCGCGCATGTGGATCGACATCTTCGGCATCGTGGTTTTCCTGCTGCCGGTCGCCATCATGACCGCCTGGATGACCTGGCCGATGGTGGTCAGCACCTTCGCCTCGGGCCAGACCTCGGGCAACACCGGCGGTCTGCTGATCTGGCCGCTGTGGGCCATCGCCGTGCTCGGCTTTGTGCTGCTGATCCTGCAGGCGCTGGCCGAACTGGTGAAGCGCATCGCCGTGCTGCGCGGCATCCCGGTTGAGCGGCCGGAGGAGCGCGATGAAGTCGCCGACCTGCTCGCCGTCATGAAACAGGACCAGCGGGAGCAGGCGAAATGATCGCGTTCATCACCGCCAATCTCGCCCCCATCATGTTTGTGGCGATGGTGGCTTTCCTGCTGCTGGGCTTTCCGGTGGCGTTCTCGCTCGCCGCCTGCGGCATGCTGTTCGGCTTTATCGGCATCGAGCTTGGCCTGCTGGCCCCGAGCCTGTTCGCCACAATCCCTGACCGGCTGTTTGGCCTGATGATGAACGAGACGCTGCTGGCGGTGCCGTTCTTCACCTTCATGGGGCTGATCCTCGAACGCAGCGGCATGGCCGAAGACCTGCTCGACACCATCGGCCAGCTGTTTGGCTCGATCCGTGGCGGTCTGGCTTATGCGGTGATCCTTGTGGGCGCCATGCTCGCCGCCACCACCGGCGTCGTCGCCGCCTCGGTGATCTCCATGGGGTTGATCTCCATGCCGATCATGCTGCGCTACGGCTATGACACCCGGCTGGCCTCTGGCGTTATCGCCGCCTCCGGCACCCTGGCGCAGATCATCCCGCCGTCGCTGGTGCTGATCGTGCTGGCCGACGCGCTGGGCCAGTCGGTGGGCGACATGTATCGCGGCGCCTTCGTTCCCGGCCTGCTGCTCACCTTGTCCTACGCTGCCTTTGTGTTTGTTTGCACGCTGTTCTGGCCGAAGTCGGCGCCAGCGGTGCCGCCGGAGGCGCGCACCCTTATCGGACCGCCGGGGGCGACTGGTCTGCCGTCGCTGGCCGCCGTGGGCGTGCTGTTCGTCGGCGTGGCGCTGATCACCGGCTATCTGCTGCCAGCGACCATGAAGGGCGATGAGGCCTTTGTCGCCCGCATCGCGGCTGGCGTGCTCACCGTCTATGCGCTGACCCTCGCCAACCGGGCGCTCGGGCTGAAGCTGCTGTCGCCGCTGGCGGAAAAGACGGTGTTCACCCTGATCCCGCCATTTGCGCTGATCTTCCTCGTGCTGGGCAGCATCTTCGTCGGTCTGGCGACGCCGACCGAAGGCGGGGCCATGGGCGCAGCCGGCGCGATGATCCTCGCCATGGCGCGCCGTCGCCTCGGCATGCCGCTGCTGAAGCAGGCGATCGGCGTCACCGCCCGTCTCACCTCCTTCGTGCTGTTCATCGTCATTGGCGCGCGGCTGTTCAGCCTGACCTTCTATGGCGTCGACGGTCACATCTGGGTCGAGCACCTGTTTGATCGCCTGCCAGGCGGCCAGCTTGAGTTCCTGCTGGTGGTCAATCTGCTGATCTTCGTGCTGGCCTTCTTCCTCGACTTCTTCGAGATCGCCTTCATCGTCATCCCGCTTCTGGTCCCGGTGGCCCAGAAGATGGACATCGATCTGGTGTGGCTGGGCATCCTGCTCAGCGTCAACATGCAGACCTCGTTCATGCATCCGCCGTTCGGCGCCGCGCTGTTCTTCCTGCGCAGCGTCGCGCCCAAGGCGCCCTATCTCGATGTGGTGACGAAGCGGCGCATGCCGGCTGTCACCTGGGGCCAGATCATCGCTGGCGCCATCCCCTTCCTGATCATCCAGCTGGTGATGGTGGCGGTGCTCATCGCCTTCCCAGGCCTCGTCAAAATGGGGCTGCAGCAGAAGACGGTGGTCGACAAGGCGGTGGTCGAACAGTCGCTGCGCGGGCTGGACAGCATGCTGGGCGGCGAGGGCCAGAACAGCGGCCTCGACGACAGCCTGTCGCCTGGCGGGCTCAATGACGGCGGCCTGCTCAACCCGCTCGACAGCAAATAGTCGGCGCAAAGGGCAGCCGCCACGGCGACCGCCCATTCCACATGCTGCTGCGACCATCCTGGCCGCAGCCCTCACGCCGCCGGCGCGTCTGCGCCGCCGCCGGACCATGCCGCCACGCCGCGCCTTATGAGCGCCGGTCACATAAAGGGACGCTGCTGTGAAGACTGTGATTGTCGGCGCCGGAGCGCTGGGAACCATCATCGCCGGGCTGATCGCCAGGGCTGGCGACGACGTCACCCTGGTGGCGCGCGGCGCCCGGGCGGATGCGCTGGAGCGCGACGGCGTCAGCGTCATCGGCCTTGAAGAATTCACCCAGCCGGTTGGGATCGCCCGGCCACATGGGCCGGCGCTCGACGCCGATCTGGTGATCGTCTGCGTCAAGACTTTCGACACCCTGCCGGCGCTGGAAGGGCTGCGCTTCAATACCAGCCCGGTCGCCCTGTCGCTGCAGAACGGCGTGCGCAAGAACCAGCTGCTGGCCGGTGTATTCGGCAAGAGCAACGTTCTGGGCGCCGCCGCCAGCGTCGCCGGCGAGGTGCTGGCCGATGGCCGCGCCCGCTACACCATGAACGCCGCGCTGCCGCTGGGCGAGCTGGACGGCGGCGTCTCGGCGCGGGCCCGGCTGGCGGCGCAGGTGCTGAAGCGGGCGGGCCTCGCCGCCGAGGCGGTGGCGGATATCCGCAGCGTCGAATGGACCAAATATGCCTCGTTCCTGCCGCTGATGGGCGTGTCGCTGTTGACCCGCCTGCCGACCGGCCAGGCGCTGTCTGATCCGCATGCGGCGGCGGTTGCCGCCGACATTATCGCCGAAGCCGGGGCGCTGGCGCGGGCCAGCGGCGTGGCGCTGGCCGATGGCGGCGCGCTGCCAGTCGGCCGCATCGCCACCGCGCCCAAGAATGAGGCGGTGAAGCTGATCCAGGATTTCGGCGCGATGATGCTCGCCCAGGCGCCGGCGCATCGCGTCTCCGCCCTGCAGGATTTGCAGCGCGGCGGGCGGCTTGAGGTCGACGACCTCTTGGGCCACGCCGCCCGGCTCGGCGCCCGCCTCGGCGTCGCGGTTCCGGCCATCGACACCTGCTTCCGCCTGTGCGCGGCGCTCGACGCCGCCCGTCCGGCGCCTGCCTGACGCCATCTGATCCGGGCCCGCCAGACGCCGGCGCGCGCCCACTGACACCCATCCAGCGGTTGCGTCGGCGCTAATCCGCGCCCGCCCGTTCATCGCCCTGGGAGAGACCCCATGACCGTACTGGCCAATCCGGACCAGCTTCGCCTCTTCGTCGCCGACCTGTTTCGCGGCGCCGGCTCCAGTGAGCAGGAGGCGACAGAGCTCGCCGAGCACCTGGTCGCCGCCAATCTCGCCGGCCATGACAGCCATGGCGTCGGCATGATCCCGGCCTATTTCCTGCATCTGGCCGGCGGCCATGTGAAGCCGAACCAGACGCCGACCCGCATTGGCGGCATGGGGTGCTTCGCCAGCTTCGACGGCGGCATGGGCTATGGCCAGCCGGCGGTTAACCGGGTGATGGAGGCGGCGGCGGAGATCGTCGCCGAGCATGGCGTCGCCATCGTCACCTTGCGCAACGCCCAGCACATTGGCCGCGTCGGCGCCTATGCCGAGAAGCTGATGGCCCAGGGGCTGATGTCGCTGCACTTCGTCAATGCAGTGTATCACACGCCCACGGTCGCGCCGTTCCTTGGCAGCGACGCCAGGCTGATGACCAACCCGGTGTGCATCGGCCTGCCCGGCGCGCGACCGCTGTTGATGGATTTCGCCACCTCGACCATCGCCCTGGGCAAGGTGCGCGTCGCCTATAACAAGGGTGTTCCGGCCCCCGAGGGCAGCCTGATCGACCACCGCGGCCAGCCGACCACCAGCCCGTCGGTGATGTTCGAGGACCCGCGCGGGGCGCAGACGGCGTTTGGCCTGCACAAGGGCTGGGCGCTGGCCTTCATGGCCGAGACCCTTGGCGGCGTGATGACCGGCGGCCCGCGCTCTGGCGATGGCCATGCCGGCGAGCGCGGCCTGATCAACGGCATCATGTCCATCGTCATCGACCCGGCGCGCATGGTTGATCTCAACTGGCTCGACGATGGCGTCGCGCGCCTCGTCGACTACGTCAAGGCCTCGCCCGCCGCCGACCCGGCCCAGCCGGTGCAGACCCCCGGCGACGCCGAGGCGCTCTCCCGCGCCGCCCGCAGCCGCGACGGCATCCCGATCGATCCCACCACCTGGTCGCAGATCCAGGATTGCGCCCGCTCGATTGGCGTCGCCACGCCGTTCTGAGCACGGTTCGCTTCTCCCTGCGAGGAGCGACACGCCTTAGCCCCTTGCGCCAGCCCATTTTCCGGGAGCCCACCATGACCGCCAGCGACAAGCCCGCTTTCCCGAAGCCACGCAGCATGGCGCTGACCGCGCCATCCGCCTGGGGCCCGCGCGCCATGCTGCGCGCCGCCGGGCTGACGGCGGAGGATTTCGGCAAGCCAGTGATCGGCATCGCCAATACCTGGAGCGGGGCCATGCCCTGCAACATCCACCTGCGCGAACTGGCCAAGCGGGTTGCCGACGGCATCCGCGACGCTGGCGGCGTGCCGCTGGAGATCAACACCGTGGCGGTGAGCGACGGCGTGCTGGCGGTTGGCGGCGCCTCGCTGATCAGCCGAGAGGTCATCGCCGACAGCATCGAGCTGACCGCCACCGCTTATGCCTTCGACGCCATGGTGGCCATTGGCGCCTGCGACAAGACCAATCCGGGCTGCGTCATGGCCATGGCGCGGCTGAACATTCCATCGGTGTATCTGTTCGGCGGCTCGATCGCCGCCGGCCGTTTCCGTGGCCAGGACGTCACCATCCAGACCCTGGCCGAGATGGCTGGCTCGGTGGCGGCGGGCACGGCCACCCAGGAGGACATGGCCGAGCTGGTCGACAATGTCTGCCCGGGACCTGGCGCCTGCGGCGGCATGTTCACCGCCAACACCATGAGTTCGGCCATTGAGGTGATGGGGCTTACCGTGGCCAATGGCGCCAGCGCCCCGGCGGTGAGCGGCCAGCGGCGCGACATCGCCTATGAGACCGGCCAGCTGGTGCTCGACGTGCTGGCGCGCGACGTGCGGCCGCGCGATCTGATCACCCGCGAGGCGCTGCACAACGCCATGGCGGTGGTTGCGGCCATGGGCGGCTCGACCAACGCCGTGCTGCACCTATTGGCCATCGCCCATGAGGCGGGGGTCAAGCTGGAGCTGGAGGAGTTCCAGCTGGTCAGCGATCGCACGCCGCACCTCGGCAATTTCACGCCTTCAGGCAAATACAACATGCAGGATCTGCACCAGATCGGCGGCGTGCCGGTGGTGATGCGGGCGCTGCACGACGCTGGCCTGCTGCATGGCGACGCCATGACCGTCGACGGCGCGACCATCAGCCAGCGCCTGCGCGACGTCGTCGTGCCTCAGGGGCAGGACGTGGTGACGTCGGTCGATGCGCCGATCCATGCCACCGGCGGCTGGGTGATCCTGCGCGGTGATCTCGCCCCGGAAGGGGCGGTGCTCAAAGCCACCGGCACCGAATTGCGCCGCCATGAGGGGCGCGCCCGGGTGTTTGGCGATGAGCCGTCCGCTTACGCCGCACTGCTCGACCGGCAGATTGTGCCCGGCGACACCATCGTCATCCGCAATGAAGGGCCGGCGGGCGGCCCGGGCATGCGTGAGACGGCGCGCGTCACCGCCGCGCTGGTCGGCCAGGGGTTCAAGGACAGCGTGGCGCTGATCACCGACGGCCGCTTTTCGGGCATCTCCCACGGCCTCGCCATCGGCCATGTCAGCCCCGAGGCGGCGCTGGGCGGGCCGATCGCGCTGATTGAGGAGGGTGATCGCATCACCATCGACCTCGACGCCCGCACCATCAATATCGATGTCAGCGCTGAGGAGATGGCGCGGCGGCGGGCGGCGTGGCGGCCCATAGAGCCGGTCCATTCCACCAGCGTCTACGCCAAATACGCCCGCAACGTCGCTTCGGCGTCGATGGGCGCGGTCACCACCGCCGGCGGCGGGCGCGACTGACGCGCCCCGACAGCTTTCACTCGGCACAAGTTTCATTTGGCACAAGCCCGGAGGACAGGCCATGGCGACGCGCCAGACGGACAATCCGATGCGTGACATCCTTGAGCAGGACGAGTGGTTCTCGGGCCTGCCAGAGGCGCTCAAACGGCAGGTGCTCGAACTTGGCGTGGTGCGCCGGTTTCGCAACAATGCGCTGGTGTTTGCGGCGGGGGATGAGCCGAACGGCCTGTTCTGCCTGCTTGGGGGCCAGGTCAATCTGGTGAATTACTCCCCGGCCGGCAAGCAGATGGCCCATGGCCTGCTCCGGGCTGGCAGCTGGTTTGGCTATCTGTCGGTGCTCGATGGCCAGCCGCGTTTCCAGGACGCGGTGGCGGTGGGCGAGACCGAGGCGCTTTACCTCAGCATGGCGGCGTTCCGGCGGATCATCAGCGCCAATCCTGCGCTGTTCCAGCACTTCGCCTTGCTGCTGTGTCGCTCGGTGCGCACGACGCTGGGCATGCTGGTGGACTATCGCACCACCTCATTCAGCAGCCGGCTGGCCGCCGTGCTGCTGGATATGGCGCCCGACGCGGACGCGGACGCGGCGCGCGCCACGCCCCGGGCGCCGCGCGTCACCCAGGAGGCGCTGGCCAGCATCGTCGGGGCCTCGCGCCAGACGGTCAACCGCCAGTTGCGTGACTGGCAGGCGCGCAATGTGGTGCGGCTGGGCTATGGCATGGTGACGGTGGTCGACCGCCGCGCCCTCGCCTGCGCCACCCATACCCGGGCGAGCCACGTCTGAGCGGGGCTTCTGTCAAAGCGTTCGCGACCGTAGCGCGGCGGACCGGCGCGCGCGGCGTCGCCGCGCGCTCCTTGCCGGTCACCTGAACATTCATACCAGACCCCGATCAGCATGACCCATCGGGGTCTGGTCAATCCCATGCGGCCACTGAGCATTCCAGGATGCGGAGGCGTCAGAAACTTCACATCCTGGCGTCACCTGGTGAAAGCCGGGCCATTCAGGCTGGTCTATGCGCCCTGGCTTGTCATCTGCGCCAGTCGGGCCTGCGCGCCCCATTTGATCCGTCCCCTGGCCGCGCAGCGCCAGCCGTTCCGCCGCCGCCGCAAAATGGTGCAGGATTGCGGCATCACGGGCGAGGCTCAGGCGAAATCCCCCTTGACGGCCAGAGGCATCGGCACTATCTGCAAATCGTTCGCATCTGCAGCGAGCCTGTGCCGTCGCGACCTGTCGCCGGTTCGGGCCCGCGACGCGATGTGCAGGGCAGGGGCCAGCAAAGGGGCGTTGGGTGACATCCATGACAGGGGCGAAGGCGTCTCCACTGCCCACGGCCGGCGACGCCATCGTCGCAGACCATGCCAGCGTCATCTATCGCAACGGCCACAAGGCCCTCGATAACGCCAGCTTCATCGCGCCATCTGGCTCGATCACCGCCCTCGTCGGCGTCAATGGCAGCGGCAAATCCACCCTGTTCAAGGCGATCATGGGCATTGTGCCGCTCGGCGCGGGGAGCATCCGCATCTTCGGCGCCCCGGTGGCGGAATCCCTCAAGCGCCAGGCCATCGCTTATGTGCCGCAGAGCGAAGACGTGGACTGGAATTTTCCGGTGCTGGTCGACGATGTAGTGCTGATGGGACGCTACGGCCATATGGGTTTTCTGCGGCGCCCCAGCGCCGCCGATCGTGAGGCGGCGCAGCAGGCGCTGGCCCGGGTCGGCATGCTGGATTTCCGCCGCCGCCAGATCGGCGAACTGTCAGGCGGCCAGCGCAAGCGGGTGTTCCTCGCCCGGGCGCTCGCCCAGGACGCCAGGCTGATCCTGCTCGACGAACCATTCACCGGCGTCGATGTCGGGGCCGAGGAGGCGATCATCGCCCTGTTGCGCGATCTGCGCGCGGAGGGCCGCTCAATGCTGGTCTCGACCCACGATCTTGGCGGCGCCCCGACCTTCTGCGACCGGGCGGTGCTGCTCAACCGCACCGTGTTGGCCAGCGGGCCGATTGGCGAGGTGTTCACCGAAGACAATCTCAGCCGGGCCTTCGGCGGCCGCCTGCGGCGCATTGATCTGCCAGGGGCCGATGGCGCCGGCGTCAATGTGGTCTCCGATGATGAGCGGGCGCTGGTGCTGCCGGCGCGGCTGGCGGGCGACGCCGCCGCAGCCGGGGACCAGGCGGGGCGCTCATGACGGCGCTGCTGGAGCCGTTCGGCTATCAATACATGGTCAACGCCATGTGGGTGTCGGCGCTGGTCGGCGGCGTCTGCGCCTTTCTCGCCGCCTTTTTGATGCTCAAGGGCTGGTCGCTAATCGGCGACGCGCTGTCGCACGCCATCGTGCCAGGGGTGGCCGGCGCGTGGATCCTGGGGCTGCCGTTTTCCATCGGCGCCTTCTTCTCCGGCGGCCTCGCCGCCGCCGCCATCATGTTCCTCAACCAGCGCACGCGGCTGAAAGAGGATGTGATCATCGGGCTGATCTTCTCCAGCTTCTTCGCGCTCGGCCTGTTCATGGCCTCGGTGTCGCCGACGCCGTTTGACCTGCAGACCATCATCATGGGCAATATTCTGGCCATCACGCCGGAAGACACGCTGCAGCTGGTGATCATCGCCGGCGTGTCGCTGGCGCTGCTGCTGGCCACCTGGCGCGATCTCGCCGCCATGTTTTTCGATGAGGTGCACGCCCGCGCCGTCGGTATCCGCGTGCGGCTGCTGCGGCTGATGTTTTTCACCGTGCTCGCCGCCTGCACCGTGGCGGCGATGCAGACCGTTGGCGCTTTCCTCGTCATCTGCCTCGTGGTGACGCCAGGCGCCACCGCTTATCTGCTCAGCGACCGTTTCGGCCGTGTGCTTTGCCTCAGCGTCGCCATCGGCGCCATCACCAGCTTCCTCGGCGCATGGATCAGTTTCTACCTGAACGGCGCCACCGGCGGCGTCATCGTGGTGCTGCAGACCCTGGTGTTCATGGCCGCGTTCATCTTCGCCCCGAGGCACGGCCTGCTCGCCGCCCGGCGGCTGCAGCGCGCCGGGGGCGGCGCCGAGGCGCGACCGCTGCGGGAGCTGGGGCCATGAGCGGCCTGGTGGACGGCCTCAACGCCAGCCTGCAATGGCTCGGGCAGCCGCTGGCCCTGCCATTCATGCGCGACGCCTTCCTCATCGCCCAGCTGGTGGCGATCCCCACGGCGCTGCTGTCGTGTCTGATGGTGCTGCGCGGCTGGGCCTTGCTGGGCGACGCCATCTCCCATGCGGTGTTCCCCGGCGTGGTCATCGCTAACATCATTGGCCTGCCGTTCGGGGTCGGCGCCTTCGCCGCCGGCATGGGCTGCGCGGTCGCGGCCGGCTATCTGCAATCGAACAGCCGTATCCGCCCGGACACCGTGCTCGGCGTGGTCTACGCCGGCATGTTCGGCCTCGGCCTCGTGCTGTATCGCGCGGTGGAATCCGACGTCCACCTCGACCACATCCTGTTCGGCGACCTGCTCGGCGCCGGGCGGGATGATCTGGCGCTGGCCGGGGTGATCGCCGTCATCGTGATTGGCGTCATGGCCCTGCGCTGGCGCGATTTCGCCCTGCACGCCTTCGATCCGGTGCAGGCGCGGGTGGTCGGCCTGCCGGTACGGCTGTTGCACTATGGCCTGCTCGCCCTGATCTCGCTGGCCATCGTCGGCGCCCTGAAGACCTCGGGCCTCGTGCTGGCCATCGCCCTGTTGATCGCCCCCGGCGCCATCGCCTTCCTCATGACCCGCCAGCTGTCGCGCATGCTGGTGATCGCCGCGCTGGTCAACATGGTCGCCGCCTTCACCGGCGTTTACGCCAGCTACCGGCTCGACAGCGCCCCGGCGCCGACCATCGTGCTGTGCCTGGCGCTGATGTTCATGCTCGCCATGCTGATCAGCCGCTGGCGCGAACGGCGGCTCAGGCGGCTTGCAATGGGCGCGGCGGACTGAGTCGATCTGACCAATAGCCATGCGACGCTTGCATGGCTATAATGCTCCGGCCTGCTTACGCTTGCTATTACCGCCCAATCGCGGGATGAGACGCGCCCCTGCCTCACGGACAGCGTCTTTGCGCCGCCATGCCCGTCCGGTCGGGGGAATGCTGGCGCGGCGGTGATTTTGACGATCGCTCACGCGTCTGGCGCATGCTCCGTCACCCAACCGCAGCATGCCGCCGCCAGGTGTAACAGTGAGCGCCTTCTCGCCCTTCAGGTCTCTGCCGCTGGTCAGAATGCGCACGAATGGTCAGGCCATGAACGACGTCAGCCAGCAAGCCCGCCCGCCGGGCCGGATGAGTTATCGCGAATTTGTCGTGTTCATCGCCGCCCTGATGGCGACGAATGCGCTGGCCATTGATTCCATGTTGCCGGCGCTGGGCGAGATCGGTCACGATCTCGGCCTCGCCACCGACAACCAGCGCCAGTGGATCATCACCGCTTATCTGCTCGGCTTCGGCGGGGCCCAATTGTTCTACGGCCCGCTGGCGGATCGCTTTGGCCGCCGGCCGGTGCTGATCTTTGGGCTCGCCATGTATATGGCCTGCGGAGTGATCTCCGCCTTCGCCAATTCCTTCGACACCATGATCGCAGCGCGGGTGTTGCAGGGCGTCGGGGCCGCGGCGACGCGCGTCCTCGCCGTCTCGATCGTCCGCGACTGTTACTCGGGCCGCCAGATGGCGCGGGTGATGTCGATGGCGATGATCATCTTCATGCTGATCCCGATCCTCGCCCCGTCCGTTGGCCAGGCCATCATGTGGGTGGCGCCCTGGCACTGGGTGTTCCTCGTGCTGTCGCTGTTTGGCGCGGTGGTGCTGGCGTGGATGTTCCTGCGTCTGCCTGAGACCCTGCACCCCGAAGACCGGCGGCCAATCGAGCCGCGCGCGGTGTTGGCGGCGGTGCGCCAGTGCTTCGCCTCGCGCGAGGCGGCTGGCTATACGCTGGCCAACACCATGGCGATGGGCGCGCTGTTCGGCTACATCAACTCGACCCAGCAGATCTTCGCCGACGTGTTCCACGCGGAGCACCTGTTCACCACGGTGTTTGCGGCGACGGCGGCGTTCATGGCGGTGGCCTCGCTGCTCAACGCCAGACTGGTGGAGCGCTATGGCATGCGGCTGCTGTCGCATACGGCGCTGCTTGGCTACATCATCTTCGCCATCGCCCATTATCTGGTGGCGGCGGCGGGCATCGAGACCTTGCCGGTGTTCTTCGTGCTGCAGGCGGCGGTGATGTTCTGCTTCGGCATGATGAGCGGCAATTTCGGCGCGATGTCGATGCAGCCGCTCGGCCATATCGCTGGCACCGCCTCGTCCGTGCAGGGCTTCGTGATGACAGTGGGCGGGGCGCTGATCGGCCTCGCCATCGGCCAGCAGTTTAATGGCACCACCGTGCCCATGACCGCCGGCTTCGCTATCTGCGGCCTGATCACGCTGGTGATCGTGCTGGTGGTGGAGCGTGGCCGGCTGTTCCGGCCGCACAACGCCGGCTGAGCTGCAGGCCAGGGCACGTCGCCCGGCCCTGGGTCGTGCAATCGGCTTGCCTGCCTGCCTGCCTGCCTGCTTGCGTGTGCGGCATCGCCGGATGCGTCATAGCACGCTCCGATCACGCCGGATCGGAGCATGCCCATATGTCCATGCAGGGAGCGAATTCTCGTCGATCAAACGATTCCGTCTGATCGGAAAGCGCTCGTTCGGCGCGTGGCGTGACATTGCGGAAACACACGGGAAAAAGCTAAACCATAACCGTAGTTGCGGCGATGCGGGCGTGCGCCGGCCTGCTTACACTGCGCGGGCTGGGATTTGGTGGAGTTGTGTGATGTTGAAGCAGATCTGTGTTGGAATGGCGCTGGGCGCCGTCGCCTCAACCGCAACGCTGGCCGCTGATCTGCCTGCGCGCACGGCCCCGCCGGCGCCTGTCGTGGCGCAAGGCCCGGCGCTGAGCTTCGCCATCACCCCTTATACTTGGGCTGCGGGCTTCAGCGGCGACGTCGGTCGCCGCGACCGCACGCTGGCCCACCTCGACTATGATTTTTCCCGCGTCGTCGACACCATGAATTTCGCCGCCATGGGCGTGGTGGAGGCGCGTTATGGCCGCTATTCGCTGTCATCCGATCTGATCTATCTGCGTATCACCGACAAGATGGCGTTCAACAGGCTCGGCGGGGCGCGGCTGAATGTCGGCGTCGGCCTGTGGCAGTGGACGCCGCTCGCCGGTTACGCGGTCTATCAGGATGGACGCTCCAGCGTCGATCTGGTCGCTGGCGCGCGCCTGTGGTCGATCAAGACGCTGATCTCCGCCTACACGGTCGATTTTGGCAATCGCGAGGGCGATACCCGCAAAAGCTGGGTCGACGCCGTGGCCGGCATCCGCGCCCGGGTGTTTCTCAATGACAACTGGTTCGTCAGCGGCTGGGCCCTGGCTGGCGCCGGCGGCTCCGACTATATGTGGGACGTGATGGCCGGCGTCGGCTACCAGTTCAACAACTGGCTGTCGGCCAGCGTCGGCTATCGCGCCGAACAGGTGAAGTTCGAGCAGTCCGGTTTCAGCTTCAACACCACCGTACAGGGGCCAATCGTCTCGGTTCAGATGAGTTTCTGAGCGGCCCCTATGGCAGGCCATGGGGCGCCCGATGGGTCAGATTGCTGAGCGCCTGGCGGCGCAAGGACGGAATGGGCGCCGCCCTCCAACGCGACCCTGCGGCAGGCCAGTGTGGTCGCCACGCAGATAAACAGCAGCATGCCAGGGTCAGCGCTGGCGCCGGAGATGGTGGCGGCGGCGATGCTGGCGAGGCCCGCCGCCCGCGCAGATTCATGCAGGGCAAGGATGGGCTGGCTGGGCGCGGCGGTCGCCGGCAGCGGCCGCAGCAGCACCACGACAAGCAGCAATTGCAGGGCGGCGCCGATTGCGCCCGTCTGGCTCAGCACGGCGATCGCCCAATTGGAAGCGCGTGAGCTCCCCATGCCGACGCCAAGCCAGGCGGTTTCGAAAAAGGTTTCGAGGCTGCGGGCGTTCCAGTAGCCGCGCTCCGCCGCCGAGGCGGAGCTGGCCTTGTTGAACACCACCTCATCCAGCAGTTTCAGCGCCGGGTCGAACAGCGTGGGGTTGCCCAGATAGAGTATGGCGCCCACCGCCACCCCGGCGAGCGCCATATACAGAAGCGAAAAATCCGCCTTGTGCACCCGCCCGCGCAGCAGATTGACCAGCGCCATGCCGGCCAGCGCGGCGGCGTAAAGCGCAAGGCAGGCGTAGGCTGTGGAGCTGGTCGACAGCAGGGTGAGGGCGAGGGCCGTAAGGCCAAGCGCTCCCATGCGGCGGTCGCCGGTGACCCTGGCGAATGTCATGCAATAGACGGTGACGGCGAAAATCGCCGCGCCAAAGGCCGAGGCCTCCGACTGACCGCCAGCGATCCTGAAAAAGCCCGCGTGTTCGGTATCGGTGAGCATGGCGTAAGTGGCGGTGCGGATGACCTCGAGCACGTCGCCTGCGCCGGCGCTGCGCGCCAGGAGATCAAAAGCCCCCAGGCCGGTATTGAGCAGCGCCCATAGCAGAAAACCGCGCCCGAGCAGGCGCAGCTGCGCCTCATCCCTGGCGGCGGCCATCAGCCAGATGCAGGCCAGCGCGCCGACGATGAAATAGGCCGTCTGCGAGATATTGCCGGAGCCTGGGGCCAGCAGCGCCTCAACCACGCCGCCATTGGCGCGGTCGACCACAAATACGCTGGTTCGGCCCGCGAATAGTCGGGGCATCAACCAGGCGCTGGCCGCCGCGTGGACGATCAGCGCCAGCAGCGCCAGGGTCATGGGCTGGCGCGCCGCCCCGTGCGCCAGCATGGCGACGCCGTGGCGCTGGACAAAGGGCGACATGAGCAGGGCCAGCGCGAACAGGGTGTAGATTTGCGGCGAGGCGCCGCCAAGCGCCGGTATCGTGGCGAAGGCTGTGGCGCCAAACGCCAGCGCGGCGGGCAGGCCGATCAGCGTCGCCGAGCCGAGCAGGCGAGACGTCAGCGCGACAATGAGCGCGACGATGAGGCCCACCACGGAAGGCGTCATGTGCTACACACCAGCATGACACCTCCACAAGGAACCGGGGTAGGGGGCGCCCATGGCGGGCATCTGGATTGCGCTCGGCGTGCTGATCGGGGCGGCGCTGGCGCTGCGATACAAATTTGGCGCGGCGCTGGCGGGCAGCGTGCTGCTGGCGGTGGTGGCCGCCCTGGCCAGCGCCGGGGGCGGCGCGACATATGCGTCGGGCGTCGGTCTCGCCAGCTGGATGGCGCTGCAGATCGGATATGTGGCGGGAGCGTGGGTTAACGCGGCGCTGGCGCGCCGCAGGCGCCGCTGAGCCGCGCTGTTAACCGGCGCCCTTCGGGCGGTGTTGGCCTTTCGCGACCTGGCCATGGGCGTTCCCCGGTTACGGCCTCGCTCAGGACGTCTGGCTGGAGCGGGCGACGGCTGGCACGGTGCGCGCGAGAATGGTGACGTCGCGCCACAGCGACCAGTTCTGCACATAGGCCACGTCGAGCGCCACGCGATCGGCGTAGCACAGGGCGTTGCGGCCGCTGACCTGCCAGGGGCCGGTCATGCCTGGCCGGGCGGCGAGGTAGGAATCGATGTCGCGGCCATAAAGGGTCAGCTCTTCTGGCACCACCGGGCGCGGTCCGACGCAGCTCATGTCGCCCGCCACCACATTCAGCAATTGCGGCAGCTCATCCATGCTCGTGACGCGCAGGGCGCGGCCGAGGGGCGTGACGCGTGGGTCGCGTTGCAGCTTGCGGGTCTCGCGCCATTCCTTCGCCGCCTCCGGGTCTTCGAGCAGATGGTCTTGCAGCAGGCGGTCGGCGTCCCGCGCCATGGTGCGAAACTTGAGGCAGCGGAACGGCGCGCCGCCGTGGCCGACCCGGCGCTGGATGAATAGCACGGGCCGCCCCATGGTCAGGGCGATGGCGGCGGCGATGATCAGGATGAGCGGCGCCAGCAGCGCCAGCGCCATTATGGCGACCGTGAGGTCCAGGGCGCGCTTGGCCCCGCCGCCCAGCGCCGGCCGACCAGCGGCGGCCCGGGACGTGGCGGCATAACTTGTCGTAACGCCGCGCGCGGCTGCTGGATCATTCGACACGGTCAATAGCCCCTTGCTCCTGTTGCTCAAACAGGTGCGGCCGATAGCGATGCGCTCCAAGATATTAGAAGGGGTAGGCGGGTCGGGTATGAGGGCGCCATGCTAATACCTTTTGGCGCCAGCGACGCCGGGGTTGGTGGTCAAAATTACCTCCCACGGGCGCCTGATGGGGCGATTTACCGCCTGCCAGGCTGCAAGCGCCCCGGCAGGGTGATGGCTTGTGTGGCTGACAGCGGGTCATGCGCCGTCGCGGGTCGCCGCCGGAGCGACGCGCCATCACGCGAGGCCTGTCGCCAGATAGGTGCTTTGCGGTTACTGCGCGCTACCTTGCGGAGGCGTCGCCACATGAGGGCTGCTCGCAGCCTTAAACGCGGCGAAGGCCGGTTTGCGCTTGCCCACGCGCCAGCCGCCGTTGTCAGTCTTGTCCAGATTGACCAGGCCCATATAGGCCTCGTAATTGGGGGCCCAATAGCTCTCGTCCATCAGCTCATAGACATGGGCGGCTTCGACGCGATAGCGGTCGGCCAGCCCCTGCAATTGCGCCATCATCGCCGAAAGCCCTTTGGCCTGGCCCTCTTCGCCGTCGCGCTGGCTGCCATAGGGGTGATTGAACTCGGTCACCCAGATCGGCTTGTCGAACGCGGCGAGGATCTTGAACGCCCATTCGGGATCCTCGCCATACCAGTGCCAGACGCTGATATCCCAGGCGACGCCATCATTGGCCAGCCGGCTGAAGATGCCGGTGCGCCCCCAGCCCGCGGTGCCCAGCGCCCGCCGGGCATTTGGATTGACCGCGGCCACCCCCTCGGACAGCCCGCCAAGCACCGCCGCGACCTTGCGGTAACGCGGACCATAATAATCGAGCGGGCCGACGCCGCCCGCAGGCCCCCATTCGCAGGGATATTGCGTGCCGTCATCCTTCATCTCGCAGGGCTGGATAATGGCGAAATTGTCCAGCTCATTGCCCAGCTCCCAGACGGGAATGTCAGGGAAGCGCTTCACCACGGTTTCGGCGAAGGCGCGCGCCTTCTGGCGCAGCTCTGCTTCTTCCAGGCTCTTGAGGTCGACCGGCGGCAGCAGCACCGGCAGGACAGTGATCTTGCGTTGCGCGAGCACGTCGCGCAGGGCGCCCAGCCGCTCAAGCTGGTCAAGGCTGCTGACATCGACGCGGTAGGATGTGGCGCCGAGTTCGCTGAGCAGCGCCGCCTGCTCTTCCATGGTGACGCCAGGATAGGACACCAGCGGATGGCCATTGACCCCCCAGGCGATGCGGCTAGCCTCAGCTGTTCTGGGGGTGGTCGCCGTCGTTGCGGCGGCAGACGCCGTCGACCCATCGCTGCTGGCTGCCGCGCCTTGGGCGACAGCGAGCGTCGCCAGCGCGCTGACCGCAAACACCCAGCTGATGGCGCGCCGCAGCAGGCAGGCGCGGGCTGTGCCCGGATCCTGGCGCGCGACCGGCGCGCCACGCATTGCGCGCCAGCTGTGCATGGCGCAGCGCGCCAGGCCGGGCGCGTTCGCCACGCCCACCATGTCCGACACCATGTCCGAGCCGTCAGTCGCCGTCCGCCGGCGTGGCGCTCCACTCAACAACGCCGCCTCCCATAGCTGGCGGGCGCAGGATGGCGCCCGGCGTCATAGGACGCGGAAGCGGCGCGCTGGCACAGGCCGTCATTCAGGGGAGGGCTACCGATTTTGCCTGAGGCGTCCTACGCCGGCGTCGCGCCAGCGGTTGGCGGCGACCAGCGCCGGATATGGATGGCGGCAGGCGCCCATGGCGTGGCGACAGCGCCGCAGATATGCGGCGCCGGATCCATATGCTGTAGCCGCCAGCGGGCCGGGGCGTCAGGCTGGCCTTGCAACCGCAGCAGCCGCGCGGGCGCCTCGGGCGAAAGGGTGACGTCGAAACTGTCGAGCGGCTGTGCGAGGCCAAGCCCGAGCGCCTTGATCACCGCCTCCTTGCGCGTCCAGCAACGGTAGAAACCAGCGGTCCAGGCATCGCCGGCGAGTTGCGCCAGCTCGGCCTGTTCGGCGACGGAGAAATGCTGGCGCGCCACGTCCGGCTCAATGGCGCGCACCGCCTCGATGTCGACGCCGACCGGTCCCGCCCATGCCACGGCCAGCGCGCCAAGTTCGGCGGTGTGGCTGAGATTGAAATGCGGCGCGGCCGCGTCGGCGAGGTGGGGCTTGCCCCATGCATTACTGACGAAACGCACATCCGCCGCCGCTCGACCAAGCGCGACGCCAAGCACCTGGCGCATCACCGCGTGGGCGACCACATGGCGGCGGCGGTCACGCGGAAAATGAAACCGCGCCGCCCGCGCCTGCTCTTCGGCGTCCAGCGTCTGCGCCAGCTGGGCGACGACGTCAGGCGGGCTGTCCAACGTGAACAGCCAGACATCGACGTCGCGGCGCGCAGCCAGAACGCCATCCCAAGGGCTCATGACATCTCGGCTCCCGCGCTGGTCGTGGCGATTATGCCGGGATGGCGTGCGGGCGGCAATTGCCGGCGCGGGCGAGGGCGAGGGAGGGGCTGCGGGACTGAAGGGTTCAGGCCCGCCGCAGCGTCCTGACCCGCTCAAGGATGTAGCGGCAGGGCTCCGGCGCCAGCCAGAAGATGGCCATGGCATAGGCGGGCAAAGCGATGAGCGGCGCGACGACCAGTTGCGCCAGCGGGGGCATGGCGTCGCGCACCAGCCAGGCGGCGGCGAAGCTGGCGGCTGCGGACAGCAGCACGGGCGCCAGATAGATGCCGGCGACGCGGGAAATGGCGATCGGCCCGGCCCTGCGCAGCACGGCGTAACAGAACAGCGGCTGCACGATGACGTTGAAGGCGGCGAGCCCGGCGGCGACGCCGAAATCGGCGTCGAGCAGCGCCCCGAGCGTGATGAACAGGAAATACAGGGCGGTGGTGGCGCCACTATAATAAAGCGCGGTGTTGAACTGACCGCGGGCCGGGAGCAGCACGCTCACGGTCCATGACACCGCGTCAAACGCCAGCGCCAGGCTGAGCAATTGCAGATAAGGGGCAGCGTCAAGCCAGCGCTGCTGGAACATCGCCGCCAGAAACGGTTCGGCCAGCGCCGCCTGCAGCATGCACACCGGCATCACCACAATGGCCAGCACCCGCGACGCCTGGATGACGGCTTCCCGCTGCCGCGCGGGGTCATTGGCGAATTGCACCAGGGTGGGAAACAGCACATTGGCGACGCTGCTGGCCAAGAGGCGCATGGGCTGGCCCGCGATACGGTAGGCGAAGAAATACAGCCCCAGCCGGGTTTCGCTGGCGACAAGCCCCATCACCAGATAATCGCCATGGCCGACGAGATTGTTGAGCAGCCGCGACGCCATCACCGCGCTGGCGCCAGGCAGCAGCGGGGCCCAGCGCCGGCGGGTCCGCAACGGAATATGCGGCGCATCGGCGGCGCGCCACATCAGCCAGGCGGCGATGGCGACGGCGAAAGGAACCGGCAGCACGAAGCTGAGCGCGCCAAAGCCCAGCGCCGCCAGCGCCACCGAGCCCGCGCTGGTCAGCGTCAGCTCCGCGAGGCTGATCAGGCCGATGGCGCGAAAATCGAGGCGATTGCGCACGATGGCGGTGGGGGCGAGCGCCAGCGCCCGGAATGGCAGGCTGGCGGCGAGGATAATGATCAGCGGCGTCAGCGCCGGCTGACCATATATAAAGGCCACCAGCGGCGCGCCCAGCGTCAGCAACGCCATGGTCGCCAGGGCGGCGGACATGGCCAGCCAGAAGGCCGAGGGAAACCACAGCCGCATCGACGGACCCCGGCGCAGGATGACGTCGTCGAGGCCAGGTTGCAGCGCGGCGCTGACAATATTGACGACCGTCAGCGCAATACTGATCTGGCCAAAGGCCTCCGGGGCCAGCAGCCACGCAAGCGCGATCTGCGACATCGCCTGCACGATGCGCGAGGCGGCGCTCTGGCCCATCAGCCACAACATGCTGCGCATGGCGGCGTTGGCGAAGGAAGCCGGCCGGGCTCCGCGGGTCATCTGCGCCTCTGTCATGAGATCCGTGTTCCGTAACGCGCCGCTGCAGGCGCCGCTGGCGCCGGCTGTGTGGCGCGCCGACGCCATCATGACGCGGCGGGACGTTTGGTCAGGTCGCTCAAAGGACGTAGATTGCGGGTGAGTTGGGTGTAGTTCGGTAAGCCAAGGGCTGATGCCGGCGCGTCCAATGGGCAATAATGCGCCCTTTTGTTTAATTCGTGCGCAATGATGCGGTTCGGCAATGTTTAGCTTGGCCGTTAACCCATGAATATTTGAAGATTCTGCTTCAACGGACGCAAATGCATTCGCGATTATGCTAGAACGTGTCCGTATTCACGGAAACGTGAACAGCTCCGTTGCGGCAATTTCTACGCCGAACGAGCCGACGGAGGGGAAGCGGCAGGCGTCATATTGGAGTAGATGTCCTGGACGGAAGGCTGATCAGCGCCGCATTCATGCGCCCCGTCGCCCCCCAAAAGCGGCCCCCCAGCGATAAACTATTCGTGATGCATGGTTAATATTTGCTTTGTCAGGCGCTTTCGCCTGAAATATTTCAACGTCTTTGCATAAACGGCGACGTAAGGCCCATCATTTGCAAACAGTCCCTTTGAATATTTCAAATTTTCTTAGGTAATTTCTAATCTTCAGCGTAGCCATTGCAAGTTATCACGGGCGACGCTGGAGTTTTCGCGGAAACTTTTTTGGTCAACGCCCGTTCCTTCTCCTGAGAGACGGGCTTATGTTTGCAGCAACGTCAGCACCAACAAGGTCGGCGACCATCCTAACGGTCTCCAGATTGGCCCAATGTTGTTGCGTGACGTTCTTTCCGGGTGTGGAACGGACAGAAGCCGGCCCCAGCAGCACGGAAGCGGCTGGGGCTGATGGGACGTGACGGTCAAGCCAGAACGCCAGCAGGGCGTCGCGCACAGCGGCCCTTCAAAGGGCGCAGGAGGGGCGGACCGGCGCAATATCCCGCTGATGATACGGCAGCGCTGCAAGGCCTGCGGCCACAGGAGGCGTTCGTGACAGAAATGACAGGTGTGATGCAGGGATTGGGACGGGCGCCCAATCTGGATGTTGGCGGTATGGTGCGGGCGCGCCAGGGAATGCGGACACAGGCCCCGCTGCGCCGCTCCCCCTATGCGGCGGTTGCGTCGCTGGACAGTCCTGACGCAATGGTGGCTGAGGATTGCGTTTTCACCGTGGTGATTGAGCCAAAGGGTTTTTTCCGGGACTGCGTCCTGTCCTCCCTTGCCGGCGTCACTCCCGTGGAGAGCCTGCTGGCTTTCGATACCGTCGCCGATTGGGCCGCCAGCTCGGCGGTCACCACCACGGAGCTGGTGATCCTGTGGCAGGATGACGGTTCACCGGAGGCGCTCGCCGCTATTGAAAAGCGCATCCTGGATATCCGCGCCATCTGTCCCGACTCGCCTCTGGCGCTGATGTCGCAGCTGCAGGACGTGGACTTTGTCCAGCGGGTGATGAACGCTGGGGCTAACGCCTTTATTCCGACCAGCCTCGGGTTCGAAGCGACGCTGCGTGTGTTCGACCTTGTCAGGGCCGGCGGCACCTTCATCCCCGCTTCGTGCCTGACGCATGCGGCGCGACAGCAGGCGCCCCAGGCCCCGGGATCAGCCGAACTGGCCGGACTGTTTTCGCCGAAGCAGCTTGCCGTTGCCCGCGCCCTCCGCAAGGGTATGCCGAACAAGCTGATCGCCTATGAGCTGAACATGTGTGAAAGCACGGTGAAGGTGCATGTGCGCACCATCATGAAGAAGCTCAAGGCGCGCAACCGTACGGAAGTCGCGTTCCTCACCCAGAGCCTTGGATCACATTCCTGATGCGCGCGGCGGCACGATCCCGCGCCTGCATGAGGCCAGGCGACTGAAGCTGGATGCCGGCGGCGTTGCGCCGCCGGAGGTGGGGGGGTGTGCGGGACGCGCGCCATCCACAACCGCGGCATGGCGCCGACGCGAAACAGGCCCGGCAGTGCGCCGCGTGGTTCACTGAATAAGGCTCCGGCGACACGTCGTCGGACGCGGCAGGACCTGGCGCGCCCTGGCCAGACATGCGGGCGCGACGCGCGTCAGACGCACAATAACCGCCATAAGATGCGCATCGCCGAATAGCTGCGTCGCGCGCCTTCGAACCTCAAAACAAGCCGACTGCATGCATACGATCCGGCCCGATGCCGCCGCTGCGTCAGCGCGCCTTGCTCTCTGATCGCGCGTCGTTCACCTTATGCGCCGGGCCGATCCGCCTGATCAGCGCGAGCGCCAGCCATGTCAGCCAGACGCCAGTGACGGCCCCTGCTGCGCTGGCGATGAAATCCGTAATATTGGCGGTGCGGCCTGGTGAGGCGGTCTGGGCGACCTCCAAGGCTGCGGCGAGCAGCACCAGCAACGCCGTCAGAACGGCCAGCGACCGGCGGCTGGCGAAGGCGCAGGCGACACAGATGCCCGTCAGAAAATAGGCTAAAAAATGCTCCACATCCTTGGGCAAAGCGGTGCGATGTTGCATCTGGCCGGGGATCAGCGACAGCCACAGTAGCAGCAGCACTGCCGCCGCCAGCGCGCTGCGCGCCACAGCGCGCAGTCTGGAGCGCAGTTCGGGGCGCACAAGCCAGCGCAGGCTGTCGGCAAATCCGGGCAAGCGGGTTGGGAGATTCCAACGGCTGACCGGGCCGTGCTCCACGGTCGCCGTCGCCACAGGGCGTTCGTTTCGCGATTGTGTCATAGCGGGATACGTGGCGCGGCAGCCAGCCTTTCTCGATTGCGTGCACGATGGTCGGACGCCGTGCGGCGCCTGTGCATCACAGGGCGCAGATGCGGCGATATCATCGCATCCAGCGTCATGCGTCGCCGCAGCGTCCTTCAGCGGCGATCCGGGGTCAAATGGGAGCGTGTGCTGGCGGCCAATCCGCGCCCCGCAAGACCAGGTGATCGGCGTTGGCGGGATGCGCCTCGCGGCGTTGTATCGCGAACTGGTATGGCCAGTTCAGGGCGGCGACAGTCTAACTATTGTCCATGAACAGGCCCTGCGTGCGGAAAGCCACCTCAGTGCGATTCTTGACCTTGAGCTTCTTTATAATATTGCGAACGTGAACCTTGACAGTACTCTCGCTCATGCCGAGCTCAAGGGCGATCACCTTGTTGGGCTGGCCCTTGCGCAGGGCGCGCGCCACCTCCAGTTCGCGCGGTGAGAACAGACGCAACAGGCCAGGGTCGGGGGCGGCCTCGCCGGCTTGCTGGCGGGAGGGGCCGAGCAGGCTGGCTGGCACATAGACGCCGCCAGCGCGGATCAGCTTGAGCGCGTGGATAGTGACGTCCAGCGATGAATCCAGCGACAGGTAGCCACGCGCGCCAAGCCGGATCACTTCAGTGGCCTGCTGGGCGTCGTCGCCATTGGCCAGCACGACGATGGCGGCCTGCGGCGCAAAACCTTGCATGGCGGCGAAAACGGTCTCCACCTGTAGAGCGGCGGGTTCAGGCTGCAACGCCATGCAGCAATAGATCACCAGGCTGACGGCCTCCGGCTGGCCATGGGCGAGCCACGCGTCGACGCTGGCGAAGGCGGCGTATTCGCTGCCGGCATCGGCGCCGCTCATCGAGCGCACCAGGCATTCGCGCACCAGCGCCCTGGGGTCGATGACAATGGTCACCCGGCCATCGCCGCCATCGCCGGCGGCAGGCGGGCGGGGGTGAACCATGGCGCGCGGGCTAAACTGCATCGGGCGCCCTCCCGACATCCACCTGTCTGGCGCTGCGCCAGCCCGGTTGCAGTCCGCCAAGCCGGTCGTTGGGCGCCGCGACGCGCCATGCGGTTGCGGGCTGCGGCGGTGCGAGAGTGAAGGGAGGGTGTCGCATGGGCATGGTCGCAATCCGGCAGCGGTGGCGGGCGCCAGGACAGGCGCACTGCCCCAGGGTTGGCATGCAGTGGGGCGCGCATGGTGGTGGACCCTGTCGCAATGGCGCGGCGCCTTACCAAGCGTCATTTCAGGGACCTGCGGGCCTGTTCTCTCATCTTGGGTGTCAGGACGGGGATGTCATCGCTGCAAAATGGACAAGCTGGCTCATCCCTTCGGATTAGTCTTGATGTACCAGTTTTTCCGGCGCCTCTCAGCCAAGCGTAGACGTTGCTATACATTCGCCAGCCCCACGTCGCCGGGCGGCGCCGCTCTCGTCATCGGCCGAACCAGCAGGGCGCAGCGCCCATAAGGACGCGCATGGGCGCAACAGGCGCAGGCCTTACCCATTTTGAGCGTATTTGGGCAGCGTTGGGCTCACCTTAGGATAACTCAACGCGGCGCCGTGCCGTCATGAAACCGGGCCGCCGCGCCGCAACGGATGCGCTGCCCGCCTCGCGCGAGCTGGACGCCACCTATGGCAGGATCGGATTTTAACAGGGACATGGTGGTGGCCCGTCCCGCGATGGGTCCCAGGCCAGATGTGTCGGCTTTGGCTGACGCCTTCGTCAGCTTTGCCGACATTGGCCGGCTACTGCGCCGCTATGGCCCGTTTGTCGCCGCGTTGACCTGTGTCGGACTGCTGGGCGGCCTGGGCTGGGCGATGCTGACGCCGACGGCCTATACGGCCACGGCGCAGCTGGTGATTGACCCCAAGGCCGTGCAATTGTCCCGCGAAGAAGCGCGCGAGCATCCGGCGACGGTAGAAACGGCCCAGGTCGAGAGCCAGATGGCGGTGATGCGCTCCGAGCGGATCGCCGCCCAGGTCATCCGTCAGCTGGATCTCACGAAGGAGCCGCCGTTCGCCAAAGCCGCCCAGGGCGTCAGCGATGCGGATGTCGCCTTGCAACTCGCGGCGCAAACCTTCGTCAACCGGCTCAATGTCCGGCGCCAGGGCCCGTCCTATGTCATTGACGTCAGCTTTTCGGCTCCGGAGCCGCGGCTGGCCGCGCGCATCGCCACGGGCGTCGCCGAGGCCTATGTGGCCGACGCGCGGGAGGCGCGTACCGGCGCGGCGCGCATCGGCGCCGAGTGGCTGGAGCGGCGGGTGGCGCAATTGCGCCAGAACATGAATGATGCGGCCCTTGCCCTGCAGGAGTTCAAGGCCGGGCGCGACTATCGCATCTACCGTCGCGCGCCGTCGCCAGCTGCCGCAGCGTCTGGCGGTGACGCGGCGGTCGCGGGCGCGGACGGCGAGGCAGCTGCTGCGCCTGACGGCGCTGTCCGCTTTGACCGCAACACCCTTGAAGAGCTGGAGACCACGGCGCAGTCCTACCGCAAGATCTATGAATCGGCGCTGCAAGGCTACGCCGAAGCGGTGCAGCGCCAGTCCAATCCGCTGATCGACACCCGGGTTCTGGCCCCCGCCACGCCGCCGCTTGGCAAAAGCCAGCCACGACCCAAACTGCTGATGGCGTTGGGCGCCTTGCTGGGCCTGTTGGGGGGAACCGGCCTCGCTGTGCTGCACTGGAACCTCGATCGCAGCCTGCGCACGCCGGGCGACGCGCGCGCCGCCATGCAGACGCCCTGCCTTGGCGTGCTGCCCATGGTCTGGCGTCCGGCGTTGCGACGCGGCTGGTTCGCCGGGGGCAGCCTGCGGGTCCGGCTGCGTTCCTTCCTGTTGCGCCTGGGGCGCAGGTTTTACCCCTCGGGGCTCGCCCTGTTTCGCAACTGGAACTTCATCCGCCCCGATGATTTTCAGCAATCCATGGCCAATGCAGTGACCCTGATGGCGACGCTGGAACGTGACAATGACGTGCGCACCATTGGCGTCACCTCGGCCCGGCGTGGGGAGGGCAAGAGCACCGTGGCCGGCAATCTCGCCTGCCTTTTGGCCGCCTCCGGCTATCGCATCCTGCTGATCGACGCCGATTTCCGCCACGCCGCCCTCAGCCGCGCCGCCGGCTTCCGCCACAATGGCCAGGGTCTCGCCCATGTGCTGCTCGGGCGCGCCCATGTACGCGACAGCCTGGTGGCGGCGCCCGCCAGCGGCGTCACCCTGCTCCCGGCGGAAGCCAGCGCGGGCGCCACCTTCGACGCCCTGCTCGGCTCCGCCGCCATGGGCGAATGCCTCGACGAGGCGGTCGCCGGCCATGATGTCGTGATCATCGACCTGCCGTCGCTGGAAGATGGGCCAGCGGCGCTGGCGGCGGCGCCGTTGCTCAGCGGCATGCTGGTGATCGTGCAATGGGGGGCGACGACCGCCCAGGCCGCCGCCAGCACGGTGGACGACTTGCGTGGCGTCGGCGGTCGCGTCATTGGCTCGATCCTCAACAAGGCGGCCTGACCAGCGCCAGCGCAAGCTGTGACGGAGGGCTCCGCCGGTACAGATGATGCGTCTGCCCCGGCGGCTGACACGGGATGTCAGCGCATTGGCGACGCTGTTCGCAGTGTTTTGATCGCACTGAGGGTCAAGGAAGACACAAATACGCATCGCCCATAAGGTTAGCTGCCGTGTGCACATGGACCCAGCGCCATTCGCCCTGATACATTTGACCAAATGCGCCGTTACGTGGCGTGGGTGGGAATGTTGTCTGGAGGATATGATGGGACGTTTGCCGTCCGTGGCGCCGCATGCGTCAGAAGTCGCGTGCTGCAACGCCGCGCGTCTGCTTGCCGTGGGACAAGCCGCCGCTCTGCTTGTCCGATGCGCGACGCGTCCTGCGGCGGGGCGTTGGCCTCGCTGCTGTGGCTGGCTTCCTCAGCCTGGCGTTGGCCCTTGCGGCGCCAGGCGCGCAGGCGGCGGACCATCCGCTAGTCGGCAGCTACAATGGCGGTGAGCAACTCGCTGACAGCACTGTGGACTATGATGAAGCCTGGATCATGGCGGGGCCGGTGAAGGCCTCGCCGCGCGATGTCAATGGCGAGGGCTGGAGCCGCCTCGAAGGCAAGATCCGCTATCTGTATTATCGCATTCCTGCAGGCGTAAGCTCGCTGGCGGTGCAGCGCAATTTCCTCGACAGCCTGAAGGCACGGGGCGTCGAGGTGAAATTTAACTGCACGGTGGTCGACGGCTCGTGCTTCATCGGCGGCAAACAGGAGCCGGGCGTGGCGCTGGGCCTGCTGCTTGACACCCCGACCGCCATGCCAGGGCTTAGCGTCGGCCTCGTACGTAACCTCTTCAATGATCCGAAGGCGCGCTACATTTACGGCGTCGGCGACGCTGGCGGCGCTACGGCGCATATCGCCATCGCCATCACGGGCGGCACGGACAAGCCGGGCCATGTCATCGTCCGGGTGATTGAGTCCACCGCCATGCCGACCAACCAGATCAGCGTCGTCGGCGCCGACAGCCTGAAGAGCCAGCTGGACGCAAAAGGCGCGGTTAGCCTCTACGGCGTGCTGTTTGACGTCGACAAGGCCGACATCAAACCTCAGTCGGCAGATCAGCTGCAACAGATCGCCAGCCTGCTGAAGGCCAATCCGGCGCTGAAGCTGGAGGTGGTCGGCCATACCGATGACCAGGGCGGGCCGGAGTGCAATCTCAGACTGTCTGACGCCCGCGCCAGAGCGGTGGTGGCGGCGCTGGTCGCCGAGGGCGTGGAGGCCAGCCGGCTGACCGCCGCCGGCAAGGGCATGAGCGCGCCGGTCGCCAGCAACGCCAATGACGCGGGCCGGGCGCAGAACCGACGGGTCGAACTGCTGCGCCGCAACTGACGCCAGAACCCGGTGAACATGGCTCATCGGGTTCTGGTCAAACCTGTGCGGCGACGGAGCATGTCAGGTCGCGGATGCGCCTGCATTTTCGCGGCCTGGTGTGAGGCGCAGCATCCACCAGGCAGGCGGAGGTCAGGCCCGCGCGGGGACGCGCCCTGACAGCGTCCCGCCGCTCAGGGCCGCGCCAGCAGATCCATCGCCTGCTTGAAGAATCGCCGGCGCCCGCCGCCATCGAACAGTTGCAATTGCGCGATGTTGACCGACATCAGGATGCGCGAGCGCACCTCGGCCTCGGCGTCGTCAAAGCCGAGGTCGTGAAAGGCTTCCTTAAGGAAGGCCAGCACCTGGGCCTCCGCCTCGCGCACGGTGGCGGCGGCGCGTGGGTCCATGGTCGCCCAGATGCGCATGGCGCGATCGAGTTCGAACGTGCCTTCGACGATGCTTAGCCGCGCCAGCTCCCGCACCCGGCTGAGCGGGTCAGGATCGTCAAACGAGGTGCGGTCGAGAACGCCGCGCACCTTATCGACGCTGTAGCTGGCCGCCAGCGCGCCGAGGTAATCCTCAAAGTCACTGAAATGGTGATAGAAACTGCCGGTCGAGACGCCAAGTCGCCTGGTCAGCGCCGCCAGCTTGACGGCGGAAATGCCCTGTTTGCGCAGGATGTGCTGGCCGGCGTCGAGCCAGTTCTCCCGCGTCAGGCGCCCATCGGCGCGGGCGCGACCGCGCGCCGGGCGGGCGCGGGTTTCCGTCTCAGCATTGCGCGCCTTGAGCGGAAAAGCATTCGTCATCCGGCCGGGTTCCTTCCTTACAGGCGTGGGCGTCATAGCACCCGTGCATGCGCTTGACGACTTTGTGCGGGGCGCACAAGTCCTAACGCAAACGCCTGATGTATCAATTGATCGTCCGGACAACAGCGCGCCAGCGAAAGGCCGCTGCGCCATTGTCCAGGCGCTTCAGCGCGGCGTGGGCGGCGCCCAGACGCCAGGTTTCATGTCGTTGTGTTTCAAGAAAGGCACACGATTTCAAGGCGTTGCCTTCCATACCGCCTGCGGGGAGCAGCAGAAAATGCACAGGCAGCGGATTGACAATAACATAAGTTATCTTATTTTGAAGCCAAATGGCGGCGTCGCAACGTCGCAACGTCGCACAACGGCACCGCTCCGTTCGGGCGGAAGGGAGAGACTGCAGATGACCCGACCCCTCATCGTTGGCGTAGGCGGCACCACCCGCCAGAATTCATCGTCGGAACTCGCATTGAGGGTCGCCCTGTCGCACGCCGCCGCCGCTGGCGCGGACACCATGATTTTCACCGGTCCCGATCTGAACCTGCCGATGTATGGCGCCGAAGATGACACGCGCACCGAAGCGATCACCCGCTATATCGACGCCATCCGCCGGGCCGACGGGGTGATCATCGCGTCCCCTGGCTATCATGGCTCGCTGTCCGGACTGCTGAAAAACGCGCTCGATTATATCGAGGATCTGCGCGGTGAGGCCGCGCCTTATCTCGATGGTCGCGCAGTCGGCTGCATCGTCAGCGCCTATGGCGCCCAGGCCATGGGCACGACGCTGACCGCGATGCGCAGCATCGTCCACGCCCTGCGCGGCTGGCCGACGCCGATGGCGGCGGCTTTCAGCGCCGTGACGCCGGTGTTCGACGCCGACGGTCGTTGCCTTGACGAGGCGCTTGACCAGCAGTTGCGCACGCTCGGGCGCCAGGTGGTGGATTTCGCGCAGATGCGCGCCTTGCACGACGATGCGCGCCAGCCTGGGCCGCGGACCAGCGCAAACTTGCGCGTCGCCTGCGGCTAAGACCAGGCTTGCGCCGTTCCGGTCAGGCGTGCGCCAGCGGTTTCGTGGTCGCGCACGAGGCGGCGCTGGCGCAGGGATATGCAGCAATGCTGCGCCGGGTTCCGGTCCGGCGCGGTGGTATGGCCGATGACGTCGCAGGACGCGGGGCCGCACGCTCACAACAACGGTCAACAACAACAGCGATCGGGGGAACGCCATGGCGGAAGCAGCGCTGGCTGCCGTTGAGCAAAGCGGAGACGGCCTGGGCGGGGCAGGCGACACGGCATTGGCCGCCCAACTGGCTCCCTGGCTGGCGCTGGCCGCACCGCATGGCGGCGTCGCAGCTGGCTTGCGGCTGTCGCAGGCGCTGCAGCGCTGCGTCCGGCTGCGCGGCGGGGCGACCGCCGTGGTCGATGGCGACATCAGCCTGACCTGGCTGCAGTTCGCCGAGCGGGCGACGCGCCTCGCCGGCGCGTTGCAAGGCCTCGGCATGAAAGATGGCGACCGCATCTGCATGCTGGCCAATAACAGCCACCGCTATCTGGAATTCTACTTCGGCGTTCCATGGGGCGGCGGCGTGTTCACGCCGCTCAACTTCCGCCTTGCCCTGCCGGAGCTTGTGGCCATCGTCAGCCACGCCGGGGCCAATGTGCTGATCGTTGACGACGCCTGGGCGGAGCTGGGCGCCCAGGTTGCGGCGGCGGCGGGCGTCGCCTGCCTTATCCATGCGGGCGACGGGCCGACCCCGGCTGGCATGCTGGCCTATGAGGAGTTACTGGCGGCGGCGTCGCCTGCGCCAGATCGTGGTCGCGGCGGCGATGATGTGGCGGCGCTGTTTTATACCAGCGGCAGCACCGGCGCCCCCAAGGGCGTGATGCACACCCATGCCAATATTCTTTACAGCGCCGTGAGCTATGCCGCCGCCATCAGGCTGGATGAGGAGAGCGTGGCGCTGATTTCCGGCCCGCTGTTCCATGTCGGGGCCGCTGGCATCTGCATTCCGGCCATGGTCGCCGGCGGGCGTATCGTGCTGTTGCCGAAATTCGAGCCAGCCCCGGTGGCGCGCGCCATCAGCGCCTATGGCGTGACCGTGACCTCGCTGGTGCCGACCATGCTGCGCATGGTGCTCGACGATCCGGCCAGCCGCGACAATGATCTGAGCAGCCTGCGCACGCTTCTCTATGGCGCGGCGCCCATGCCGGAAAGCCTGCTGAATGAGGCGCTGGCTTTGATGCCGGAGGCGCATTTCATCCATTGCTACGGCATGACCGAAGCGACCGCCTCCTGCACCGCGCTGCCTTCGCGTTACGTCTCGACCCACCGCCATGAGGGCAAGGTGAAATCCTGTGGCCGGGCGCTGACCGGGCTGGATGTGGCGGTGTTCGATCCCGACGGCGCGCCGCTGCCGCCTGGCGAGATGGGGGAGATTGGGGTGCGCGGCCCGACGGTGATGCTGGGCTACTGGCGCGAACCGGAACTGACCGCCCGCACCATCCGCGACGGCTGGCTGCACACCGGCGATCTCGGTTACCAGGATGCGGAAGGCTTTGTCTATCTGGTCGACCGCCTCAAGGACATGATCATCACCGGCGGCGAGAACGTCTATTCCTCCGAGGTCGAGGACGTCATCTATTCCTTGCCGGGCGTGTCGCAATGCGCGGTGATCGGCGTGCCGCATCCGCGCTGGGGCGAGCAGGTGCACGCCATCATCGCCATGGCCCCGGGCGCCGACCTTACGGAAGAGGCGGTGATCGCCCACTGCCGCAGCCGCATAGCCGGTTACAAATGCCCGCGCTCCGTCGATCTGCGCACCGAGCCGTTGCCGCTGAGCGGCGCCAACAAGATCAACAAGCCGTTGCTACGCAAGAGCGTGCAGGCGCCTGGTTAACCGGGGCGGCCGCGGTCGCCCCCCACGTCCAAACACGAAGTCCAATATCTGGAAACGCAGTCCTGGAGAGACGTTATGGCTCTGAAAACGCCTGAACAATACTATGAATCCCTGCGCGACGGGCGCGTCACCTATTGGGACGGCGAGGATATTCCCGACATCACCCAGAACGCCCGCTTCCGCGTGCCGCTGGCGCTGATCGCCCATGACTACGAATACAACGACCCGGACCTCGGCCATCTGCGCCGCTACACCACGGAAGACGGATCGGAAGCGCACCGCATCTATCAGGTGCCGCGCACCGCGGAAGACCTGCAGACCCGCGTCGACATGCTGATGCACACCTCGATCGGCACCGCCGTGTCGGGCGTGTTCATGGCGCTGTTGCAGTGCGTTGACGACATCCGCGCCGTCAATCCAATGTACGCCGACAACATCGAGCGTATTTACAAATATTGCCGCGACAACGACCTGCGCGGCGCCGAGGTGATCACCGACCCCAAGGGCGACCGCAAGCGTCGCGCCCATGAGCAGGACGATCCGGACATGTATGTCCGCATCGTTGAGCGCCGTAAGGATGGCATCGTGGTGCGCGGCGCCAAGCTGCACATCACCGCCGCCTCCTGCATCCATGAGCTGGTGGTGATGCCGACCAAGGGCATGCGTCAGGATGAGACCGATTACGCGGTGTCATTCTCGATCCCGGTCAACACCCCTGGCGTCAAGATCATCAACCGCTCGTTTGCGCCGGCGGAACTGAACGCCTTCGACTATCCGGCGTCCTCGCATCACTCGATGCCGGAAGGCATGGTGATCTTCGACGACGTGTTCGTGCCGTGGGAGCGCGTGTTCCTCGCCGGCGAAGTGCAGCTGGCCTCCAAGCTGGCCCAGTCGCTCGGCCTGTGGGAGCGCACCGGCGGCGTCATCGAAGCGGTGCGCATGTCGGAGCTGTTCGTCGGCCTCGCCCAGCTGGTCACCGAGATGCAGGGCAAGGAGAACGACGCAATCGCCCAGAGCTCGATCGCCGAGCTGATCACCTATGCCGAGATGCTGCGCATGTCGCTCGACTATTCGCTGCGTCACTATGAGACCACGCCCTCGGGCATGGTGCATCCCAACACCCTCGGCATCAACGCCGCCAAGTATTACTACGCCGCCAACTTCCACCAGACGGTCAAATATCTGCATGATCTGTCCGGCGGCCTGGTGCTGACGCTGCCGCTGGAAAGCGACCTGCGCAATCCGGAATCCGGCAAATACATCCTGAAGTATCTGGCGACCAAGAAGACCGTCGATGTTGAGACCCGCATGCGCGTCTACAACATGATCCGCGACCTCACTGCCGACGCTTATGGCGGCTGGCAGTTCGTGGTGGCGTTGCAGGCCGGCGGCGGTCTGCCGGCCCAGCGCCTGATGATGAACCGCCTGTATCCGATGGACCAGGCGCGCCAGCGGGCGCTCGCCGCGGCCGGCGCCACCCGCCGCCCGGGCCAGACCCGGCAGGCGGCGGAGTAATCCTGCCGCAAGCGCCATGGCGTCGTCGGTCGCGCAGGCGGACGACGGTGCCGGGCGCTATTCAGGATGCGGATGCGTCAGCATTTTCGCATCCCGGCATTACGCGCTGAATGGTCCGCGCCGGCCCCTTCCAAAGGCTGGCGCGTCGCCTGTTCTGGCGTAGCATAATCCCAGACCCGATGAGCATGCCCCATCGGGGTCTGGTTAAGCCCGTGCGGCGCCTGAGCATTTCAGGATGCGGATGCGTCGCCATCTTCGCATCCTGGTCAAAAACGCAATAACAACAGCAAACCCGCGCCGCCCAGCGGTCGATGACGGGAGGAAATCATGAACGCAGCATCGCCGAAGACCGACGAGATGTTCCGGCAGGAAGTGCGCGCCTGGCTGGCCGAAAACCTCCCGGAAGACCTGACCCGCCGCAATCTCACCGTGGTTCACCCCAGTCGCGCCGACATGCTGGAGATTTCGGCCATCCTGTCGCGGAAGGGCTGGTCCGTGCCTGGCTGGCCGGTGGAGGAGGGCGGCACGGGCTGGACCGCCATGCAGCGCTACATCTTCGAGGCGGAGCTGGTGGCCGCCGGCGCCCCCGTGCACAATATTCAGGGCGTGGCGCTGGTTGGCCCGGTCATCGCCAAATTTGGCACGCCGGAGCAGAAACAGCGGTTCCTGCCCGACATTCGCGAAGGTCGCCTGTACTGGTCCCAGGGTTTCTCCGAGCCGGGCTCGGGCTCTGACCTTGCTTCGCTGCGCACCCGCGCCGTGCGCGAGGGCGACCATTACATCGTCAATGGCCAGAAGATCTGGAACTCGCAGTCGCATTTCTCCGACTGGATCTTCTGCCTGGTGCGCACCGATACCGAGGCCAAGCCGCAGAAGGGCATCTCCTTTCTGCTGGTCGACCTCAAATCGCCTGGCGTCACCGTGCGGCCTATCCAGTCGATCGATGGCGGCGTCAGCCTGTGCGAGGTGTTCTTCGACAATGTGAAAGTTCCCGCCGACCAGCTGGTTGGCGAAGAGAACAAGGGCTGGGACTACGCCAAATGGCTGCTCGGCAATGAGCGCGTCGCCACGGCCAATGTGCCGCGCAACAAGCGCAATCTCGGCCTGCTCAAGCAGATGGCCCAGACCGAGAAGCGCTGGGGCAAGCCGCTAATCGACAGCGATGATCTGCGCCACCGCATCGCCCAAGTCGAGATCGATCTCATCGCCCTTGAGGAGGCGGTGATGCTGGCGCTCGGCGATGACAGCGGCGACGCTGGCCTGCCATCTGTGCTCAAGCTGGAAGGCACTCGCCTGCAGCAGGAGATCCTGCGCATGATGGTGGAGACGCTGGGCGCCTATGGCGCGGCGTTCTATCCCGAGCCGCATGAGCGCGACGGCGCCTATCTGCCGGGCCACGCCCACGGCGTCGACACCATGGGCGATTTCCTGTTCATGCGCGCCGCCACCATCTATGGCGGCTCCAGCGAGGTGCAGCGCAATATTCTGGCGCGGCTGCTGTTGCGCGGCGAGACCGCCAGCCACGCCGTGCGCAATGACGACCAGCGCATGCTGGCCGACAGCGCCGCCGCCTTCGCCCGCAAGCATGATGGCTTCGGCAATCTGAAGAAGCGGCCGCTCGACCGTGAAACGATCCGGGCCACCCTTTCGGCCTTCGTCGACATGGGCTGGACCGGCCTCGGCGTCGCTGAAGAGCTGGGCGGCTATGGCGGCTCCGCCGCCGATCTGGCCGTGGTGGCCGAAGAGCTGGGACGTGGCCTGGTGCATGAGCCGTTCATCGGCTGCGCCGTGGCGCCGGCGGCCCTGCTGGCGCAATTGGGCGCGGGCGATGCGCTGGCGCAGCTGATCGCAGGCGAGACCGTGCTCGCCGTGGCCCATGATGAGCCGGAAGCGCGCGGCAAGGTTGAATGGGTGACCACGCGGGCCCGCAAGGACGGCGACGGCTGGGTGGTGGATGGCCTGAAATGCATGGTGATCGGCGCCTGTGCGGCCGACGCCTTCCTGGTGTCCGCCCGCACCTCAGGCGCCGATGATGCGCGCGCCGGCCTGTCGTTGTTCCGCGTGCCAGCCGACGCCTCAGGCCTTGAGGTGAAGCGCTATCGCACCATCGACAACCAGCAGGTCGCCGATCTGGTGCTCAACAATGTGCGGCTGGGCGCCGATGCACTGCTCGGTGTAGAGGGCGAGGGCTTCGCCGCTATCGACGCCATGACGGCGCGGGTCATCATGGTGGCCAGCGCCGACGCGCTGGGCGCCATGGAGCAGGCCCTGTGGGTGACGCGCGATTATCTGCGCACCCGCAAGCAGTTTGGTCAGGCGCTGGCCGATTTCCAGGCGCTGCAGCACCGCCTGTCCGACATGTTTGTTGAGCTTGAGCTGGCCCGCGCCAGCCTGATGCACGGCCTTGCGGCGCTGGAGCTGGATGACGCCGAGGCGCGCCGCGCCCTGGTGTCGGCCAGCAAGGCGCGCATTGGCCGCGCCGGCTTCTTCATCGGCGCCCAGGGCATCCAGCTGCACGGCGGCATGGGCATGACCGAAGAATGCGTCATCGGCCATTATTTCCGTCGCCTCAAGGTCTATGACACGCTCTACGGCGACGCCTATCACCACACCTGCGCCTTCGCCGAAGCCACTGACCCGCGCGGTCGCGCTGCGGCCTGACGCCGACAGGCATGACGGGGCCAGGGCAGCGATGCCCCGGCCCCGTGCGCCGTTAACGCCAGCCCAGCGCCGGGGCGACGTGTTTGAGGATCATCTCGATCACATGGGCGTTGTAATCGACGCCGAGCTGGTTTGGCACGGTGAGCAGCAGCGTGTCGGCTTCGGCGATGGCCTCATCCTGGCGCAGCTGCTCGACCAGCCGGTCAGGCTCGGCGGCGTAGGATCTGCCGAAAATGGCGCGCATCTGCGCGTCGATCATGCCGATGCTGTCCTCGTCCTTGCTCTGGCCGAAATAGGCCCGGTCGCGATCATCGGTGAGCGCAAAGATCGAGCGCGACACTGAGACGCGCGGCTCGCGCGTATGTCCCGCCTCTTTCCACGCTGCGCGATAGGCGCGGATCTGCTTCGCCTGCTGCACGTGGAACGGCTCGCCGCTTTCGTCCTCTTTCAGTGTCGAGCTCTGCAGATTCATGCCCTTCTGCGCCGCCCAGATGGCGGTGGCGTTCGAGGCCGAGCCCCACCAGATGCGCTCGCGCAGTCCTTCGGAATGTGGCTCAGGCCGCAACAGGCCGGGCGGATTGGGGAACATCGGTTGCGGATTGGGCGTGGCGAAGCCTTCGCCCTTCAGCACATGCAGAAACACCTCGGCGTGGCGGCGGCCGAGATCGGCGTCGGTCTCCCCCTCCTTGGGGGCGTAGCCGAAGAAGCGCCAGCCATCGATCACCTGCTCTGGCGATCCCCGGCTGAGGCCTAGTTGCAGCCGGCCGCCCGAGATCAGGTCCGCGGCGCCAGCGTCCTCCGCCATGTAGAGCGGGTTCTCATAGCGCATGTCGATCACCGCCGTGCCGATCTCGATGCGGCTGGTGCGCGCGCCGACAGCGGCGAGCAGCGGGAACGGCGAGGCCAGCTGCCGGGCGAAATGATGCACGCGGAAATAGGCGCCGTCAGCGCCCAGCTCCTCCGCCGCAACCGCAAGGTCAATCGACTGCAACAGCGCGTCGCCAGCCGATCGTGTGCCTGAATGCGGCGACGGCGCCCAATGGCCAAAGGACAGAAAGCCGATCTTCTTCATCACGTCGTTCCCTGGCGCGTTGCTCCGCCATGATGCGGGGCGTCTGCGCCTGTCGTGTTGGATGCCCGCGCCTTTGGCGCAACAGCCGCGCCACGCAGCGTGGCCGGACAACGCCTGCAAGGGCAGAGCGCAACGCCCCGCCCGCTACAGGCCAGATGCAGGGAATGTGGCGGCCGCACGCCATTTGCGCCAGAGACAGGCTTGCATTCGCGCGCAAAACCCCGCTTGCATGAATGCACGATTGACACCTGGCGGCGAAACCGCCGACGTATCTGCGACCTGCAAAGCCAAGCGCCGCATGGGATTGACCAGAACCTGCCAGGTAATGCCCATGGCGCCCTGGCCTCAAACCGGGCGGACCCAGACGACTGATGAGCATCCCGATTTACATCGGCGCAGCGTTGGCCGAGATCGCCGGCTGTTTCGCTTTCTGGGCCTGGCTGAAGCTGGGGCGCAGCATCTGGTGGCTGGCGCCGGGCATGGCGTCGCTGGCGCTTTTCGCCTGGCTGCTGACGCTGGTCGACAGCGAAGCGGCGGGCCGCGCCTATGCCGCCTATGGCGGCGTCTACATCATGGCGTCGCTGGCCTGGCTATGGGCGTTCGAAGGCGTCCGCCCTGACCGATGGGACATCGCCGGGGCCATCGTCTGTTTGTGTGGCGCGGCGATCATCCTGTTCGGGCCGAGGGGTGGGTGAGGGGCGGCGCCTGCGCCCGCACATTGCGGCCATGGCTAGCGAGCGCGTGCGCCGCGGTCACCAACTGGCAGGCTTGAGCTTTGCAGGTCACGGATGCTCAGGCGCCGCACGGGCTTAACCAGAACCCGATGAGTCATACTCATCGGGTTCTGGTATCAGGGGGCGCGGAAGGGTGTGGAACTCGCGGGAGCGTCGAGAAACGCCTTCAGCCGCGCCACCAGCTCCAGCCGGTCGCGCTGCTTCAGCTGGCACTCCCAGACGACCAGCGGACGCCAGCCCAATTGCTGCAAGGCCTGTAGCGACGCTGCGTCCCGGGCGACATTGCGGCTGATCTTGCTGCGCCAGTAATCGGCATTGGCCGCAGGCGTGCGGGCGCCGCGAGGGCAATCATGGCCGTGCCAGAAGCAGCCATGGATGAAGATCACCTTGCGCCGGCCCGGAAACACCAGATCGGGCGAGCCTGGCAGGTCCTTGCGATGCAGGCGGAATCGGTAGCCCATGCCGTGCAACAGCTGGCGCACCAGCATTTCCGGGCGGGTGTCGGCGCCTTTCACCGCACGCATGACCCGGCTGCGTTCCGCGTTTGGCGCCTTCTCAGGTTTCTTCAGCGGCATCGGCAGTTTCGACCGTGGCGGGCCCCCCCAGCGCCAGATAGCGCCGCTCGGCCAGCCATTGCAGGCGCCGGGCCTGGGTGGTCAGCACCCGGCGCAGGCCCCCCTGAACCTTGCGCTCGGAGATAACCTGCGCCAGCCGGGCGATCACCAGCGCCCGGCGCGCGATGCGGAAATCCGGGTGGGCGCGGATAGCGGCCACGGCGTCCGAGACGATGCGGCCGCGACAAGACGCCGGCGCCTCGATGGCGAAACGCGGCGTTGGCGGGTCTTTTTCGTTCAGCACGGCGCCAAAAGCGCTGCCCGCCAGCGCCCTGGCGTAGACCACATGTTCCAGCGCATTGAGCATGTCGCGGGCGCCTGCGTCGGCGCGCGCCACTCCTTGCAATTGCGGCAGCGGCCACACCTCGATCTCAAACACTTCAAACGGATCGAGCACCGACATGGCCACCGCATCGGTGCGCTGGTTGGTCAGGTGGCGGCGGATGCGGGTGCGCAGCCGCTCATTGGTCTGGCCGACATAAATCGGCTCGCCGTCGTAATCGTAAAAGGCGTAGACGCCCCAGCGCCAGTTACCGACGGGCAGCGTCTCGCCGCCGGCCGGATCGGTGAAAGGCGTGTCGAGAAACACCGCCAGATTGCGTCGCAGATCGTCGGTCTCGAAGGGCGGGGCGGCGTCATTGTCCTTGAAGCGCCCTGCCGCCAGTGGCGCTTGCGGCGTTGGACTCCCAACGGCTGGCCCTGCGCCGTCAGCCTCAGCGCCAAACGGCGCACGCGCCAGCTCATCTGGAAACAGGGACAGCGCATCGCCGCCAGCGCTCACGCGCCGGCCTCCTGGCCAGAGTCCTGCCGGGCTCCGGTCGTGACCTCATCCGCGGCCGTCGCCCGAACGCCCAGCAAGGGCTCAAACAGATGCTGCGCCAGGTGGCGCACTACGGGCGCGGCCACGCCGTCGCCGGTCAGATGGTAGGCCTCATTGTAATTGCGCGGCAGCCGGTAATCATCTGGCAGGCCCATCAGCCGCGCCGTCTCGCGGGCGGAGATCAGCCGGGTGCGGATGCGGGCTCCATCCACCACCATGATCACCTGGCGGCTGGAGCCGCCGGCCGGCGTACGCAGGCAGCCGGCGACGTCATCGAAACGCACCTCGGCGCGCTGCACCTTGGCGCCGCTGGCGTCGAGCCGCGTGCGCTTGTAGATGGCGCCGACCATGCGCCGCCCGGCGCGGCGGGCGGCGTCGACCTTGGCCAGATTGACCGGCGACATCTTGGCCATCAGCGCCCTGGTTTCCGCCGCCGTGTGCCAGGCGACGCTGGCCGGATTGTCCTCGACCAGATCGGCGAAGGCCTGATTACGCAGCGGCGGGGTGGGGATGTTCCACCACAGCCAGTTGGCCCGCGCCTCATCTGACAGGCGGGCCATGGCGTTCTGCAAGCTGCGGGTGTGGAACGGTTCGACGGCGCCTGGGGCGATCAGTCCTGGCGGCGGCGCCAGATCCTTGCGCAGGCCGATGACAAACAGGCGGGGGCGCGACTGCGGCACGAATTGCACGGCGTCGATCACCAGCGCGCCACAGGCATAGCCATGGCTGGCGAAGGTCTGGCACATGGCGGCGAAATCCTGCCCGCCGTGCGAGGTGAGGGCGCCAGTGACATTCTCCAGCGCCACGATGCGCGGGGCCCGGCCTTCGGCGGCAAGGGCGCCGACGATGTCCCAGAATGGATAGAACGTTCCCGAACGCTCGCCCCTGAGGCCCGCGCCATTGCCAGCCAGCGACAGATCCTGGCAGGGGAACGACGCCCAGGCGAGGTCGGCGACCCCGGGCAGCGAATCGGTGGATATCTGGCGAATGTCGCCGACCTTGATCACGCCAGGCGCGCCCCAGTTCGCCTGGTAGGTCAGAGCCTTCTTGTGGTCGAAGTCATTGGCGAACGCACAGCGCCAGCCATCGCCCAGCCCGGCGCGGGCCATGCCGCCGCCTGCGAAAAACTCATAGAATGTCGGGCGCGCGTCGCTCATTGCCTGTTCCGCAACAGCGGCGCAGGCCGCATGTGTTTCCGGTTCGTTCCGCATGGTAACAGGGCGCGCGCCGCGCCGCCAGTGCGGACGCCGGCAATGCGACGCTGGCCAGGTCGCCGCGCGCCTTTGGGATGCGTGCATCACGCGGCGGCGCCGTGCGGCGAGCGCGCCGGCACAGTTCGGGCGTGGAAGCCCCCACACCACGCTCCCTATTGGCCCGCGAGAGGTCAGAGGTGCAGCGACAGCTCCCTATGGAACGACGTGGCGCCCAATATCCAGAATCCGATGAGCATGACCCATCGGATTCAGGTCTTTCCCGTGCGGCGACTGAGCGATGCCGGTCGCGGATGCGTCAGCCTCTTCGCGGCCTGGTATAGCGCCCGGGGCGGACATCATCCCCGGCGCGGCTTGCGGGTAAGGTCGCCGCTCAACTGGACAGGTCGGTCGCGGTGGCCGCAGCGCGCCATTGCTCCAGTTCGGCGTTGAAGCGCTCATTGCGCGAGGCGATCCGGTCATAAGCGTCGGGGCCAAGCACGAGGCGCAGGGGCGGCGGCGTGCTGTCGAGCGCCTGCAGCAACACCCGCACCGCCTTCACCGGATCGCCGCGCTGGTTGCCGTCGCCATGGGCGACATGCGTCCGCATCAGGCCGACGATTGTCTGGGCATAATCGGCGATCACCCGCTCCGATTTGCTAACCGATTTGTCCGAGAGAAATTCGGTGCGGAAGCGGCCCGGTTCGACGATGGTCACGGTGATGCCGAACGGCTGCACTTCCTGCTCCAGCGCCTCCGACAGGCCTTCAAGCGCAAATTTGGCGGCGGCATAGAGGCCATAGCCGCCAGGCGCGGCGAGCCCGGCGACAGACGAGAAATTGACGATCTTGCCGCTGCCTTGGGCGCGCAAATGCGGTAGCGCCGCCTGAATGACATGAAACGCGCCGTAAAAATTCACCTGCATCTGCTGCTCAAGCTCGCGCAGCGAGGCCTCCTCAATCGCCCCGACATGGCCGGCGCCGGCGTTATTGATCACAATATCAAGCCCGCCCATATGGCTCACCGCCGCATTGACGACGTTGTGGACCTGAGCGGCGTCGGTGACATCCAGCGCCAGCACATGCAGGCGCGCATGCTCAAATGGCGCTGCGCCATTACGGGTCGTGCCCACCACCTCATGGCCAGCCGCAAGAAGTTCCTGCGCCAGATCACGGCCAAAGCCGCGGGATATGCCGGTTACAAACACCTTGGCCATGGGGCGCCTCCCTGATTGCGCGGTGTATTCATGACAGTATGTGCCAATCGCTCAGGATCGACATGGGCTCTGCATCTCGGTGCAGCGAGCGGATGCTGATCGATCAAACGATCCCGTTTGATCGAGGCGCGCTGTAGCCGGATATGGGTTTCGGGCATCCTGTCATTGTGCGGCGAGGCTGTCATGCCCCAGGGTGACAGTCCTGCGCCCGCCGGACAGGTATGGCATGATGCCAGGCCGCGAAGATGCTGACCCATCCGCGACCTGAAATGCTCAGTCGCCGCACGGGCTTGACCAGGGCGCGATGAGCCATGCTCATCACGTGCTGGCATGAGGTTCACGCCTGCCAATTCCATGCAACAACGGACATGCGGCTAAAATGAACCGCCGAAGGGCGCGCGACAGCCACATGGACGGTCACCAGGTTTGACGCAGGATATGTAGCAACCCAAAGTCATCGCGGCGTGACGAGGATGAATGATCATGCGCGCCTCAATGTGATCTGCGATCTCCATTTTCATATAACATTGGCCACATCGCGACGCCAGTATTGCATGAACATTTGCAAATAATACGCGAGAATAGAGTGACCCTTGCGCTGAAGCGCCGCGCGGACGTAGAAACGGTCTCGCCCTGTTCACGGGCGCGCCGCAGGCGCAGGATTGGGACGCTCGCGCGCATCTGATTGCGGGCCCTGGCGGCGGGCGTATGGTGCGCCGGCAGGGCTGGACGCCACGTTGCGCCCCTTGCGGGCTGGACCTGATCCCGGCTTGGGCAAGGCGGCGCGTGTGGGGATGTCTGATACCAAAGTGCGGTGAGCACGATTGATCGCACTTTGGTCAAGCCCGTGCGGCGTCTGAGCAATCCAGGATGCGGATGCGTTAGCATCTTCGCATCCTGGTATGAGCTCTGCGGGTCCGCCCTGGTCAGAATGAACCGAACAGCGCGCCCAGTATCAGCACCGCGACCAGCGCGATAATGACGCTGACAATGACGGTCATCACCATGTCACGATAGCTTTCTGCGTGCGTGAGGCCGCTGATCTGCAGTAATAGAAGCACGGTTCCATTGTGCGGCAGGGCGTCGAGGGTGCCGGCGCTGATGGTGGTGATACGGTGCATCAGGGCGGGGTCGACGCCATAGATTTCGGCCATGCGCATGTAATATTCCCCAAGCGCATTCAGGGCGATGGCCATGCCGCCCGAGGCGGTGCCGGTGAGCGCCGCCAGGGTGTTCATGGCGACGGTCAGCGAGATGAGCGGGCCGCCGCGGATCGACAGCACCGCCTGACGCACCTGTTCAAAGGCCGGGAGCGCCGCCACGACGGCGCCGAAGCCAACCAGGCAAGAAATCATCAGAATCGGCAGCGCCGACGATGTGGCGCCAGCGTCAAGGCTGGCGCGCAGCGACGGCATGCGGCGAAAATTGGCCGCCACAACGGTAAGGTTCGCCGCCGCCAGGGCCAGCACCACCGCCCACACGCCAACCTTTGACTCCCGCGTGGCCCCGCCCCAGCCGCCATCCTGCAGGAAGGAAAAATCCATGCGGGGGAAAATGAGCAAGGTCAGCGCGAAATTGACGGTGATCACCACAAGCAGCGGCAGCATCGCCAGCAAGATCGGCGGCGGTACAACGGCGCGGTCGCCATGCGGCAGTTCGGCCGGGTCAAACTCATGCGCCAGCGCCGCCTTGATACGGGTGGTCTGATCAGCCGGCGCCGCATGATCAACGGGGACGCCGCCATAGCCCTCGCCCGCCAGCCGGGCGGCGCGCTCGGCCCGCCACAGCCACCACAGGCCAAAGGCCAGGATGATCACCGAGGCGATAATGCCCAGCCCCGGGGCGGCGAAGGTTGTGGTCGAAAAATAGGGGACCGGGATGGTGTTGTTGACCGAGGGCGTCCCCGGCATCGCCGACATGGTGAAGGTGAAGGCGCCGAGGCCAATCGTGGCGGGCAACAGACGTCGCGGAATGTCAGCCTTCTGGAACATGGTTTGCGCCATGGGCACCAGTACAAAGAACGCGACGAAGACGCTCACCCCACCATAGGTGACCACCGCCGACGCCGTCACCACCGACAGAATGGTGCGCCGCGTTCCCAGCCTGTCGCTGAGGAAGCGGGCGATGGCGGTGATCGAACCGCTGTCGTCCATCAGCTTGCCGAACAGGCCGCCCAGCAGAAACATGGGAAACCATTGGGCGAAAAAGCGCGCGGCCCCATTCATAAAGGTGATGGTCCAGTGGGCGAGCGCCGGTTCGCCGGAGAGAGTAGCGGCGCCACCAGCACCACACTCCAGCCGCGATAGGCCAGCGCCATGAGGAGCGCCAGGCCTGCAAGAATCCCAAAGAGTCCCATATGGCCTCTCCGCTATCGGCGCTGCTGTGGGCACGGCGTCTCCGGGCCACGGGCGACACGCTCATATCCGTCGACGCTGCGCGCCACGCTTGCGGTGCGCCGGTGGCTAAAGCCCCCAGGGCAAACCGGCCAGCTGCCAGAGCGCGAAAAGACCGATCCACAGCAACTGCATCCAGACGAAATACGGCAGCATCAATGACACCACGGTGCCGACGCCGGCTTTGCTGTCGTAGGTGCGGGCGAATCCGACGACCAGAGCGAAATAGGCGTTGATCGGCGTCAGGGCGTTCATCGGCGAGTCGCCGACGCGATAGGCGGCGAGCACCGCCTCTGGCTCGGCCCCGAGCTTCATCAGAAGCGGGATGAACACTGGCGCAAACATCGCCCATTTCGGAATGACGCCAACGATGACGATGTCGATGAGCGCCACCACCACCATAAAGGCAATGAGCAAGGTCAGCGGCCCCAGCTGCATTTTGCTCAGCACGCCGGCGAGGCTGAGCGCCCCGACCGTGCCAATATTCGAATAGACGAAATAGGCGGTGAACTGGCTGATGATAAAGAACAGGAAAATGATGCCGCCGAGACCCGACACCGCTTTTTCCATGGCGGCGATGACTTCGGACAGCGATTTCAATGTTCCGGCGCCAAGGCCATAACCCCAGCCTGCGACCAGAAACACCGCGATGATGACGCCGATCAGCCCGTTCATAAACGGCGTGTCGCCGATCAGCGTGCCGGTGTCCGGATCGCGCAAGGGCGCATGGGGCGGCACGGTCAGCAGCAGGAAGAAGACAAACACCGCCAGCAGTCCGAGCCCGGCGAAGCGCAGCCCACGCCGCTCTTCTGCTGTCAGCGGCGCGTCAGGCGCAGTGGCGGCCGCGGCCTCATGGCCTCCAGCCTGATAGACGCCAAGACGCGGCTCGATAACCCGATCTGTCAGCAGGCCGATCACAATGGTCAGGAAGATGACCGAGGCGGCGGCGAAGAACACATTGGACGCCAGACCAATGCTTTGACCGGGCGCGACAAGCGCGATGGCGTCATTGGTGAATTGCACCAGCACGGCGTCGAGCGGCTTGATCACCAGATTGACGGCGAAGGTGCCGGCCACCGCCGCATAGCTCAACGCCAGCCCGGCGATGGGATGTCGCCCGGCGCTCAGGAACGCCACGCCGGCCAGAGGCAGCAGCACCAGATAGCCGGCGTCGGAAGCGATGCTGGAGAGAATGCCGACAAAGGCAAGGATGTAAGACAGCGCGCCCACCGGCGACACCAGCACCAGCTTGCGGATTAACGTGCGCACGAGGCCGGATTCCTCCATGACCCCCGCGCCGATCATCGAGCCGATCAGCAATCCGACCGCCGTAAACGCCATGAAGTTCGGGATGTGCGACACATACATGAAGCGCACGCCATCAGCGTCGAGCAGGCTTCGCACCCGGTTGGTGACCATAACGGTGGCCCCGGTGGCCGGGTCGATCTGTTCGCTGGTCACCGCCACGCCCAGAAACGACAGCACTGGCGATACGACAACTACCAGAGCGATGAGCGCCAGAAAGATCACGGCGGGATGCGGCGCCCTGTTGCCGATGCGTTCGACCAGGTCGAGCACACGCATCATGGCGGTTCTGGGCGCCCCGGTTGGCTGTGCCATGGCCCCCTCCTTGCGTTGGCGTTGTGAGCGCCGCGACTGGATGCGCGTCGCTCCTGCCCGGATGGTCTGGAATGACGAAGACGTCAGGCGTCAAACCAGGATGCGAAGATGCTGACGCATCCGCATCCTGACATGCTCAGGCGCCGCACGGGCTTGGCCAGAACCTGATGAGTCACGCTCATCAGGTTCTGGTGTCAGGCGGACAGTAGCCGGGCGCACGCCCGGCCCGCCGCCCTACCGGTCGGCCCGCGCCACGACGGCGTGCAGAAAGACATTGGCCCCGGGCTCCGTCTCTTCCTGTACGGAAAGCTCCGCATTGTTATGGGTAATGCCGCCGCGGCTGGGCACGAAGATCATGCAGGACGGACAGTGGCGCGCCATGAAATAGGCATCGTGGCCAGAGACGCTGAGCATGTCGCGCCAGCTGTAGCCAAAGCCTGTAGCGAGTTCGCGGTTGATGGCGTTGAGATCGGCGTCGAAGATTGGCCCACCCCAGGTCCAGGTGTTGAGGATTTTGGCGTCGCATCCGGTGCGCGCGCCAGCCTCAAACACCGCCCGTCGCAGCCGTTCCGCCATGATGCTTTCCGCTTCAGGGTCCGCATGGCGGACATCGACAACGGCCTGGGCCCAGTCTGACAGGATGCCCGGCTTGTTGGGCCAGGCCGTCAGCCGCGCCGCCGTCGCCCTGCCGCCTGCAGCGAAGTCCCAGCCAATCTGGTCAACGGCGGCCAGCAGATGCGCGCCCGCCAGCAAAGCGTTGCGCCGCTTTTCCATGGGCCAGGGACCGGTATGTGCGGTTTCGCCGCCATACTCCACGAGGCAACCGGTGGCTTGCATGGCCCCGGTGACAATGCCAATCTGGATTTTGGCGTCGTCGAGAACCGGCCCCTGCTCGATATGCAGTTCGAAATAGGCGTCGATGGGGCGGCCGCCAACTGGGGCTGACCCAGCGTATCCGATACGCTGAAGTTCCTCGCCCAGGGTTGGGCCCTCGTCGCTCACCCGGTCGAGAACCCATTGTGTCTCATAGGTTCCGGCAAAGGCGCCGGCCGCCACCATGGCTGGCGAGAAGCGGCTGCCTTCCTCATTGGTCCAGTTGACGATCTCAATCGCCCGCCGCGTCGTGTAACCCAGATCATTGAGGGTGCGGACAACCTCGAGCGCGCCCAGAACGCCGAGAATACCATCGAAGCGGCCGCCATTGGCCTGGGTGTCAAGATGACTGCCGAGGAGGACAGGTGGAAGCGATGGATCGCGCCCCTCGCGTCGGCCAAATATACTGCCGAGGGCGTCAATGGTGACGGTGAGATTGGCCTCCTTGCACCATTGCACAAACAGATCGCGCATGCGCCTGTCGTCATCGGTAAGGGCAAGGCGCGCAAGGCCGCCCTCCCGTCCCTTGCCGATCTGCGCCGATTGATTGATGGTCGACCACAGACGGTCGCCATTAATGCGTTCAGAACGAGACAGCGACATGGTCTCCCCCTCTTCGCCAGGGCAGCTTCCGCTTTGCCTGCTACTGCTCAGGCGACATGGTTATTGATCGCAGTTATCCCGGTGATGACTTCCCGATGATGACATCCCGCTGATGACATCCCGCTGATGACTTCCCGATGATGACTTCCCGATGATTACTTGCACACGTGTGCCCGAACGCAGGCGCGGGGCGCCTGCCGCCCTGTCTTCGTGCCGTGCATGCGACCTGTGCCGCCGATGCCAGGTTGTGAAGATGCTGACGCATCCGCGACTTGCCAGGTTCAGGCCCGAGACCTCGCGTCACACGATTCTGCGCAATCTACGGCCTTTATCTGTAAAACTGAGGCAGCAAGAATAGCGCAAGGTATTCGCCAGAAATACGCCCTCGACAACCAGACGACGCGCGCGGCTGATTGATGACAGGTGAATGTCGTGACCAGGTCGCCGGGCATGGTCAGAAATGTGCAACGTAGCAAGACCCCATACCTGACAAACCAGTCCTGTGGGGGGCGTCGTTACGCCGTTCGGTCAATGTCGACACAAACGTCTCGCCGTTTGCTGGTCGTCGGTTTGACCTGAACTAAACCATATCATGTCATTCCGGTCAGGACACAATGCCCATGCTGCACGTTTTCGTGACAGTGGCGCACACGACGTGGTGATTACATGGACAACGTTTGATTTACTTATGGTGATGACGGCTCGACATGCGTCGCGCAGGCAGGCTGGCCACGTGACGGGCGCGGCCACACACGAGGCGCCGTTCACCAGGTGACATACGCCATTATTTGCACGCCAGGCGCCGCACGGGCTTGAGCATGTCAGGATGCGGATGCGTGAGCATCTTCGCTATCTGGCGTCACACGACAGGTCTGGCGACGTCCGTCGTTGAGCGCGTTGTGAAGCGCGGCTGGCTGGCGTCCCTCTGGGCGCGGGGCTACCGTCGCTTTGGATCATCGCCTTCTGCGCCAGCCGCCCTCGGTATGACCCTCGCAAAACTTGCGAGACCTGCACATGTTCCGCAGCAACGGCCAGGCGCAAGCGCGCAGCACGCGGCGCGCCTTCAGGCCAGCGGACGACACGGAGCCCGCGCGCCATGCAACGTCGGCTAACATGCGCCATCGCCCTGGCGGTCGCCGCCCTGTTGTGCAGCTGTGCGGGCCGCGCCCGCAACGTTCTGGCGCCTGAACATTATCAGCCGGCTGCAGGGGCAACCCATGTCAACATGCTGGTCGCCGCCACACGTAGCGCCGACCATGCGGCGCCGGGCCAGATGTTCACCGGCGACAGGGGGGGCTGGCCCAGTTTCGCCGACATCACCGTGTCCGTGCCGCCAGACAGCGCGCGCCAGAAGGGTGAAATACAATGGCCACGACGGCTGCCCGGCGCGGCGCAGACCGATTTTGTGACGGTCGATGCGCGCATGCTCACCCCACAACAGGCGATGGCGGCGCTGGACAGCCGGATGCGGCGCCGCAAGGTGCGGCGGGCGCTGGTTTTCGTCCATGGCTACAATACGACCTTCGAGGAGGCCGTGTATCGTTTCGCCCAGATCGTTCATGATTCCGGCGCCAATGCGCAGCCTGTGCTGTTCACCTGGCCGTCGCGCGGGCGCCTGCTGTCTTATGGGTATGATCACGACAGCAGCACCTATTCCCGTGATGCGCTGGAGAAGCTTCTCTCCGGGCTGGGCGCCAATCCAGAGGTCGGCGAAATCGCCATTCTCGCCCACTCCATGGGCAATTGGGTGGTGCTGGAGGCGCTCCGGCAGATGGCGATCCGCAATGGGGTGGTGAACCCGAAAATTTCAAGCGTGATGCTCGCGGCGCCAGACGTGGATTTTGATGTCTTTCGCCGGCAGATCAGCCAGATCGGAACGCGGCGACCACCATTCTTCATCTTCACATCGCAGGACGATGAGGCGCTGGCGATGTCACGCCGGGTGTGGGGCGCCTCGCGCCTCGGCGCCATCAACCCCTACCTCGAGCCCTATCGTTCCACCCTGGAGGCCGAAGGCGTCATCGCCTTTGATCTCACCAATGTCGCCTCGGCGGACAGGATCAACCACGGGCGCTTCGCCCGCTCGCCGGAAGTCGTGCAACTGATCGGCAGACGACTGGTGGCTGGCCAGAAGCTGACGGATACCAGCCCCAGTGAAGCGCTGGGCCGCTTCGCCTTTGGCGCTGCGTCAACCATCGGCGCCGCCACCGGCATCGTCATGGCGGCGCCTCTTGCCATTGTCGATCCCAGGCTGCGTGAGGGGCTCGACGATCAGCTGGGCGCGCTGGGCGCCAATCTGCAAGCCGGCCATCGCCGGCCATGAGCGCTGGCAGCCGCCTGCCCTGGCCCGCTCCGCCACGTGGCGCGGCCCTCCACGCTGCTGCCCCCCGCGAGGGCCCGTCGTCCCCGGCGAGGCCATTGCCTCAGGCGCCGCCAGCGCGGTCTGGCTCCTGGCTTTCAAGCGTCGCGATGGCCAGCATCTCCTGGGTGATGCGGGACAATTCCTCTGTCGTGGTGATGTAGGGCGGCATGGCGTAGAGCAACTGGCCAAACGGGCGCAGATAGACGCCGGAAGACAACGCCCGCGCGTGCACGCGTCGGGCGTTGACGGGCGCATGGCAGGCGATCACGCCGATTCCGCCCCGCACCCGCACATCCGCCACGGCGGCCAGGGCGCGGGCGGGCGCCAGCCCTTCGGTGAGGCCGGTTTCGAGGCGGGCGATATCGCTTCGCCAGCCTCCGGTCTCCAGCAGATCCAGGCTGGCGCAGGCTGCGGCGCAGGCCAGCGGATTACCCATAAACGTCGGGCCATGCATCAGCACGCCGGGGCTGGCGCGGGAGATGGCTTCGGCCACGGCGCGGTCCGCCACGGTCGCCGCGAAGGTGATGTGACCGCCGCTCAGCGCTTTGCCCAGACAGATAATGTCGGGCAGCACGCCAGCGTGGTCCATGCCGAACATCCGGCCGGTGCGGCCAAATCCCGTGGCGATCTCATCAAAGATCAGCAACACGCCCGCAGCGTCACACAACCGGCGCAGGCCGACGAGGTAGTTGGGGTGGTAAAAATGCATGCCGCCGGCGCCCTGCACGACAGGCTCAATGATGAAGCCGGCTATGTGCTCCGCCTGCTGGTCAAACAGACTGGCCACCTCGTCCAGTCCGTTCACCGCCGGATCGTCTGACCATGGCTCGCCAAAACCGATCGGCGGGCGCCGGACAAACAATTGCGGTTGTAGCGCCCCGCCGAAGTGGCTGTGCATGCCGGTCTCCGGGTCGCACAGCGACATGGCCTTCCAGGTGTCGCCGTGATAGCCGCCACGCGCGCTGGCGAAGAGGGTGCGGGCGCCATGGCCGCATGCGGCCTGGGCCTGGCGCGCCATCTTGAGCGCCACCTCGACGGCGACGGAGCTGCTATCGGCATAGAAGATGCAATCAAGGCCAGCGGGCAGCAGGCGCACCAACCGACGCGCCAGTTCGGTGGCCGGATCATGGCTCAGCCCGCCAAACATCACATGGGGCATGCGCTGCAACTGCGCAGTCATGGCGGCGACGATCGCGGGATGGCGGTGCCCGTGGGCCATGCACCACCAGGATGACATGGCGTCGATCATGCGACGGCCATCGGTCAGCGTAAGGTAGACGCCCTCGGCGCTGGCGATACGATGTAGCGGCGCCTGCTCCACCATGTTGGCGTAAGGACGCCAGATATGGCGATGGTCGACACGATCAGCATTCAGCATGCCATCGCCTCCCGCACCGGCGCGAGGTCGATGTTGCGCATGGCTGCCGCCAGCGCCTGCCGGTTGAGGGGGGTCAGATGCGGCAACCGCCCCAGGCTGCGCACCCCGCCCATGGTGGCGATGGTCATTTCGGAATCTGGGGCAGGCGGGCCAGAGAACAGCACGCCGACCACATGACACCCCCTGCCGCGCAAGGCTTCCAGCGACAGCAGCGTATGGTTGATCGTCCCCAGGCCGGTGCGACTGACCAGCACCACGGGCGCGGCCCAGCTCCTGAATATGTCCACGAACAGCATCTGGCGGTTGAGAGGAACCAGAACGCCGCCCGCTCCCTCGATCACCAGATGACCATCGACCTGCGGCAGCTGCAGCGCCCGCGACGCGATATGGGCGCCCTCGGTCTCGGCCGCCAGGTGCGGCGAGGCTGGCAGCGCCAGCCTGTAGGCTTCTGGCAGCGCCGTCTGTCCGCTCAGGCGTCGGGCCATGTCGCTGTCGGTTTCGCCGCGGAGGCCGGCCTGAACCGGCGTCCAGTATGTGGCGCCAAGCGCGCCGGCAAGACCCGCCGCCGCGACGGTCTTGCCAACGCCGGTATCGGTCCCGGTGACAACCAGCGTTCGCCGCGTCCTTGTGTTCATGGCGCAGCCGCCCGGGAGCGTAGCGCGCGACAATCGGCCAGCGTCGCAAACAGCCTGGTGATGTCCTCAGGGCCGACATTGCCGGTGATGGAGACGCGCAGCCGTGACGTGCCGCTGGGCACCGTGGGCGGGCGGATGCCGCGAACGTCAAAGCCCTGGTCCTGCAGATGCGCGGCAAGCTGCATGGCCAGGGCGTCATCGCCCAACATCACTGGCATGATCTGGGTCGCAAAGCCCTCAAGGCCACACAAGCGGCGGGCCTCGGCATGGGCATGAGCGATGTGCCCTTGGGCCGCCGTCTGCAGTTCGGGCGCGTCGCGCAGCAATCTCAGGGCCGCCCGGACGATGGCGGCGGCAAGCGGCGACGGCGCCGTCGCAAAAATGAAGGGCCGCGCCCGGGTGATCAGGCTATGGACAAGCGGGCGGTCGCCGCACACCAGCGCGCCGGAGGCGCCCAGGCCCTTGCCGCAGGTGTGCAATGTGAGAAGCCGCACGTCGTTACAGGCCACGGCAAGGCCGGAGCCGGCCGGGCCGTACACGCCGGTGGCGTGCGCCTCGTCCACCACAAGCACAGCGTCATGCCGCCGCGCCAGGGCGACAAGGTCAGGCAGCGGCGCCCTGTCGCCTTCCATGGAATAGACGCTTTCTGCCGCCAGCCAGATCTGGCCCCGGCCACCGCTGGCGCGCCAGCGCCTGATCTGCGCGGCGGCGTCATCTGCATCGTTATGCGCGAAAGCAACGGCTTGCCCGCGCCCAAGACGTAGGCCCTCATGAACGCTGGCATGGACCAGCGCGTCGTGGAGCACGAGGTCGCCGGCGACTGGCAGCGTCGCAAAAATCGCCTGATTGGCCTGAAAGCCGCCGCCCATGAACAGCGCCGCCTCGGCGCCAGCCCACACCGCCGCCTCCTGTTCCAGCAAAACATGCTCAGCGTGATTGCCGCGCAAGAGCCGGGAGCCGCCGGAGCCGACCGGAATCCCGCGCGCCAGCGCCTCCTGCGCCACCTGACGCAAATGGCCAGAACTGGCCAGCCCGAGATAGTCGTTTGAGGAGAAGTCCAGGCCCTGCGCCGCCTGCAGTCGCCGCAGCCGGCCCCGCGCTGCGAGCGCCGCGAGATCGGCGTGCTGGGCGGGATAGCGGGCCAGGCGCCCTCCGGGTTCCTAGTGATCGGTACGGGTCAGATTTGCAGGCATTTGCTCCCCGATCTCTGCGGTGCGATGGAGCGACGGTAATGCGTCCAACGGGGCTGTCTAGCGCCTCTCAATTTTTAATCTATAATTTTCGATACGGGACATCATTATGATATAGAACGAAATATTCGCCTGTTGTGGCGCTATGGAACGCCCCTGGGGCGCCTGATTCTGCCAAAAAATCGCTGGGCCAGAAAATTTAATCTATTAACATGCGCGAAGGAGCGCTGCCGCCACCTGCCATGGGAGTGTTGCGACAGACGTCGACGCCCGCAGGGCGATGGCGGCTGAAGCACACACGGCGCAGCTTTATGTGACGCCAGACCGCAAAAATGCCGCCGCATCAGCGACCGATAATGCTCAGTCGCCACACGGCTCTGGTATGAGACACTAGGATCAGGCCAGCCTTGGCCGGGCGAAGCTGCTCACGACACACTCTCACACGCACGGATTGCGGCGTTTGTGCTGGCGCGAGCTTCACAGGCTGCCGGCTATCTCTTCTGGCGCCGTGGTCGGGCCAGAGGTCGCAGCTGGCCTGCTCGCCAACCTCGCCGCCGCAAGGCAGGCGCGCGTTCGGAGCCGCCATCCTTTGGCGAAACGCCATCTCGCCTGTGTCGCCGAGACCATTACATGCGCACGTTTGGCGCTTTTAACGATCTCTCCGGACCGGCACATGCCCCCATCTTCATGCAGGGAGCAAATGCTGATCGATCAGACGATTGCGTTTGATCAGAATGCGCACTCACTTGCGGAGAGACCAGGACAAACGATGTCAGCGCGCCACAGCCGTGCGCGCGCCTGATGCCTGCGCCCTGGTCGCCGCATGCCCTCTATCGCCCGGGCAGGCAGTTATGTCATCGTGCTGCGACCCAAACATTGGGAGGGCGTCATGCGTCAGCAAGCTCTGCTCTCACTCGTCGGCATGTCCATGTGTATATCCCTTTCTTTGGCCGCCAACGCCATGCCAACGTCCAGATCTGCGCCAGAGGGCTTTCAGCCTGCGCGCATAACCACAGCTGAGGCCGCGCCACGACGTGCTGCCCGCCAATGCCGCTTCAAACGCGTCATTGTGCGCGACCGCGCAGGTCGCCCGGTGCGCGATGTCTGGGGTCATACGGTCATCAGGCGCGTACGGGTGTGCCGTTAGGGCATGCGCCGATCGCTCTGGATCGGCACATGCTCACCATCTCCATGCAGGGAGCGGGTTCTGCTCGATGAGGCCAGGCCGATTGATCGGATAGCGCGCTGGCCTATTGACGCCAGCATGTGATGGCGCCGAATTTGACCGCACCAGTTCGCCCTCACGCGCCAGATTTTGGTTGCTCATACCAGAACCCGATGAGCTTCACTCATCGGGTTCTGGCTAAGCCCGAGCGGCGCCTGAGCATTTCAGGATGCGGATGCGTCAGCATCTTCCCATCCTTGTATCAGTCGCGCGGAGTGAGGGCGGGCCTTACGATGGTTTCAGCTGCACGGCGACCTCGGGTCGGAAAAATCCCGCTGACCTCTGATCCATTTTTCAACGTCGCCTGCGCTGCTCCCGGCGCCGCGGCGCCTGTCCGGTCAACGCGCTGTCACATGCGGAATGGGGTTTCGTGATGTCGACGAGCAGATCGTTTGCGGGCACAGTACGATCGTTCTGCGCACACACACCCTCAGAGGTTGGGCGGTTACAAGAGGCGAACGCCCTGGGCGCCGCTCACAGCATGCCCGGGGCGCCGCGCACCGGCGCCAAATACGCCGCACAACCCGGCGCGCGCGTGCGGCCAGCAGTTCGCTTCCACCCGGTCATTGTACGGGATGGCGCCACCTCAGAAAAAAGGCGCAGGCAAAGGCCGGGCGACTCCCTGATCGCCTGTCCCGGCAAATCCTGTGAACGGCAAGGCGCGTAAACTTCGGTCGCGCCGGCCCGCTTCATGGCGTTGCTCTCTCACCGTCTGGGCAAGCGCGACGAGCGGACGAGCAGCGGAGATTCACTGAACGGGCGAATGCCCTGGCGCTCAAGAAAACGACGAGGTCTCGCCACGCTGCCGCATCCACGCGGGCTGCGCCACCCAGCCTGGCAAGGGGATAACGTCAGTTGCCGGCGAGGGACTGTCGCCGAGGCGCAAAGCTGGCTGCCGGAGCCCACTGTGACCAGCAGATCGTAACCTGGCCAAAGAACGCGTGGGCCACACCTCATTCCAGGCCGCGAAGATGCTGACGCATCCGCGACCTGAAATGCTCAGTCGCCGCACGGGCCTGGCCATAACCCGATCTGTCAGGCTCATCGGGTTATGGTATCAATACAGACTTGGCTCGCCTTGCTGCGCGAACGACCAGCCGCTGTTCGACGCGAAGGACATCTCGCAGCCCGTCAGGCAGGCATTGATCAACAGCAGATCCATTGTGGTCAGTCAAAGCATAAGCGACTACGCCCAACCCCGTTGCCGGCGCCCGGCAGCACGGCCAAGTCAACTTGCGCCAGCGCCAACATTTTCGCGAATCTACGCCATTTTTCCAGCGCAGACCGCAGATTCCGGCGATTGCATTTTCGGGTTACTGTTGTAAACAGCTTTGGCGGAGCTATTCACGGGGCAGCGCAATCGCGGGCATGGCTTCTGTAGATGTTTATGGTAGATCGGCAGGGTATGGGCAGGTCGATGCCGATATCAGTGAGAATTGAGCGACGTTGCTTTATTGCCGGCATACAGCATGGTGTCGGTTCTGCTAAAGCTCGGGGGGAGCTTTGACGAATATTCTCATTACGGGGACCGCCGGGTTTATCGGTTTTCATCTCGCCAGGGTTCTGCTGGCGGAGGGATTTCGCGTCCACGGCTACGATGGGATGACGGATTACTACGACGTGCGCCTGAAGCAGCGTCGTCACGCTATCTTGTTGCAAAATCAGCATTTCACCGCGACCGAGGGAATGCTGGAGGATCAGGCCCGTTTTGACGCCGTCGCCGACACTTTCCAGCCGGATGTGATTGTCCATCTGGCGGCGCAGGCCGGCGTTCGTTACAGCCTGGAAAATCCGCGCGCCTATCTGGACGCCAATGTCATCGGTTCCTTCCATGTCATGGATGCAGCGCGGCGCCTCGGCGTCCGGCATTTGCTGATGGCTTCGACATCGTCGGTCTATGGCGCCAACGTGGATATGCCATTCACGGAGGTGGAGAAGGCCGACACCCAACTGACGATTTATGCGGCGACGAAAAAGGCCAACGAGAGCATGGCGCACGCCTATGCGCATCTGTGGGGCTTGCCGACAATGATGTTCCGGTTCTTTACGGTATATGGGCCCTGGGGCAGGCCTGACCTGGCCCTCTATAAATTTGTCGACGCTATTCTCGACGGGCGGCCGATCGATATCTACAACCACGGCGACATGTATCGCGATTTTACCTATGTGGACGATTTGGTGCGTGCAATCCGGCTCTTGATCGATGTCGCGCCTGTGCGCCCGACATCACGCGACGATATTGAAGCGGGCGACAGTCTGTCTCCGGTCGCTCCGTTCCGGATCGTCAATATCGGCAATTCTGACAAGGTCAGGTTGCTGGATTTTGTCGACGCCATCGAGCAATGCCTCGGCAAGAAGGCGATCCGCAACTACATGCCCATGCAGATGGGCGATGTTCCGGCGACGTGGGCTGACGCCACGCTACTGAAGCGCCTGACAGGCTATAGACCACAGACGGATTTTCGGGACGGTATTGACGCCTTCGTCAGCTGGTTCCGGGCATATTATGGCAAATGAGGGGTCTGTGTGACATGGCTTGTGACAACGAAGCGCCTCTCGCCGTCATTGGACTGGGGTATGTGGGGCTACCCCTCGCTGTGGAGTTTGGCAAACGTCGGGACGTCATCGGTTTCGATATCAACACGTCGCGAATTCTGGAATTGCAGGCGGGCAGGGATCATACGCTCGAGACATCATCAGAGGAGCTGGCGGAAGCCTCGCGACTCCGCTTTACATCAGAACGGGCTGATCTGGCCCGCGCCACGACTTATATCGTCACGGTGCCAACCCCAATTGATGCTCACAAGCGTCCTGATCTGACGCCCCTGATCCGGGCGTCGGAAACGATTGGCCATGTGCTCAAGCGCGGCGACATCGTCATATATGAGTCCACCGTTTACCCAGGCGCAACTGAAGAAGACTGCGTTCCGGTGCTTGAGCGGATATCTGGCCTCACGTTCAACGTTGATTTTTTTGCCGGTTACAGTCCAGAGCGCATCAATCCTGGCGACAAGGCGCACCGCTTGCCCGATATCCGCAAGGTCACCTCGGGGTCCACGCCAGAAATCGCTGACAAGGTCGACGCGCTCTACGCGTCAATCATTACGGCGGGCACCTTCAAAGCCGACAGCATTCGGGTGGCTGAGGCGGCGAAGGTGATCGAAAATACCCAGCGCGACCTGAACATCGCCCTCGTCAACGAATTGGCGATCATTTTCAGTAAAATGGGCATCGATACGCAGGCGGTCCTTGAGGCTGCAGGAACCAAGTGGAATTTCCTGCCGTTCAGGCCTGGCCTGGTGGGCGGCCACTGCATCGGCGTCGATCCCTATTACCTGACCCATAAGGCTGAATCCCTAGGCTACCATCCCCAGGTCATTCTGGCCGGACGCCGGATCAATGACGGTATGGGCGCCTATGTCGCGGGCCAGTTAGTGAAGGCGATGCTGAAGCGACGGATACAGATCGACGGCGCCCGTGTTCTGGTGCTTGGCCTGACCTTCAAGGAGAACTGCCCGGATCTGCGCAACACCCGCGTTGTCGACGTGATGGCGGAACTGCGCGAATACGGCGTTGTGGTCGACGTCCATGACCCATGGGCGTCCCCAGCCGAGGCTATGGCCGAGTATGGCGTGGCGCTAGTCGATGCCCCGGAGGTCGGCGTCTATGACAGCGTTATCCTGGCTGTGGCGCATGACGCTTTCCGGCGACAGGGCGCCGGGGTCATGCGGCGTTTCGGCCGCGATACGCACGTTTTCTGTGACCTGAAGAGCGTGTTTCCGGCGGATGATAGTGATCTGAGGCTGTAACGATGTCTATTGCGCGCATTACCGGCCCAAATCTCGTTCTGAGGCTTATCGAGCCGGAAGATGCGGCGTATCTTTATGGCCTGCGCACGAACCCAAAGTATAATCAGCACCTTTCACCAGTGACCGGAACGGTGGCTGACCAGCGCCGGTGGATTGTCTGCTACAAGCAGCGGGAAGCATTGGGTGCGGAATTTTACTATGTCATTGAGCGACACGACGGTGTCCGGTGTGGGGTGGTGCGCCTTTATGACATTGCGACGGACCAATTCACGTGGGGCAGCTGGATACTGGACCACAACAAGCCCTCCAAGGCCGCACTTGAAAGTGCTGTCCTGTCATTTGGGGCTGGATTTTCACTCGAAGGCAAACGCCGCGCCGTGCTGGACGTGCGCAGGGATAACCTGGACGGTTCGAAAAACCTGGTGCTTTGAGGTCTCTGGAGCGAAACTGACGCTGTCAGATTTTGGAGGCATCGATGGCCAGCCAGCCCGGTTTCTTTGATCTTGCGGACCGTTACGCGGCGCTGAGCGCTGCCGGTGATCCCCTTGAGCGGCTGGCGGC
>NZ_JCAWFG010000008.1:0-97510 GCF_059740505.1 Camelimonas sp. FR25 | reverse complement strand
GGCATGACGGCAGTGGGGGCAGATGTGACATGCGGATGGCGTCATCCAGCAGGCAATAGGCCTCAGCTTGGCCCCTCTCGGCGTCTGCCGCCACATGCCCTCCAACGCTTTGCCCGCACCAGGCTTCACCGAGGTCGCCGGCCATCTGCTCGACGGCGCCGACGAGACCTGAGCGCCGCCGCCCATAGCCCGCCGCCCGCCTCCTGCCGCCCGCCGCGACAAACGCGACTGGCGATGCGCCATGGCGCAAGGCCCCTCGCCCCCGCAACAGCGCCCCTACACATCGCGCGCCCCCTGCCCGTCATGCCCGTGCTCGTCACGGGCATCCACGCTCTTCTCTTCGCATCCATCGCAGGCACGCCGCGCCCCACAAAACGCCACACGCCCGAACCGCCACACCTTGCTCCACGCGGCGCAAGACGTGGATGCCCGTGACGAGCACGGGCATGACGGCGGGTGGGGCCATGAGCGGAGATGGCGGGATGTGGCGGGGAGCGGCAGGTGCACAACGCGCGGCGCTCGCCCGCCATGCTCCTTCCCTTACGCAGCGCTTCATGCGCGCAAACGCAAAACGCCCCCGTCTCCGGGGGCGTTCGCAATCACCTGTGCACGCCGGCCAGCGCCGGCGGCGCCTGTGCTTAGCGCTGCTCGCGGCGCGCCATGAAGGCGAGCTTTTCGAACAGGCTGACGTCCTGCTCGTTCTTCAGCAGCGCGCCGTGCAGCGGCGGGATCGCCTTGCGCGGGTCACGCTCGCGCAGCGCGTCGGGGCCAATGTCTTCGGCCATCAGCAGCTTGAGCCAGTCGAGCAGCTCAGAGGTCGACGGCTTCTTCTTGATGCCAGGCACGTCGCGCACGTCGAAGAACAGCTGCAGCGCCTCTTCCACCAGACGGTGGTGGATGCCGGGGTAATGCACCTCGACGATCTGCTTCATGGTGTCTTCGTCGGGGAAGCGGATGTAGTGGAAGAAGCAGCGGCGCAGGAAGGCGTCCGGCAGTTCCTTCTCATTGTTTGAGGTGATGATCACCACCGGGCGCTGTTTGGCCTTGATGGTCTCGCCAGTCTCGTAGACGTGGAACTCCATACGGTCGAGTTCCTGCAGCAGGTCGTTGGGGAACTCGATGTCCGCCTTGTCCACCTCGTCGATGAGCAGCACGACGCGGCCTTCGGATTCGAAAGCCTCCCAGAGCTTGCCCTTCTTGAGGTAGTTGCGGATGTCATGCACGCGCTCGTCGCCGAGCTGGCTGTCGCGCAGGCGGCTGACGGCGTCATACTCGTACAGGCCCTGCTGCGCCTTGGTGGTCGACTTGACGTGCCAGGTCAGCAGCGGGGCGCCCAGCGCACGCGCAATCTCCTCGGCCAGCACGGTCTTGCCGGTGCCAGGCTCGCCCTTCACCAGAAGCGGACGTTCGAGAACAATCGCCGCGTTGACGGCGACCTTCAGATCCTCCGTTGCGACGTAGGAATCGGTACCCTGAAATCGCATGCTGCTTTCCATTTTTATTCAATCGTTGCCGGGCGGACAGTAGGCGCAGACAGGCGTATCAAGCAAGTGCTTGATCGATTATTTCGGCCATCGCCTGGGCGCGCCGCAGTCCAGTCAGTCGTGGATGGCGCTGTCGACTTCAGCGCCGCGATTATAGAAGCGGATCATCTCCGGAATGTCTGGCCGCACCTTGCACTGGTGGCCATAGAGCCGGCGAAGCGCTTCGCTGAAGCGGCCGCCGCGTCCGAGAATCTCATCGGCGAAGGCGATCATCCGCGAGTTCGGCCACATCTGCGGCCGCACCTTGAGGATGCGGGCGAAGATGGCGTCCTCGGTGGCCTCAGGGTGATCCTGCAGCAGCAGCGTCGCCATGGCGGCGGTCGAGCGCGACACGCCCATGTGGCAGTGCACCAGCAGATGATCCTGCTTTTCCGGCACTAGATCGATGGTCTCGCCGAACTCCAGCAGCTTCAGCACGTCCTTTCGCTCCGGCATGATCATGCCTGCCGTAGGGGCAATGATGTCATGGAAGCGCAGCGTCAGGCGGCGGTGGTCGCCGTAATCGTCGAAAGCGTCAGGGTCTTCGCGGTCCGGATCGAGAATCGACAGCACATGGGTGACGGAGCGGACGCGCTGGTCGGGCAGCTCATCAATGCCGCACACCACAAATTTGTCCCTGATGCTCTCACGCATGCCGTCACCTCTCCCTGTTTTCCGCGCTGTTCATACCGCGCCGTGGCGGTAGCCGCCATATATTCTCTGAGGCGTTACGCCATCTCCGCCGGGCTGTCGACCCGCCAGCCCCAGACGGCCTGGCCCCGGCACAAGAAGACGATACGGCAATGCTGCCGGTCCCGCAGTGATGTGGCGCGCGGCGCTAGTCATGCGCGCACCGTAACGGCCATTTGTCCGGACAAGACCCGAGCATTACCTGGCAGTTAACGACGACAATACAGTGATGCAGACCATATTAATCCCTGTGTTGAAATCATGGCGGCGCATTTCGCGGACAGATCGCCTGAATTTGATCAACCTGTCCGCTTCATTACAGAACATTAATTTGAAACGCCGCGGCAGGCGCCCCACATTGCCATCACTGTTCTGGAGGACTGATGAACATGAACAAATCGATCGCCGCTCTCACCCTCAGCGCTGCTCTCGCCCTGTCGGGCGCCGCATTCGCCCAGCAGGCGGACGGCGCGAAGGCCGATGGCGCAGGCCCGGCCAAACATCATCGCATCAGCGCCGATGACAAGGCCGCCCTGCTCGACGCCCGCCTCGCGGGTCTCAAGGCTGGCCTGAAGCTGAACGCTGAGCAGGAGAAGTTGTGGCCGGGCGTTGAGACCGCCCTGCGTGGCCAGGCCAAGGAGCGCGCCGAGCGCATGGCCAAGTTCCGTGAAGAGCGCAAGGAAGCACGCGAAGAGGGCAAGAAGCCTGACTACATCCAGCGCCTGCGCGCTGGCGCCGACATGGCGACCGAGCGCGCCACCGAGATGCGCAAGCTCGCCGACGCCGTTGAGCCGCTGTACAAGAGCCTCGACGACGCCCAGAAGCGTCGCCTCGCGGTGCTGCTGAAGATGGACGGCCCGAAGGGCGATCACCGCGGCCCGCACAAGGACCACAAGGGCGGCCCGCGCCACTAAGGCTTGCACTGGCGCATCCCACTGATGCGACCAACGCCTGCTACGGAAGCGCCCTGCGAGGGGCGCTTTTGTTTTGCAAGCCCGGCCTGTCCGTTCGCGCCACGATGAACACGCGCGACGCCTGTCGCGGCATCTTGCCGCCTTAAGATCACCAGCTTGCGTTTTGCTGCACCTGACCTCGCCACAATCCTGGGATGATGTGGCGGGGTCAACTTCATCGATGCGGCGAATCCCCCATGTCGTCGCTGCGGCGTAGATGGCGTCCCTTCCCCAGGATCGCCTCACGGCGATCCCGGAAGGGGCCGGAGCAGGCCGACGGACGCTAGCCCCCCCATCGGCGTCCACGGCCCATGCCACGACCAGTCTCCCCCGATGCTGGTCGTGGCGCTCCGCCCCCGGACGGCGCAGCAGGCCTTGCCCTTGCGCCCATCCTATCAAGCGCTCCATGTCGATGACGCGGTGACCCAACGACGTCGCCTTGGCGCGCGACGCCGCCGCAACGACCAGGGCCGGGTTGCGCCAGGGCTGCGCCGACTGGCGCTGGACAGGTTCCGCAACATGGCTTGCGACGTTGGCCTGGTTTGACTGGGGCTTGCTATCCCTCCCTAATGCCATGATAGACATGGTCGCTGGCCGGTCGCCGGCTGCGGCGCGCCCTGCGCGCGTTAAGCAGCCGGGGTCGGCGCGACAATGAACAAGATGGGCCGAACAAGATGGGCCATTGTCCGAAGACGCGTCAGCCGCAGCGATCTGCGCGTGGCGCGGCCTTACGACATGGGGGGCCGCTGACTGCATTTACCCGGAGGCGTTGCGGCGCATCCTGGTAAATGCAGGCGGCTCCAGGGCGCGCCCGCCGGCGAGGGAGCAGCATGTTTCTTAAATTCTTCACCGAATTGCGCGGCGCCAAGGTGCCGGTCTCGCTGCGCGAATATCTCGCGCTGATCGGCGCGCTCGAGCAGGATCTCGCCGAGAAAAAGGTCGACGATTTCTATTACCTGGCCCGCACCTGCCTGGTGAAGGACGAGCGCAATCTCGACAAGTTCGACATGGTGTTCGGCCGTGTGTTCAAGGGGCTTGAGAAGGTCGGCGACGCCATTGAGGCGGAGGAGATCCCGGAGGAGTGGATCCGCAAGATGGCGGAGCGTTACCTCACCGAGGATGAGAAGAAAGAAATTGAGGCGCTTGGCTGGGACAAGCTCTGGGAGACGCTCAAGGAGCGGATGAAGGAGCAGAAGGAGCGCCACCAGGGCGGCAACAAATGGATCGGCACCGCCGGTACCTCGCCCTTCGGCGCCTATGGCTATAACCCTGAAGGCATCCGCATCGGCCAGGACAAGAACCGCAATTTCTCGGCGGTGAAGGTGTGGGACAAGCGCGAGTTCAAGGATCTCGACGACGACGTCGAGCTCGGCACCCGCAACATCAAGGTCGCCCTGCGCCGCCTGCGCAAATTCGCCCGCACCGGCGCGGCCGAAGAACTCGACCTCGACGGCACCATCCATGAGACCGCCAACAAGGGCTATCTCGACGTGCAGCTGCGGCCTGAGCGGCGCAACGCCATCAAGGTGCTGCTGTTCCTTGACGTCGGCGGCTCAATGGACTGGCACGTGGAGAAGGCCGAGGAGCTGTTCTCGGCGGCGCGCACCGAGTTCAAGCATTTCGACCACTTCTATTTCCACAATTGCCTGTATGAGCGCGTGTGGAAGCAGAACAGCCGCCGGTTCCAGGAGGTCACCTCCACCCAGGACATTATCCGCACCTTCCCGTCGGATTACCGCGTGGTGTTCGTCGGCGACGCCTCCATGAGCCCCTATGAGGTCACCATGCCGGGCGGCTCGGTCGAGCACTGGAACGACGAGCCGGGCAAGGTCTGGCTGGCGCGCATGCTGGAGCACTTCCCCAAGTCGATCTGGCTCAATCCGGTGAAGGAAGAGCACTGGAACTACACCCAGTCGATCGCCCTGATCCGCGACATCTTTGGCCACCGCATGTTCCCGCTGACCCTCGAGGGTCTGGACAAGGCGATGCGCGAGCTGTCGCGCTGATCAGGGCCTGATCTGGCTGACCACGCCAAATCGGCGGCCAGTGGCCCGCATCAATGAGTGCGCGAGGCTGGAAAACCTTTACATTGCAAGCGAACGCCGGGCTCATGGCCCGGCGTTTTGCATTTGCGCATATGGCGCCCATTGGTCGCCCTTCTCTGCCGACGGCTAGCCAAACTCAGCCTGCAGGGCAATCTCCGTTCATCAGCGGCTGCAACATGCTGTTCTGATTGCCTTCGGTGTCCTCAAAGGCGATGAAGCGGCCGACGCCTGGAATGCCCATTGCCTCGCCGATGATCCTGCCGCCGAACTGCCGCACCCGGTCCATCGCCGGCTCCAGCTCGGTGACAGCGATGACAATCGACGTCCCAGGGACGCCCATCATCTCCTGCCCGTTCGCTTCGGCAGCGCAGCCTGGCGAATAAAATCCGCCGCCAATGGCGCCGCGATGGGTCGGGCCGGGCACATCGGCGTCGGCTGTCGTGGCCAGCAGATAATGGCCCATATCGGCGCCCAGCTGATCCATCTTCCAGCCGAACGCCCCTGCGTAAAAGGCGGCGACCCGCGCCCGGTCATGGGCGGGCATTTCAAAATGCACCACCGGGCACATGCCCGTAACGGCGGCGGCGGCAGCGGTGGTGGTGGTGATGCTGGCGTCGTTCATGGCGTTCTCCCCGTTGTGATCATCGCCAGCATAGACCGATTTATGTTGATATCAACATATCAAGCTGCGACACTGGTCACAGTTTGCTGAAGCGTAACGCCTCGCTCCCTTCTGCGGCGGGCCCACTAAACCTGGAATTGGACCAGGACCTGGACTTGACCTGGACGCGGGCGCGCGCGCCGCTTAAGCAGGCGCTGCCCGACCGGGAGCGGCCAGCGAGCATGGAGTGAGGGTGTGGACATGCCCCAGCAGGACACGAATGGAGCGCACGCCGCCGGCGTCGAGCCTGGCTTCGCCGACACGCTGCTGGTGCGCGACGCCTGCCTGTGCCTGCACGCGCAGCGCGCCGCCCGGGCGCTGGCCCGGCGCTTTGACGCGGCATTCCGGCCTTTTGGCCTGACCAATGGGCAATTTTCGCTTTTGATGGCCATCAACCAGCCGCAGCCGCCGGGCATCGGCGTGCTGGCCAGCATATTGGCCAGCGACCGCACCACGCTGACGGCGGCGCTCAAGCCATTGCAACGACGCGGCCTGATCGACAGCCTGGCGGACCCTGCCGACCGCCGCAGCCGACGATTGTGGCTAACGCCAGCCGGGCTGGCGCTGCTCGCCGAGGCCCTGCCGGTATGGCGCGCCATCCATGCGCAGGTCGAGGCCGAACTTTCGCGGCACGGGGCGTCGGCCTCCGCCTTGCGCGAGGCTCTGGGCGTTGTGGTTGAGCGCAGCGTCCCTGCGCCCTGTACCGACGCTGGCGGCTAAACGTTCCGCCGCGCGGGACCAGCGTCATCCAGAGCCTGGCCCCTGCCCCGCGCGCGACCTGAGGCGCGCCCTGCAAAGCTCAGGCGCAGCCGTCGCGCACGGCTCAACCTGCGGCGCCCAGCGGGTTCTGGCGTCAATCCAGGATGCGAAGTCGCTGACGCATCCGCATCCTGACATGCTCAGGCGCCGCACGGGCTCATCCAGAGCCCAATGAGCCATGCTCATCGGGTTCTGGCGTCAGCCCTGCCGCACCGGCGTGTGCACCACCAGGCCGTCGAGCTCGGGCGTCATGAAAATCTGACAGGACAGGCGGGAGTTCTCGCGCACGTCGAAGGCGAAATCGAGCATGCCCTGCTCCATGTCTTCGGCCTTGCCGACCCGGTCGATCCATTCGTCATCGACATAGACATGGCAGGTGGCGCAGGCGCAGGCGCCGCCGCATTCGCCGAGAATGCCGGGTATATCGTGCTTCAGCGCCACTTCCATCACGGTGGCGTTGTCGGCGGCGTCGATGGTGCGGCTGGCGCCATCGGCATCGATATAAGTGATCCTGGGCATACCCTCTCCTGATGGCGATCGTCCGGCGGGCCGGAGCGTGTTTGACGCTGCATGTTATCAGGCGCGGCGCGACGGGGCGCTACCCCTCCTTTCGCAGGTACGGGATAATTGTCTCATTAACAGCGATTGCCGATGCGCCTGTTCGATCGGGGGCATGGTTCATCAGGCGATGGTCAAGCCCGATAGGCGCTTGAGCCAATAAGGGCGCGGTTACGTCAGCAGCTTCGCGACCCGGTATAAGCAGCGCCGACCAGGGTTGCAGGCGAGCGGGGCGTGGCCACAAACGTAAACAAGCTGTTAACATGCTGGAATATCTGGTAAAAAAGTCGTTAACGACGTTCGCAGATCGAGGCTGGGCAAGGGTTTCATTGGCTTCAGCCCCCCTCTAGACTGAAGCCAGTAAAGATGGGTGAGGAGTCTGTGGAGCAGTGCGCACGCCGCATTTGCGACCCAGCCTCCACAAGTCCTGGCCTCGCCAGGCGCAAGAGGCGGCAGAATGTCCAAGGACAAGAAGCTAATTGATCCTGCAGCTGCGGTGCTTTCAGCCCTCGAAAAGGAGCTGCTGGGCGCGGGGCTTGATGATCTTGAGCGACTGACTCCGGTGAAGGCGGCTGGCGGCGTAGCCTCGTCTGTAAAGACATCCGCCACCGGCGCGCCAGGCTCCACCGCCTCAGCCGCCGCCGCGACCGGTGAGGCCGGGACCAGCAAGCCAGCTGCCCAGGCTGGCGCACCGGCTGGTCAGCCGAATAGCCAGCCAAACGGCCAGTCTGTTAGCCAGTCTGGCGGCAAGGCCAGCCCAGGCGATGCAGCGAAGGACATGGCGACCAGCGCCGGCGCGCCGGCACGGCCAGACCAGACGCCCGCAGCCCCTGGCGCGAAGGCCGCCGCCACTCCAGACGAATCCCAGAAGTCGCAGGCCGTGCGTCCGACGCTGACGCCAGGCGTCGCCGTGCGCCCCAGCGCTCCTGGTCCGTCCGCCACGGCCCGCGTCGAGACCGCGCGCGATGCTGCGCCCGAAGTGGGCGGCACCCGCATTGGCGCCGCTGGCACGCTGAAGACCGAGACCACCAACGACGCCGCGTCTGCAGCTGCGCCGGAGCCAGCCAAGGCTGGCGCCGGCAAGCCCCTGGACGGCGAACGCCGGGGTATGAATTCCCAGGACGCCAGGCCGGTGGCTGACGCCAACACCCCTGGCGCCGCCAACGCCGGCCCACGCGCCGCAGCTGCCGCTGCACATGCGGCCGCCAGCGGCGACGCGCCCAATCCCGACGCGCCCAAGCCCGATGCGGCCAAGCCCGACGCAGCCAAGCCTGACGCGGCCAGGACCAGCTCGCCCGCTTCCGATACTGCCAAAGCCGATGCTCAAAAGTCCGACGCGAAATCGTCCGATTCTCCGAAGTCGGCGAACGTAAGCAAGGCCGCTCCGGAATCTGGTCGTGCGCCCGCGCCCACACCTGCGCGCGCCCCAGCGCCATTGCCTGGCGCACGCAAGGTAGGCGCGGCCATGCCTGGCGCCAGTATGCCTGGCGCCAGCATGCCAGCCGCCGCGCGCGGCGGCGACGACAGCATCCGTTCGCCGCGCGCCGACGCGCCTGCCTTCACGCCTCGCCCTTCGCATGGCCCCACCCCTGGCCCGCAAATGCCCGCCGCCGCCTCGCTGGCTGGCGCCCAGGCCAGCGCCACCCCACGTCCGGGCCAGGTCGCGGCGACGCCTGCGGCTGCCGCAGCGCGGCCCGCTGGCCTTACATCGGGCGGCCTGCCGTCCGGCGCGGTGTCCACGGCATCGATGACTGCCGGCGCAACGGCGCTGGCCATCCAGCCAACGCTGTCGGCGGCTCCCCAGCCGGCCAGCAAGACTGACGCGAAGGCGAATGAGCCCGGTGCCAGCGGCGCCAACAGGAGCGCCCCCGGGGCGCAGGACGCCCGGGCGACCGGCGCGGCCCAGCCAGGCGCTGCCCAGGCCAAAATCGCCCAGCCCTCCCCGGCCGCTGCGCCTGCAGAGCAGACCACCCGGTCGGCTGGCGAACGGCGCGTGGTGTCGCCTGACACCAGCCGCGTCGCCAATGACGACCGGTTCAATCTGGAGAGTCTCGCCGGCTTCAGCCGGGCGCGCGCCTCGCGTCTGCCCTGGCTGGTCGCCGCCGTCGCCTCGCTGGTCTGGCTGGCCGGCGGCGCGCTGGTGGCCTCGGATATGCTTGGCCTCGCCACCATCGCCCCGCAGCAGATCTTCAATCAGCTCGGCCCGGTGCGCAGCCTGCTGGCTGGCGTCGCACTGCTGGCGCCGGTGCTGCTGTTCTTCCTGATCGCCGCCATGGCGGTGCGCGCCGCGCAGATGCACCAAGCCTCCCGCGCCCTGATGGGCGCCGCCGTGCGCATGGCCCAGCCGGAATCGCTGGCCATGGAATCGGTGGTGTCGCTGTCGCAGGCCGTGCGCCGCGAAATGGCCGCCATGGGCGATGGCGTCGAGCGCGCCCTCGCCCGCGCCAGCGAGCTTGAGACGCTGGTGCGCAGCGAAATTTCCACGCTCGAGCGTTCCTACGCCGACAATGAGGTGCGCATCCGCGCCCTCGTCGAGGAGCTGAGCGAACAGCGCGACGGCATTATCTCCAACGCCGAGCGCGTGCGCACCGCCATCGAAGGCGCGCACCAGCACATCACTACCGATTTGCTCACCGCCAGCCGCAGCATCGCTGAGGCGGTGGCCGCCGCCGGCGGCCAGGTGACGGATTCACTGGCGGCGCGCGGCGCCCAGATCACCGAGGCGCTTGGCAAGGCTGGCGACCAGATGGTCGACGAGCTGACCTCGCGCGGCGGCGATTTGGTCGAGCGCATGAGCGCCACCTCGGTGACCGTCTCGAAGACCCTGACCGAGAAGTCGGAGGCTATTGAGAAGACCCTTGGCGCCGCTGGCGACAAGATGTCGGCTGGCCTCAGCGCCGCCGCAGCCGATGTGTCGCGCCAGCTGGCCGCCACCGGCGACACCGTCAACAAGGCGCTGGTTGAACGCGCCCAGGAGGTCAATCAGGGCCTGCTGAACTCCGGCAAGGAGCTGACCACCTCGCTCGCCGCCGGCAGCGAAGACCTGCGCCAGAAGATTGAAGGCGCCGGCAAGGTCGTGGTCGACATGATCGGCAATCGCGGCGGCGCCCTTGCCGACCGCCTGGTCGACACCATCGAGAGCCTCGGCTCGACCCTGCGCGATAACAGCCAGAAGCTGGAAGACACGCTGGCCGCCTCGGGCGACCGCTTCACCTCGCAGCTGGACACGCATAGCGCCGCCGCCCGCAAGGTGTTCGAGACCAGCGTCAGCCAGCTGTCCGGCAGCTTCGAGCAGCAGAGCGTCACGCTGCAGAAGGCGCTGGCCTCGTCCGGCCAGCAGCTGGCCACGCTGTTCGACGCCCGCACCAGCGCCCTGCGCGCCACCTTCGAGCAGACGGTGGGCAAGCTCGGCAAGGATGTCACCAGCCACGCCGACCAGCTCGAGACCATGCTGGCGCGCTCCACCGACACCTTCGCCAGCGTGCTCGACGCCCGGGGCGAAACCCTGCGCAACGTCATCGACACTGGCGTCAACCGCATGGGCGAACAGGCCCGCTCGGTGGCCGCAGAAATCGAGAAGACCATCACCACGTCTGGCGAGCGCTTCAGCGGTCTCGCCACCGGCGAGAGCGCCCGCCTGCGCGCCACCTTCGACGAGACCTTCGGCCGCCTTGGCGCGGACGTCGAGACCTATGTCACCCGGTTGCGTGACACCTTCGGCGAGACCTCGGGCAAGTTCAGCGCCACCCTCGACACCCATGCAAAGGCGACCGTCGAGGCCATCGACGGCAGCCTGGGCAAGGTGTCCGAGAGCTTCCGCGCCAGCAGCGCCGAAATGCAGGCGCTGCTCGCCCGCCAGGCGTCGGAAACCCATGAGAGCATGGCCAACAGCGGTCGCGAGGTCATCGTCGCCCTCGCCCGTCAGGCGGCCCGCGTCAATGAGGCGCTGACCAGCAACGCCACCGCCCTCACCGATAATCTGCACACCCGCGCCCAGGAGGCCGAGAAGGCGCTGTCGAGCCAGTTCAACAGCCTCGACGAGCGCGTCATCGCCCCTGCTGGCAAGATGATCGAGACGCTGGCCACCGCCACCGACGATCTCAGCAAGCGGATCGAAGGCAGCATCGAGCGCATTGAGACCGTGGTGGTTGGCCGTGGCTCTGGCCTCGCCGACAAGCTGGCGAGCGAGGCGGCCCGCGCCGCCGAGATCATCGACAACCGCGTCAACACCTTCGAAGAGCGCGCCGCCACCCGCAGCAGCGAGCTGTCGCGCGCCCTGGACGGCGCCATCGAGCTGCTCGATCGCAATCTGGAGGCCCGCGCCTCGGCGATCAGCCGCTCGCTGGAGACCCGTTCGACCGAGATCGCCCGTGTGCTGGCCAGCGGCGGCAGCGAGGTCGCCGGCGCCCTCACCTCGAAGGCGGACGAGATCAACGACGCCATCCTGCGCCACACCGCCAATCTCGCCAGCCTGCTGGTGGGCCGCGCCGACAGCATCAATGTCACGCTCGGCGCCCGTGCGGCGGAGATCAGCGAGGCGCTGGGCAAGCACGTCGACAGCTTCGAGAGCGCGGTCGTCAGCCGCCTCGACAGCGTCAACGGCGCCCTCGCCGCGCGCAGCGACAATCTGGTCAACGCCCTCGACCAGCGTCTGGAGACCATCTCCAACGTGCTCGACCAGAAGGGCGGCAAGCTGGTGGGCGACCTCGACGCCCGCGGCGTCGACATGGCCAATTTGCTCGACAGCCGCACCAGCAGCTTCCAGCGCTTCATGGGCAACCAGATCGCCCGCCTGCAGACCACCTTCGGCGAGCACGCCGATCGCATGGGCGGCGACATCACCGCGCGTCTGGAGAGCCTGATCGGCGAACTGGACAACAAGGGCGAGAAGCTGGTGCTGTCGCTCGAAGGGCGCGGCAAGGAGGCCTCGACGCTGCTCGACGCCCAGACCGCCCGTCTGGAAGAGGCCGTCGCCAGCTCGATCGACCGCATCGCCAATGGCTTCGCCAGCCGCACTGGCGCGGCCGTCGCCAGCCTCGGCGCCCGCATCAACGATTTGGCAGGCGGCTTCGATACCTCGGCCCGTCGCCTCGTCGACGACCTCGACCAGCGCCACACCGCGCTCACCGAGACGCTCGACCAGCACGCCGGCAAGGTTGATGCGGCGCTCGACGCCTCGATGGCCCGCATCGCCGGCTCCTTCGCCGAACATGGCGGGGCCGTCGCAGCGACGCTTGGCGCGCGCATCAGCGGCATGCTGGCGCGCCTCGAGGACAACGGCAAGGCGCTGCTCAGCGCGCTTGATGAGCGTGATGGTCGCCTGGCCGAAGGCATCGACGCCCAGACCAATGTCATCGAAACCGCGGTCGACGGCTCGCTCGAGCGCATCACCACGGCGCTGCAGTCGCATGGCGGCTCGGCCGTGGCCTCGCTCGGCTCGCGCATCGACGCGCTGATCGGCGACCTCGACCGTCGCGGCCAGCGTCTGGCCATGACCCTCGACAATCGCGGCCGTGACCTCGCCGTGCTGATCGAGCAGAAGACCGAGGCGCTGGAGACGGCCCTCGAGGCATCGGCGGAGCGTGTCGCCACCGCCTTCGACAGCCGTGGCCAGCAGGCCGCCAATGTCATCGTCACCCGCCTCGAAGCCGCCGCCGGCGATTTCGAGAGCCGCAGCGCCCGCCTGGTCGCGGCGCTCGACGCCCAGACCCAGTCGCTGGCCAGCGCCATCGACGATCGCTCCTCGGCCCTCAGCGACCAGCTGTCCACATCGACGGACCGCCTGTCGCATCTGTTCGACGCCAAGGGCGGCGCCGCAGCGGCGGCGCTCGGCGCAAGGATCGACGCCCTCAGCGACGCGTTCGAGGAGAAGGGCGCGCGGTTCATCGGCCTGCTGTCGGGTCGTGGCGGCGAAGTCGCCGGCGCGCTGGAGCAGACCACGGCCCGCGCCGTGGCGGCGCTGGACGCCCAGATCGTGCGACTGTCCGACGTGGTCGCGAGCCGTGGCCAGTCTGTCACCGGTGAACTCACCGGCCAGATCGACCGGCTGTCCGGCCTGTTCAATGACCGTGGGGCCGAGCTGGTCTCGGCGCTGGGCGAGCACGGCGACACCATCGCCGACGCCATCGCCCGCAGCGCCAGCCATCTGGAATCGCGCGTCGGCAGCCAGATCATGCGCCTGGACAATGTGTTCCAGAGCTACGGCCAGACCATCTCGGCCGTGGTCAATGACCGCATCACCGCTGTCAGCACGACGCTGGACGCCTCCAGCTCGGGCCTGGTCGAGAGCATCGACGGTCGCGCCCGCCTGCTCGACCACCTGCTCGGCATGCACGCTGGCCGGATCGGCGAGTCGCTGGTCAGCAGCATCGATCGTATCGAGGCCACGCTGACCCAGCAGGGCGAGCGCCTGATCGGCGCCGTCGACCGCAGCGCCAGCCAGCTCGAAACCGAGGTGACGCGCATCAGCGACGCCGCCGCCCAGAAGATCGACGCCAGCAGCGGCGCCATCTCGGATGCGATGCGTGAAGGCGCCGCCGCCGCGACGCGCAGCATCGTCGAGACGACTGACGCCACCAGGACCAGCCTAACCGCCAGCACCGCCGGCATGCGTGAAGCCGTCGACGCCGCCGCCAGCGCCATGCGCAATGCGGTGGAGACCGCCGCCAGCAGCGCCGTCAGCGTCATCGGCTCGGTGAGCGACAGGTTGACCGCCGACGTGCCGGAGCTGATCGAGCGCCTCGCCATGGCCAACCGCCAGCTGCAGGACGTGGCGATCAGCGCCGGCCGCAATCTGGCGACCATCGAGTCCAATCTCAACGACCGCATCGGCGAGCTGACCGAAGCGCTGAAGCTGGTCACCGAAGGCGCTGGCGGGGCCAATCGCGACCTCGCCACCCAGATCGCGACCATGAAGGCGGTGGGCGAAACCACGCTGGCGGAAGCCGCCGCCGTGGCCACCCGCTTCGGTGAGGAAGGCCGCGCCCTGACCACCCTGGCAGGTGAGCGCATCGCCGCCCTGCGCGACGGCGCCGAGCGGCTGGACGAGGCCGAGAAGCGCCTCGCCAGCGGCCTCGACAGCAAGCGTGAGCATCTCGACGAAATGGCCAAGGCCATCGCCGATCGCACCACCGATGTGGAGAATCTGTCGGGCGCCTTTGTCGGCCTGATGGAGAACGCCATTCGCAGCGCCGAGACCCGCGCCAGCCAGATCACCAATCTGCTGCGCGCCACCTCGGAGCAGGCGTCGACCACCCTCGCCAGCCAGCTCAACGCCCTGCGTGAGGCGGCCGAGAAGCAGCGCGACGAGACCGCCGGCGCCATGCGCTCGGTCTATGACGAGGCTGTCAGCGAGGCCGGCAAGGCGATCGAGCAGACCACCGCGAAGTTCCGCGGTGTGGCTGAAGACGTGCGGTCGATGGCCGCCGAGATCACCCGCGACCTCGAGCTGACCCGTTCGGAGATCTCGCGCGGTGTGTTCGAGCTGCCGCGCGACACCCAGCAGTCCACCGCCGCCATGCGCCGTGTGGTCGCCGAACAGATCCGCGCGCTGAACGAGCTCAACGACATCGTCAACCGCGCTGGTCGTCCGCGTGACGCCGTGGCTGCGCCGCGTCAGCCGGTCGCCGCCGCAGCTCCTGTGGCGGCCCCTGCCCCGACCAGCGTCGCCGCCCAGCCGGCGCCGGATGCGCCGCTGGCATGGCCGCCGGCCGCCGCCAACCGTCAGGCGGCCCAGCCGGCGCGCCGCGAAGCCGCCCGTCCGGTCGCCCAGCCGCCGGCAGCCCCGGCCAGGGCGCCTGCCCCGTCATCGGCCCAACCGCCGGCCCAACCGCCGGTCGCTGCTCCTGCCCCTACCACTGCCCCCGTGCAGGCGGCGCCAGCGGCGTCGCGTAGCGAGACGGCGACAGGCGGCTGGTTGTCCAACCTGCTGACCCGCGCGTCTGACGACGAGCCCGAGACACTGCCGCAGCCGACGATGAGCGCCGCCGAGTTGCTCGACACCCTGTCGATCGACATTGGCCAGCTGATTAATGTGGCGGCGCTTGAGGCCTCATGGAGCCGGCGCAATCGCGGAGAAGCCCAGGCCTTCGGCCTCGACCTGTACACGGCCCGCGGCCAGCGCATCTTCGATGACGCCCGCGCCCGCTACCGCATCGACCCGGAGTTCCGCCAGACGGCGGACCGTTATGTGGAAGAGTTCGACCGCCTGCTGGCGGAAGTGCGCAAGAGCGACAGGGACGGCGCCATGGCGCGCAATTACCTGACCTCTGATACGGGCAAGGTCTACACCATCCTCGCCCACGCCTCCGGTCGTCTCGACCGCGTTTGAGGCAGGCCACAGCCGCCCGGGGCCCGCCCCTGTCGGCGCGCCCAGGCCAGACTGGGTCGCTTCGACATTCATCATCACTCACAACTTCACCCCCGGCCCACAAGCCGGGGGTTTTTCATGGCGCTGAGGCACGGGCGGCTGGAATGCGACTGGTGCTGGCCGCCCTTGGCTTCCAGGCGCTCTCTCCCGCGACCAGGCACACTCTGATCCCGCGCCAACCCCTTGCCCGTCATGCCCGTGCTCGTCACGGGCATCCACGCGTTGTGTCGGCGAAACCAACGCTCAGGCGCTTACGGGTTGGCTCTGCAAGGAGAAGGCGGCGGAGCGGGCCCATCGGCTCCTGGCGCGGCTTCACGTGTGGCGCGCGTCAGCCGAAGACGTGGATGCCCGTGACAAGCACGGGCATGACGCGGTCGAGGGGTGTCGGTGGTCAGGATACGAATATCAGTTAGGGGAATGCGCGCGCCTCTCACCTGTCGCGCTTGAGCTGCGTTGCCCCTGCCCAGGGCTGCACAAAGGCGCACAAGGTGAACTCGTCCCTCACCATCCCCTCGCCCGTCATGCCCGTGCTCGTCACGGGCATCCACGCGTTGTGACGGCAAGGCCAACGCTCAGGCGCTTACGGGTTGGCTCTGCAAGGAGAAAACGGCGGAGCGAGCCCATTCGCTTTTCCGCGGACTGACGTTCGGCGCGCATGAGCCAAAGACGTGGATGCCAGTGACGAGCACGGGCATGACGGCGAAGGGCGTGTTGTCAGCTGCGTGAAAATTATTTGCCGCAGCGCGCACCGCAAGCGAGCGACGCGTCGCGCTGGCCGGCGCGGTTGAAGGTGTGCCTTACCGCGTGGCCAAATCAGGCCCAACCAGCGCCCGCTCAACCAGCCGCGCTACGCCGCCCCAACCTGCATCGGCACAAGGCGCGGCTTAGCCGCGACCGGAGGCCCAGCGCACGATTTGCACCATCACCTGCTGCAGCGCCTGATCCAGCGCCTGCGAGGCGTTGCCGGCGTCGATGGCGCCGCTGACCGGAACCTCGGCCCGGAAGATGCGCGCCGCCGACACCGGGCCGCTGGCCTGAACGATGCGGGCGGTGATCTCCACCACGGCCACATTGCGCGTGGCGTCGATCTCGAAAGCGCGCAATTCACTGGCCAGCATCGCGCCGGCGTTGGCGAGGGTCGAGGGCCGGCCCACGGTGGCGATGCGGCTGCCGTTTTCGAAGGTCTGCAACAGCCGCGCCTGCACCAGTGCAGGCAATTTGTCCGACCACTGGCCGCCGCCGACAAAGCTCACCGAAGGGCCCTGGCGGACGATGATGCGCTCGCTGTTCAGCGGCTGCAGCGCCACCGGCTCGGTCACCGCCAGCTGCGAGCCGCCGCCGATGCGGCCGAAGTCCCGCGCCGCCGACAGGTCAAAGGTCGCCGGGGCCGGGCCGCCGCCGCAGCCCGCGAGGGCGGCGGCCGCGCCCAGCGTCAGGGCAAGCGCCACGGTGCGCGAGAAGCTGGCGTTCGGCATCATTGACGTCCGTTAAATTGCGGCAGGGGCGGCTTGGCGCCGAAGATGAACTGCTGCGGATTCTGGTTGATGCCGCGCAGGGTGCGATTGATCTCACCGAGCGTACGCTGGCTGTCAACCGCCAGGTTCTTCACCTCACCCAGGCCTGAACCGGTGAAGCGGTTGATGCCCACGGCGATTTCCGCCGTGCGGCGATCAAGATTGTCGGCGAGCTTGCGGATGGAGCTGGCCGCCTGCTGGATGGCGTCGACCGCGCCCTGGCCATTGGTGGAGCCGAGGAAGCTCTGCACCGATTTCAGCACGCCTTCGACCTGATCCGCCGCCTGGTTAATCTTGCCGGTGATGCCCGCCACATTGTCGACGGTGCTCTGCACATTGGCGCTGGAATTGCCGAGCGCCGTCGAGAATTTGTCGACATTGGCGATGATCGAGCTGACCTGCTTGGGGTCAATATCGCGGGCGATGCCGTCGATGGTGGCGGCCAGCGCCTTCACCTGCTCGGCGGCTGGCCCCACCTTGGCGAGGAAGGTGTTGACGTTATCGGCGTTCTCGCCCAGCGCCCTGGAGAATTTGTTGATATTGCTGATGGTGTCGTCGATCGAGGCCTGGTTCTGATCGATGATCACCGCCAGCTTCTCAGCCACCTCATTGGCGCGCTTGGCGACATTGCGGGCGCTTTCGACAATGTCCTGAAAGTCAGAACGCTCGGCCAGAATGGTGCAGCTGGGGGCCGGGCACGGCTCAAGAATGCCAGCGTCGGCCGAACCGCCAACCAGCGCCACCGAGCCTACGCCCGAGACGATCTGCACGTCGAGCAACGCCCGCGTATCGGTGCGCAGATGCACGTCGCGGCTGATGTCGATATTGGCGATCACCCGGCTGGGGTCGTTGGGGTCAAACGACACCCCCTTCACCTCGCCAACCCGGATGCCGTTGAAGGTCACCAGCGAGCCTGCGCCCAGACCGGACACCGAGCCGGTGAACACCACCTTGTAGGTGGCGCGGGTGTTGGCGCCCTGGCCGCCGCTGAACCAGAACACGAACAGGAAGCCGGCGGTGATCACCGCGAGGGTGAACAGGCCGATCAGGGCGTAATTCGCGCGCGTTTCCATGCGTTAATTGCCTGCGCTGAACGCCGCACGGGCGCGTTTGCCGTGGAAATAGGACCTGAGCCACGGATGTGTCGACGCCAGCATGGTCTCGATTGTCCCTTCAGCGATAATCTTGCCCTCACCTAACGCAGCGATGCGATCGCAGATGGAATGCAGACTGTCGAGATCGTGGGTTACCATGAAAACAGTCAGCCCCAAAGTTTGCTGCAAGGTCGAGATCAGCTCATCAAATTCACCAGCGCCAATCGGATCAAGCCCCGAGGTCGGCTCGTCGAGAAAGACGATATCCGGGTCGAGCGCCAGAGCGCGGGCCAAAGCGGCGCGCTTGATCATGCCGCCCGACAGGTCCGATGGAAATTTGTCGGCGGCGTCCGGGTTGAGCCCGACCATCTCGATCTTCAGCATCGCCAGTTCGTCGAGCAGCCGGTCCGACAGGTGCAGATATTCGCGCATCGGCACCTGGATATTCTGCTTGACCGTCAGCGACGAAAACAGCGCGCCGTGCTGGAACAGAACGCCCCAGCGCTGCTCGATCGCCTTGCGCGACGCCCGCGACAGCTGATCGAGATCCTCGCCAAACACCTCGATCTTGCCGGCGCGCTTGGGCACCAGCCCGAGAATGGCGCGGGTCAGCACCGATTTGCCGGTGCCGGAGGCGCCGACGAAGCCCAGCACCTCGCCACGCCGCACGTCGAGGTTGAGGCCCTTCATGATGGTCTTGGTTCCGAACCCGACCTCCAGGTCACTGACCCGGATCACCACTTCGGCGTCGGCGCCGGGGGCGTGGTGCCCCCGCGCGATCGCTGAAGCCGGGGGCTGCGGGGCCGGGTCGGTATAGGGCGCGCTCATCCGGCCTCCTCAGTAATTGATGGCCGCGAAGAACATGGCGAACAGCCCGTCCACCACGATCACCATGAAGATGGCTTTCACCACCGAGGAGGTCACCTGCCGCCCCAGCGATTCCGCCGAGCCCTGCACCTGCAGGCCCTCCTGGGTGGCGATGACGCCGATGACCAGCGCCATGAACGGCGCCTTGATCAACCCGACCAGGAAGGTGCTCATGCCCACCGCCTGTTGCAGGCGCACGAGGTAAATTTCCGGCGTGATGCCGCCATACAGCCAGGCCACAAGGCCGCCGCCAAACAGGCCGGCCATGGACGAGATTAAGGTCAGCAGCGGCAACACGATGATGATGGCGATGATGCGCGGCAGCACCAGAACCTCAATAGGATCAAGCCCCATCACCCGTAGCGCGTCGACCTCCTCGCGCATTTTCATCGACCCGAGCTCGGCGGTGAAGGCAGAGCCAGAGCGGCCCGCCACCATGATCGAGGTCAGCAGCACGCACAATTCGCGCAAGGTAAGGATGCCGACCAGATTGACCACGAAGGCCTGGGCGCCGAAGCGCTGCAGCTGGAACAGCCCCTGCTGGGCGACGATGCAGCCGACAAGAAACGATATCAGCGCCACGATCGGCACGCCGCGAAACCCCACCATCTCCATGTGGTGGACCACGGCCGTGCCACGGAAGCGGCGGGGATTGACGATAACGCGCGCCAGCGCCGCCACCACCTCGCCGAGAAAACTCACGCCGCTGAGCAGATCGCGGCCAGATTGCACCACGCCCTCGCCGACCTGGACGAGAAAATCCATCACCCGCGAGCGTTTCGGCGGCGGCGGCGTCTCCTGGAAGCCGCGATAGGCCACCTCATTGAGCAGCACGAGATGCTCGGGGCGCGGCTCGACGAAATCGGCTTTCAGGCCATTCTGGCCCAGCTCATGCCGGGTGCGGTCGAGGACCCAGGCCCCGAGCGTATCGAGGCGTCTGACGCGCGACATGTCGATGAGAACCGCGCCGCCGGCGTGAGCCTGGGCGCCAATGGCCGCCACGGCTTCTTCCACCGCAGCAGCATGCGACGCGTCCCAGTCGCCGGACAGTCTGACGCGCAAATCGCCGCCGCGCTGCTCGATATCCGCCAGGGGCTCATCAACCGACACAGATGGCGCGTCCCTCTTTGGCAGGTCCTGCCTGCGACCATGGGACTAACCTGCCCGTCGCCAGCTACAGGCGGCGTCGACCATCGGCATTCCCTACGATTGCAGGAATAGCCGCGAAGCCAGTGGCTGTCGAGCGCGGCGCCGCCACATGCCGGCGAGAATCCGGGCGGCGCCTGCATTTTGGCCCAGGCAGGCCACGGCTCGGCCCCTCGCGCGCATCTCTCACCAGCTGGCCGCATGCAACCCAACGGCCTGCAACTGGCGAGATATTAACCTCTGCCTGTCATTGCTGCGGCGCAGCGGCGCCCTGACATCCCGAGGCGCCATACTGCATAGACTTGATAGATTTGGGCGCGTCGCCGCGCGCCCTCCGCACTTGGGTAACAGGCCGGTTAAGCTCATGTCGCAATTGACTCCCGCTCCCCGCCCTCCCGACGCCCGTCGTACGCTCAGCGTCACGGTCGAGCGCTTCGCCATCGCAGGCAGTTTCACCATCGCGCGGGGCTCGCGCACCGAGGCGGTGGTGGTGGTGGCCCAGATCAGCGGCGATGGCGCTGCTGGCAGGGGCGAATGCGTGCCCTATGCCCGCTATGGCGAGAGCATCGACAGCGTCTGCGCCGCCATCGACAGCGTGCGCCCGGCCATTGAATCTGGCGTCACCCGCGCCGGACTGCTCGCCTTGCTGCCTGCGGGCGCGGCGCGCAACGCCCTCGACTGCGCCCTTTGGGATCTGGAAGCCAGGCTGAGCGGCGCCCCGGCGCATGTGCTGGCCGGGCTTGACCGGCTGCGACCCGCCACCACGGCCTTCACCATCTCGCTCGGCGACGCCGACGTGATGGCGCGCCAGGCTGGCGCGGCGTTTGACGCGGGCAAGCCGCTGCTCAAGATTAAGCTCGGCGCCGAAGAGGGCGACGCCAGCCGCCTCAAGGCGGTGCGCGATGCGGCCCCCGGCGCCGCCCTCCTGGTCGACGCCAATGAGGGCTGGCGCGCAGAGGCGCTCGAGGGGCTGCTCGAGGCCTGCGCCAGGGCCGAGGTCGCGCTGGTCGAGCAGCCGCTGCCGGCAGGCGATGACGCCCTGCTCGCCAGCATCGCCCGCTCCGTGCCGGTGTGCGCCGATGAGAGCATGCACACCCGCGACGGCCTTAAGGCGCTGCGCGACCGCTATGACGCGGTCAATATCAAGCTCGACAAAACCGGCGGCCTCACCGAAGCGCTGCTCACCGTGGACGCGGCGATCCAGCTCGGCTTCGGCGTGATGGTCGGCTGCATGGTCGGCACCTCGCTGGCCATGGCCCCGGCGATGCTGCTGACGCCGCGCGCCCGCTTCGTCGATCTCGACGGCCCGCTGCTGCTCGCCGCCGATCGCCAGCCCGGCCTGCGCTATGACGGCGCCGTGGTGTGGCCGCCGGAACGGGCGCTGTGGGGGTGACGGGCGAGGCTACGCCTGACGACGCCCTCCCTGCCTTTGGGTAAGGCAAAACCTATACACATCCACGGTTTCAGGCGTAATGTTAACCAGTTATTAGCCATCTCGCCGCACTGTTGGCGTGGCGGTTCCGGCGTGAATGTGGCGCTGACGACTGGCCCTGAGCGCGTAACGGACGGGATGTTCCATGAAGCTTTCCGACATCGCCACATCGATGCAGTTGGCGGATGAGGACTATCTGCCGATCTGGACCGCCCTGATGGAGACATCGCGCGGCCGCCGCTTCCTCAGCGAGTTCGCCCGGCGCACCCGCGCCGCCGAACCCCGCACCCTGCTCGACTCGATCACCAAGCTGGAGAATGCGCTGGTCGTGGCGCGCACGGCCGCCGACGCGGCGGCGGCGCCCAGCCCTGAGCCCAGCCCTGCGCCCGCAGCGCACAACGACAGCCGCCTCGCCGAGGCTGTGGCCGGGGCGCTGCCCGAGCTGGCCTACGCCGGACGCATCAACGCCGGCGCCCTCAATGATCTCGCCCTGGCGGCGGAGGCCATGAACAACGCCCTCGTCAGCGTGCGCCAGCTCACCCTGCGCCTGCACCCGCGCGAGAGCGAGCCAGCCCGCCGCGCCTGTGACACGCTCGACGCCCAGATCGGCGACATTAGCGAAATCGTCGCCGCCCAACGCATAGCCCTCAGCCATGCCGACGCCGCCTTCAGCCGATTGAGCAAGGCTACGGGCCTCGACGCGGCGCAAGGCCAGGAGCAGGCGGCGCCGGAAGCCGCGTACACGGCGCCAGAACCCGCGTCGCATCCGCTCACCGTCGCAGCGGCGCAAGGTAATGGTATCGGCAATGGCAATGGCCCTGCGGTTCAGCAATTGATTCAGGAGATCGCTGCAAGGTTGCTGCACAAGCAGCAAAACGGCGCCGACTGAGCCGGGATAAGGCGCCATGCCCCTGGTTGTGAGATTGATTCAGGCGCCGCAGCGACAGGCCTGATCCTCCAAGATTTTTGGCGGTCGCCGTTAAGTGGGGCCCGTGACGCCGCCGGCGAAAGCCTGCCGCCGCCGGGGCGCAGTGATGTGCCACGCGCATATGCGCATATGCGCAGATGCGACGGTGATTCCGGGGATAGCCGCAAGCCGCTGACATAAGGCCCGTTTTTGCCTGCGAGGCGTGTTGTCTGGCGAAGTCTCCAGTTAGGCCAGGTAGTTGCGCCCTGGGCGCGTCTCCAGGGCTTGTAGCCTGTCACCGTCGCCGCGCCAGACCCCGACGCAAGCCCACACGTCACAGCACAGCGGGCGCAACGGCACACCGCGCCTGCGAAATTGAGTCCGCCTCGCTGCGTAAGAGGCTAACAATTAACGACAATTAACCATGTCGGCCACCACGCTGCGCCGCGCGCGGCGGGCTCAGCTGGCGTCGGAAAGATGTTGTGTATGCGATTCCGCCAGCGCGTGCGCCTCGATGATATTATTGAAGAATTGCCCGGCGCTGGCCCGCCAGGTGAAGCGGGCGCCATGGCTGCGGCAATGCGCGGGATCAATCTGCAGGGCGCGGCGGATGGCGGCGCCGAGGTCTTGGTCAAGCGCCCCTGCGGCGGAGCCCTCCAGAACGTCAGATGGCCCCGGCGACGGATAGGCCGCCACCGGCAGACCTGACGCCAGCGCCTCCAGCAACACGATGCCGAAGGTGTCCGTCAGGCTGGGGAACACGAAGACGTCGCAGGCGGCGTAGATGGCGGCCAGATCGGCCCCGGACCGCACGCCGGTAAACACCGCCTGCGGATAGGCCTGCTGCAACGCCGCCCGCGCCGGCCCATCGCCGACAATGACCTTGGTTCCGGGCGTGTCGAGGCTCAGGAACGCCGGCAAATTTTTCTCGACCGCCACCCGTCCGACGTAGAGCAGCAGCGGCTGCGGCAGATGCGCGACGCCAGCCAGCGCCCGCGCCGCCGCCCGCCCCTGCGGATGCGGCTGGAACACGGCGCCATCGACGCCGCGCGACCAGCGCAGCACGCTCTGGAAGCCGCGCTCGCCCAGCTCATCGGCCAGGTTGGCGGTGCTGACCATCACCCCGGCCCCGGCGTTGTGGAAGCGCCGCAACACCGCATAGCTCAGGGCCTGGGGTACTGGCAGGCGCGCCGCCAGATATTCCGGAAACCGGGTGTGATAGGAGGTGGTGAACGGCCGCTGCTGGGCGAGACACAGGGCCCGCGTCGCCCAGCCAATCGGTCCTTCGGTGGCGATGTGCACATAATGCGGCTGCCAGGCGGCGAACAGATTGGCCAGGGCGCGACGCCCGGGCATGGCGAGACGAATTTCCGGATAGCCAGGCATGGGCGCCGAGCGGAACTGGTTCGGCGCAATGATCTGCACCTCAAAGCCGCACGCCGCCGCATGGTCCAGCATGTTCTCCAGCGAGCGCACCACGCCATTGACCTGGGGTCGCCAGGCGTCGGTGGCGATCACCAGCCGGTAAGGCTGAGCGGCGTTCGCCGCAGGCAGGCGCACGCCCCGCCCTTCTGGCGCAGCGCTGGCGGCGATAGCCGCTGGCGACAACGCCCGTTCCACGGCGACGTCAGACGTCTGCATCACGCCGCCTGCCGCGTAGCGGCGGGGGGCGTGGTCGCCAGCTCGGCGGCGCGTTGCTCGCGGGCCCTGACCTCATCGACCCAGCGCAGCAACTCGTAGCGGCCGTCATAATGCTCGACCAAAGCGGTGCAGCTCTCGACCCAGTCGCCCGTATTCATGTAGCGCACGCCGAAACGGTCGTGCATGGCGGCGTGGTGGATGTGGCCGCAGATCACCCCGTCGACCTCGTGCCGCCGCGCTTCCGAGGCCAGCAATTCCTCAAAGCTGCCGATGAAGTTCACCGCATCCTTGACCTTGAGCTTGGCCCAGGCCGACAGCGACCAATAGGTCAGCCCCAGCTTGCGGCGGATGACATTGACCCAGGTGTTGGCGGCCAGGGCCGTGGCGTAGGCGCCATCGCCGAGGAACGCCAGCCAGCGCGCGTGGCGCATGACGATGTCGAACTGGTCGCCATGGATCACCAGCATGCGGCCGCCATCCGCCGATTCGTGCACCACCCTGTCGACGATTTCGATGTCGCCGAAATTGCTGCCCACGTAATCGCGCAGAAACTCGTCGTGGTTGCCCGGCACATAGATCAGCCGCGCGCCCTTGCGCACCTTGCGCAGCAGTTTCTGCACCACGTCATTGTGCTGCTGCGGCCAGTACCAGCCAGAGCGCAGGCGCCAGCCGTCAATCATGTCGCCCACCAGATAGATGGTGTCGGCGTCGTAGTGGCGCAGGAAATCCAGCAGCATGCCAGCCTGGCAGCCGCGTGTGCCGAGATGGGCGTCGGAGATGAACATGGCGCGCACGCGAATGACGTCCGCCGGGGGCTTTGCGGGTTGGGTCATGGGCGCGACGCGCCTCCTGTCGCAGACAATCCGGTCATGCCGTCATGTGTGACAGTGTGCGGTGTCAGGCGGATGACAGCGCCCTTCCCGCCATGGCGGGCGCGCCTGCGCGGCGACAGCATCGCCTGGCCAGCGATTTGAACTGGCGTCGCAGGTGGGAATGTGGCGCACTGACGGGGGCGCGCCGTCAACCAGCGCTAAAGGGAGCACGCACATGGATCTGGGAATTTCAGGCCGCAAGGCCATCGTCTGCGCATCCAGTCGCGGCCTTGGCCGCGCCTGCGCCATGGCGCTGGCCGAAGCTGGCTGCGACGTCATCGTCAATGGCCGCGATGCGGCGGCGGTGGAGGCCACGACCGCGGCGATCAACGCCCTTGGGGCTGGCCGCGCCGTGGCGGTGATCGCCGATGTGGGCAGTCATGAAGGCCAGCAATTGCTGCTCGCCGCCTGCCCGGACGCGGACATCCTCGTCAATAATAACGCCGGCCCGCCGCCCGCCGATTACACGGCCCTGTCGCGCGAGGCGATCCTGCGCGGCGTGTCGCAGAACATGGTGACGCCGATCGAGCTGGTGCAGGCGCTGGCCCCCGGCATGGCGGCGCGCGGCTTTGGCCGCATCGTCAACATTACCTCCGCCTCGGTGCTGACGCCGCTCGAAGGGCTCGACCTGTCCTCCGGCGCCCGGGCTGGCCTCACCGCATTTCTGGCCGGCGTGGCGCGCCAGCTGGCGCCAAAGGGCGTCACCATCAACCACATTCTGCCCGGCGCCTTCGCCACCGACCGGCTGACGTCGATCATGCGTGGCGCGGCTGAAGCTGCGGGCCATGACCCGGACGCCCTCGCCCGCCAGCGCGCCGCCGCCATTCCCGTTGGACGCTTTGGCGATCCTGACGAGTTCGGCAAGCTTTGCGCCTTCCTTTGCAGCGCCCACGCGGGTTACATCACCGGCCAGAACTTTCTCATCGACGGCGGCGCCTTCCGGGCCGCGTTCTGAGCCAGGGCCGGGCCCTGCGCACTGTCCAGGGAGCATGACTTGACCGCCATCGCCGTAACCATTGCGGGCTCTGATTCAGGCGGGGGCGCCGGCATCCAGGCCGACCTCAAGACCTTCTCGGCGCTGGGCGTCTTCGGCGCCAGCGTCATCACCGCCCTCACCGCCCAGAACACCCTCGGGGTGCAGGGGGTGTGCGACGTGCCGGCGGACTTCGTCGGGGCGCAGATCGATTCGGTGTTCGGTGATCTCAAGGTCAACGCCATCAAGATCGGCATGCTCTCCCAGGCTGACACCATCCGCGCCGTCGCGGCGGGCCTGCGCCGCCATGCGCCGCTGCCGCTGGTGATCGATCCGGTGATGGTGGCGACCAGCGGCGACCGGCTGATCAATGAGGACGCCATCCAGACGCTGCGGGCCGAGCTGCTGCCTCTGGCGACGCTGGTGACGCCCAATATGCCGGAAGCCGCCGCGCTGCTCGGCGAAGAAGTCGCCCATGATGATGACGCGCTGGAGGCCCAGGGTCGCCGCATCCTGGCGCTCGGCCCCCAAGCGGTGCTGGTCAAGGGCGGCCACGGCCATGGCCCGGAAAGCACCGACATCCTGGTCAGCGCCGATGGCGTGCGCCGCTTCAGCGCCGCGCGCATCCACACCAACAACACCCATGGCACTGGCTGCACCCTGTCGTCAGCCATCGCCGCGCAACTGGCCCGGGGCCTTGCGCTGGATGCGGCGGTCGGCGAGGCCAAGGCCTATCTCACCCGCGCCCTCGCCGCCTCACACCAGCTGCAGATTGGCGCTGGCCACGGCCCGGTGCACCATTTCACCGACTGGTGGCGCTGAGCCCCTTGGGCCCACAAGGGACGCGGACGGGGCGCAGACGCGGGCGCTCCGTTGCGCCCCCATCGACCGCTGGCGACTGACCACGGGACCATGCTGATCCGCCCTGGCGGCGCTACAGCACCCCGCCGGCAAGTCTGACGCCTCCGAGCACCACCGCCGCCGCTATGGCGAGGCAGATCAGCGCCCGCAGGGCGACGCCGCCGCGCGGCGCATCAGCGGCGTCGACATAGTCGCCAGCAGGTTTGTCGCCGCTGATCATGGCGGTGATCAGCCGCTCGCGCCTGACATATTGATAGAACAGATTGACCAGCACATGCAGGGCGACCAGCGCCAGCAGCAGATTGGCGCCGAGATGGTGCAAGCTTTGCAGCCGCGCTTTCCAGGCCGGCGCCTCCTCCAGCATGTCGAAATGGCCGAAGGGGCCGCCGAAGATCGCGTTGGAATCGGCGGTGAACAGGCCTGATACACCTTGGGCGGCCAGCGCCAGCAGCAAGGCCAGCACCATCACCGCCCCGAGCGGATTGTGGCCCAGAAATTTTGCCCCGCCGCCGCGCAGCTGGGCGCCGAGATAGCCCAGCACCGTGGCCGGTGAGCGGATAAACCGCCCAAAACGCGCCGTCGGACTGCCGACAAAGCCCCAGAGCAGGCGAAAAACCAGCAGGATGAGGATGCCGTAGCCGCACCAGCGATGCCAACGCATCGTCGGATCAAGCGTCGGGCTCATATACCATTGGGTGTAATAAGCGCCGCAGACCAGCAAAAGCTGCGCCCAGTGGTAGAGCCGCGTCGGCCCATCCCACGCGCGGATCACCCCTGCGCTCCCCGTGCTGTCGGCCCCCACCGCCTGAGCGCTGCTCACGGCCAGCGCCCGTCAGGACGGCTTGCGGTAAATCTTGTGGCAAGCGCCGCAATTGCCGAGCACCTTGGGCATGGCGGCGCGGAAGCTGTCCAGATCCTTGACCGAGGCCAGCGCCGCAGTGGCGTCCTTGTTCAGGGCGCCGAAACGGGCGGTGAAATCGGCCTTGTCTTCCCAGACCTTGGCGAGGGTGGCGGTGTCGCCGCTTCCGGAGCCTTCAGGGAACAGCGCCGGCAGCTTGGCCGAATTGGCCGCCACCGTCTCCAGCGCCGCCTTGACCGCAGCTGCATCAAACGGGGCTTCGCCCTTCAGCATCTGACCTGGCGCCCGCAGCGCGCCGGCCATCTGCTTGAACAACGCCTTGCGCTCGGCCACCGGATCGCCCTGGGCCATGGCCACGCTGACGCCGCCGCCCAGCACAGCCACCGCCAGCATGGCGCCCAGCACACCTCTGCCCCACCGCTTCTCAGTCGTGCCAATGGCCTTTGATCCGGTCATCTGTCGCTCCTGGTCAGGCGCCTGATGTTTGGGCGGCGCTATATTTGAATATTTCCAGATTGCATCTCGCGACGCCAGCCGAAAGTGCGCCAGTCGCCCCCACAAACAACAATGCCCGCGCGAGGCGGGCATGTCGTTCTGGCAGGTAGGCGCCGAGCGGCGGCCGCGCCGCCGCGCGGGCCTGACCAGAACACGATGCGTCATGCGCATCGCGGTCCGTGTCAGTGCGGCGCGGGCACAGGCTTGCGGCGGAACAGCCGGCCCAGCGCGTCGGAGAGTTTGCGGATCACCACATAGAACACCGGCGTCAGGAACAGGCCGAAGATGGTCACGCCGATCATGCCGAAGAACACCGCCGTGCCCAGCGCCTGACGCATCTCCGCGCCGGGCCCGCGCGCCGTCACCAGCGGCACGACGCCGAGGATGAAGGCGAAGGAGGTCATCAGGATCGGCCGCAGACGCAAGCGCACCGCCTCGACCACCGCCTCGACAATGCCCTTGCCCTCATCCTCCAGCTGACGCGCGAATTCGACGATCAGAATGGCGTTCTTGGCGGCGAGGCCAATCAGCACCACAAGGCCGATCTGTGTCAGGATGTTGTTGTCCATGCCGCGCAAGGCGACGCCCGTCAGCGCCGAAAGCACCGCCAGCGGCACGATCAGGATGATGGCCAGCGGCAGCGACCAGCTCTCATATTGCGCCGCCAGCACGAGGAAGACGAACAGCACCGACAGCGCGAAGATGAACACCGCCGTATTGCCGGCCAGCTTCTGCTGGAAGGCGAGATCCGTCCATTCAAAGCCCATGTCGGAGGGCAGCGTGCGCTCCGCCACCGCCTGCATGGCGTCGAGGCCGGTGCCGGAGGCGACGGTGGGCGGGGTTTCGCCCTGCACGGCGATGGCCGTGTACATATTGTAGCGCTGCACCAGATCAGGCCCCGCCACGTCGCGGATGCTCACCAGGGTGCCGAGCGGCACCTGCTGGCCGTCGGCGGTGCGCACCTTCAGCCGCAGGATACGTTCGCGATCCGCGCGGAACTTGTCATCAGCCTGGGCGCGCACCTGGTAGACGCGCTCGAAGGCGTTGAAGTCATTGACATAGGCGCCGCCGAGATTGACCTGCAGCGTCTGGAAAACGTTCGACAGCGGCACGTTGAGCATGCGCGCCTTGGTGCGGTCGATGTCGAGATAGATCTGCGGGGTGTTGACGCCATAGGTGGTGTAAACCCGCGCCAGATTGGGGTCCTTGTTGGCCTCGCCGATCATGCCGCGCGTCGCCGCCAGCAGCCCGTCGATGCCGGCCCCGCCGCGATCCTGCACCATCAGCTTGAAGCCGCCGGAGGTGCCGAGGCCGCGCACTGGCGGCGGCGGCACGGCGATGGTGAAGGCCTCCTGAATGGCGCCGAGCCGCCTGATCACCTCACCGGCGATCTCGAAGTCCTTCATGCCTGGCCCGGTGCGCTCCTCATGCGGCTTCAGCGGCGCAAACATGATGCCTTGGCTCGATGAGGGCGTGAACGTCGAGCCCGAGATGCCGACAATACCGATGGCGTCGGCGACGCCAGGGGTGTCCTTGACGATCTCCGAGGCCCGCCGCATCACCGCATCCGTGCGGTTGAGCGAGGCGCCGTCAGGCAATTGCACGATAGCGATCAGATAGCCTTGGTCCTGTCGCGGAATGAAGCCCGTCGGCACCCTGTCGCCGAGCCAGCCTGCGCCAAACAGCAAGCCGCAATAGACGATCAGCGCGCCGATCATCGGAACCTTGCGCGAAACCACGCCGCGCACCGTGCGGGCGTAGCCATTGGACATGCCGTCGAAGCCGCGATTGAAGCCATTGGCGAAGCCGCGCCCGAGCCGGCCCAACAGGCCCTTGGGCTTGTGGTGCGGGTCATGCGCCTTCAGCAGCAGCGCGCACAGCGCCGGCGACAGGGTCAGCGAATTGAACGCCGAGATGATTGTCGCCACGGCGATGGTCAGGGCGAACTGCTGGTAGAACTGGCCGGTGATGCCCGAGATGAACGCCGTGGGCACGAACACCGCTGACAGCACCAGCGCGATGGCGATCAGCGCCCCGCCCACCTCATCCATGGTGCGATGCGCCGCCTCGCTGGGCGACAGGCCATCGGCGATATTGCGCTCGACATTCTCCACCACGACGATGGCGTCGTCGACGACGATGCCGATGGCCAGCACCAGACCAAACAACGTCAGATTATTGAGCGAGAAGCCAAAGGCCGCCATGGCGGCGAAGGTGCCGATCAGCGACACCGGAATGGCGATGACCGGAATAATGGCGGTGCGCCAGCTCTGCAGGAACACCAGCACCACCAGAACCACAAGGATCACCGCCTCAAACAGCGTCTTGTAAACCTCCTTCACCGACTGGGCGATGAAGATGGTCGGATTATAGGCGATGCGGTAATCGAGGCCGACCGGGAACGACTTCTTCAGCTCCTCCATCTTGGCCATCACCGCGCCAGACGCTTCCAGCGCATTGGTGCCGGGGCGCTGGTAGACGCCGATGCCGATGGCCGGCTTGCCGTTCAGATAGGAATTGCTGGTGTAATCACGTCCGGCCAGCTCGATGCGCGCCACATCCTTCAGCCGCACCAGCCGCCCGCCGTCAGCGGATTTGACGATGATGTCCTCAAACTGCTTCACATCGTTGAAGCGGCCCTGGGCCTGCACCGTCAGCTGGAAATCCGAGCCCTGCTTCATCGGCTGGGCGCCGATGGCGCCGCCGGCGATCTGGACGTTCTGCTCCTGCATGGCCTGCACCACATCGGTGGTGGTCAGGCCGAAATAGGTCAGCCGGTCGGGATTGAGCCAGACGCGCAAGGAATATTCGCGCACGCCGAACAGGGTGATGTCGCCGACGCCCTCCAGCCGCAACAGCTGGTCGCGAATGCGGATGAGCGAATAGTTGGAAATGTAGATGTCGTCGAAGCTCTCGTCCGGCGAGAACATGTGCACGACCATCATCAGGTCGGGCGAGCTCTTGCGGGTGGTGACGCCGAGCGTGCGCACCTCGGTGGGCAGACGCGGCAGCGCCACGGCGACGCGGTTCTGCACCAGCACATTGGCGGCGTCGAGATCGGTGCCGAGCTTGAAGGTGATGGTCAGCTGCATCGAACCGTCATTGGACGAGTTCGACAGCATGTAGAGCATGTCCTCGACGCCGTTGATCTCCTGCTCCAGCGGCGTCGCCACCGTCGCCGCCACCGTCTGGGCGTTGGCGCCAGGATAGGACGCGCGCACCACGATGGTGGGCGGGGCGATCTCAGGATATTGCGCCACCGGCAGGCCGAGATAGGCGATGTAACCAACCAGCACGACGACGATCGACAGCACCGAGGCGAAGATCGGCCTGTCGACAAAGAAGTGGGCGAATTTCATGGCGCGCTCACTTCTTCTCGGTCGCAGAGTTGGCCGCTGCTGGCTTCACCCCATCCTGCTTGGCGGCGTCGGGTTTGCTGGCGTCTGTTTTGGCCGGAGCCTGGGCCGCCTGCTGGGCGGCGCCGGCCTTTGGCGGCAGCTCAACCAGCTTTGGCGCCAGCTTCAGTCCAGGCCGCACGCGCGGCAGACCGTTGATGACGATGGTCTCATCGCCCTTCAGGCCGGTGCGGATCAGCCGGTAGCCATCGATCTTCGGGCCAGGGCGCACGATGCGGGCGGTGGCGACATTGTCAGGGCCCACCACCCAGACGAGACGGCGGCTCTGGTCGGTGACCACCGCGTCATCCGGCACCAGCACGCCCTCATAGGAGGGCGAGCCCGGAATGCGGATCGTGCCGAACATGCCTGGCTGCAGGAAACCATTGGAATTGGGCAGCACGGCGCGGGCGCGCATGGTGCCGCTGCCAATGTCCAGCCGGTTGCTGAGGAAGTCGAGCTTGCCTGGCATGCTCGGCTCCGCCTCATCGGACAGCGCCACCTTGACGTTGACGCCTGGCTTCGCCCCGTCGGCGTCGCGCATACGCGCATAGGCCAGATAGGACCGCTCATCGATGTCGAAATAGAAATAAATCGGATCGACCGAGACAATATTGGTCAGCAAGGTGGAGTTGGCCACCACCAGATTGCCCGTGGTCAATTCCTTGCGGCCAATGCGCCCCGAGATCGGCGCCCTGATCTGGGTGAACTCCAGATTGAGCTTGGCGGCCTCGAGATTGGCTTCCGCCCCGGCGACATCGGCCTGGGCGACCTTGGCGGTCTGGCTGCGGGTTTCCAGCAATTGTTCGGAAATATTGCCGGTCTTGCTCAGGCTCCGGGCGCGATCAAGATCGGACGCCGAAAAATCCACCCGCGCCTTGGCGGATTTCAGCGCCGCCGCCGCCTGATCCACCGCCGCCTGATAGGGGCGCGGATCGATGACGAACAGAAGGTCGCCTTCCTTGACCGCGCTGCCCTCGGTGAACGCCGCCTTTTCGAGCACGCTGGACACGCGCGCTCGCACATCGACCGCCGCCTTGGCCTCGAAGCGGCCAGTGTAATCATCATATTCGACCACCGGGCGCACCACGGGCTTCGCCACGGTGACCTGCGGCGGCGGGGGCGCGGCCGCCTTTTGGGCGCTATTGTCCTTGCAGCCAGCCAGCGCCAGCGCCGCGCCAAAGGACACGCCGAGGGCGAGCAACAGGCCAGACCGGCGCCTGCGCCTGGCGATCAGGCGCTGCGGGATATTCAGAAGCCGCGTGGTGTTCATGTGCGAGACCGGACCGTTGCGCCGCAAAGGGGCTGGCGCCGGCCACCGGCCCGCTGTGAGGCGCCATGCGCCCCGTCCCCCCATCTGGCTTGCTTGCGTTGCGGGCGCCTGCGCGCCTCATTCTGCGGCGCCTTTGGCGCCAGGCCCCGACGTTGTCGCCGTGAGCCTCAATCTTGTCCGCGCGCCTTGCCCGCTTCACCTCTGACCATCGCGCCAGTCATGGGCGACAGCATGGCGAGGTGCAGCAGCGCGCACCAGGCCAGGGTCAGTCCTGGCTCACCGGCTCACCGGCGCCGACCCAGTCGAGAATGCCGCCAGCATAATGCTCACGCCACGGCAGGCCGGCGGCGGCGGCATGATGGATCGCCGTCTGCGAGCGCTTGCCCGAGCGGCAGGAGAACACCAGACGCCTGCCATCCGCCTCTGGCAGCTGGCTGGCGTCGAACTGCGACAGCGGGAACAGCACCGCGCCGGGAATGTGCCCGGCTTCATATTCATCGACTTCGCGCACATCGACCAGCAGCATGCTGCCATCGGCCAGCCCCTGCTTGATGGCGTCGCGGTCGAGATGAATGATTTCGGGCAAGTCCCCTGACATGGTTCGCTCTCCAGATCCGGGGGCCATTTGCGCAAGCGCGCAGACGGTCGCAGCCCTGCGACTGCAACCGCCCCCGGACACTCTTCATTGGGCCCACCACCGCGCCACAGGGCGACCACGGTGGGCAAGATCAAGGCTGGTCGTCGGCGCCTGGTTGAGGCGTCCATCAGCGCCAGTATTACGCAAGACGTCAGATGAAGCTCCGCCGTCCTCCGACCGTTCAGCGTGCAACTCTGCTATGACCAGCCCTGCCGCTCAAGCACGAAAACTGGCGCCTGTTCAAAAAATTTGCGCTGGAGCAGTGGCGGCCGGGCCGCAGCCGCCATGGCTGGCCTTTTGGCCAGCGACGTGCGCGGTCCTTGCGGGCTGCAGATAACTTCCCGCCTGCCCACAGCGGCAAGGTCCTCGCAACAGAGTTGATGGCGACGCAAAAAGGCCGCCGGCGTGCGCCGGCGGCCCACACTGTTGCAATGCTTTGGCGCGCGCTGGCTCAGCCCAGCGGCGGAATGCGCAGCACCCAGCCGGGCTGGATCAGGTCAGGGTTCTTGACCGGCGGCGTATTGGCCTTGACGATCTCAGGATATTTGTCGCCTTTGCCCTTGCCGTAGAACTGCTCGGCGATCTTCCACAGGGTGTCGCCCTTCTGCACCGTATAGGTCTGCGAATCCGCGGACGGCGTCGCCACTGACAGCTGGTTGTCGACCGAGGCGACGCCCTGGCTATTGCCAATGGTCAGCACGATCTTCTCAGCCGCTTCGGTGGTGGGCACGGAGCCGGAGACGGTGACCTTGTCGCCATCGATCGCAAAATTCAGGCCATCGGCGCTCAGACCGGCGTCGGCGACGTGCTTCTTCAGGCTATCGGGCGACAGCCCGCCGTCAGCGGCCTGGGCCTCGCCGACGCCGAAAATCTTGGCGCCTGCTTCCTTGATAAAGCTGAACAAACCCATCTGGTGCTCCTGTGTGTGGACCGACGGCGGCGGCACAACGCCATCCGGACGCCAGCGACGATGAAACCACATGCGGAAACTAACGCGCGACGCGGGCCGGGGTTCCGCGTCTTCATGCCAGGTCGCCAGAATGCCGACGCATCCGCGACCTGCGAGCTCAAGCGCCGCTCGGGCTTAACCAGAACCCGATGTGTCACGCGCATCGGGTTTGGCGCCAACCGGCCTTACGCCGTGCACTTTTGACGCCTTCGCCTCATGGCGCCCTGCCCAACCTGCGTGGCCCGCCTGTCTGAGGCACGGCTCTAATTGAAGACCTAACCAGTGTGCGATCAATCCGCCGCGTCACACAATGTGGCGATGAATGAGCCGCGTTGATTGGCCGCCGAATGCGATGACAACACACAACAACGGCGCGGGAGCCTGCCCCCGCGCCGTCGCCATGGCTTCAATGGACGCGCGATATCAAAGCGCCGCCGAATCCTCCGAAGTCCAGCCATCGCCGGCGATGCGCGGCTCGATCAGCGCCAGCACCCGGTCGGCCAGCGCATCGGCGCTCCCTTCCGACGGGCGCAGCACCACCTCAGCCTGCACTGGCGGCTCATAGTCCTGGCCAATGCCGGTGAAATCGCTGATGCCGCCGGCCCGCGCCCGGGCATACAGGCCCTTGGGGTCACGCTCGGCGCAGATCTCCACCGGCGTATCGACGAACACCTCGACAAAGGCCTCGCCGACCACCTCGCGCAACCTGTCGCGGTCGCTGCGGAACGGCGAGACGAAGGCGCACAGCACCACGAGGCCAGCCTCCATCATCAGCCGCGCCACCTCGCCGGCCCGGCGGATATTCTCGGCGCGACTGGCGGCGTCGAAGCCGAGATCGGCGTTGAGGCCGATGCGCAGACTGTCGCCGTCGAGCAGCATGGTGTGGCGTCCCGCCGCCACCAGCCGGCGCTCGACCAGATTGGCGATGGTCGATTTCCCCGAGCCAGGCAGGCCGGTGAACCACACCACCAGCGGGCGCTGGTTCTTCTGCGACGCGCGCACGCCGCGATCCACGTCGAAGCCATGCAGATGCACATTGGGGCCGCCCAGCGGCTCGGTGATCATGCCCGCCGCCACCGTGCCATTGGTGAACCGGTCGATCAGGATAAACGCCCCAGTGACGCGATTGTCGGCATAGGGGTCGATCGCCATTTGCGCCGAGGTCTGCACCTCCACCAGGCCAATGCCGTTGAGCGGCAATTGCTCGGCGCTGTTCTCGACGTAATTGTCGACGTCGAGCGCGCTGGCCAGCCGCGTCACCGTGGCCGGGACGGTGCGGGCCCCGCTCTTCAGCAGGAAGCTGCGGCCGGGCTTGAGCGCATCCTCGGACATCCACACAAGGCGGGCGAGAAACCGCGTCGACAGCGCCGGGCGGGCTTTTGGCGCAGCCAGCACCTCGCCGCGCGGCGCGTCAATCTCGTCGGCCAACACGATGGTCACGGCGTCGCCGGCCCGCGCCTCGGTGCGGTCGCCGTCGAAGGTGACGATGCGGGCGACGCGGCTGCCATGGCCGGACGACGCCACGATCACCTCATCGCCGACGCCGATGGCGCCGCTGGCGATGGTCCCTGACAGGCCGCGGAAATCCAGATTGGGCCGGTTGACCCATTGCACCGGCATGCGGAACGGCGCGGTGGCTGCGTCGCGCCCCACCTCCACCGTCTCCAGATGCGCCACCAGCGTCGGGCCCGTATACCAGGCCATCGACGGGCTGGGCGCAGCGACATTGTCGCCAAAGCGGGCCGACAGCGGAATGGCGGTGAAGTCTGCGAAGCCCAAAGGCGCGGCGAAAGTCTGAAAATCCGCGACGATGGCGTCGAACACGTGCTGGTCGAACGCGACCAGGTCGATCTTGTTCACCGCCAGCACCACATGGCGGATGCCGAGCAGCGAGGCGATCACCGCGTGGCGGCGGGTCTGGGTCAGCAGGCCCTTGCGCGCGTCGACCAGCAGGATGGCCAGCTCGCTGTTGGAGGCGCCGGTGGCCATGTTGCGGGTGTATTGTTCATGGCCAGGGGTGTCGGCGACGATGAACGAGCGGCGCGGCGTGGCGAAGAAGCGGTAGGCCACATCGATGGTGATGCCCTGCTCGCGCTCGGCCTCAAGCCCATCGACCAGCAGGGCCAGATCCAGATCCTCGCCGGTGGTGCCGTGGCGGCGCGAGTCTTTCTCCAGCGCCGACAGCTGGTCTTCGAGGATGGATTTGGTTTCATGCAGCAGCCGGCCGATCAGCGTCGACTTGCCGTCATCGACGGAACCGCAGGTGAGAAAGCGCAAGAGCCCACGCTCCGTTGCGGCGGGATGGGCGGCGAGGTCCGCGCTGGCTGTCACGGGGGCGATGTCCGGGGCGCTCATCAGAAATAGCCCTCGCGTTTCTTGCGTTCCATCGACGCCTGGTCGTCATGGTCGATCACCCGGCCCTGGCGCTCGGAGGCGCGGGAGGCGGTGAGCTCGTCGATAATGTCATCGAGCGTCGTCGCCGCCGATTCCACCGCGCCAGTGAGCGGATAGCAACCGAGGGTGCGGAAGCGGACAAGCCGCATTTGTGGGGTCTCGCCGGGATTGAGCGGCATGCGCTCATCGTCGACCATGATCAGCGCGCCGTCCCGCTCGACCACCGGACGCTGGGCGGCGAAATACAGCGGCACCACCGGAATGTCCTCAGCCTTGATGTATTGCCAGATGTCGAGCTCGGTCCAGTTGGACAGTGGGAACACCCGCATGGATTCGCCTTTGGCGATGCGCGTGTTGAACAGGCTCCACAATTCCGGGCGCTGGTTGCGCGGCTCCCAGGCGTGGGCGCTGGTGCGGTGCGAGAACACCCGCTCCTTGGCGCGGCTCTTCTCCTCGTCGCGCCGGGCGCCGCCGAAGGCGGCGTCGAACTGCCATTTGTCCAGCGCCTGCTTCAGCCCCTCGGTCTTCATCACCTGGGTGTGCAGGGCGGAGCCAGAGGTGAAGGGGTCGACGCCGCGCTCCGCGCCCTCCGGATTGACGTGCACCAGCAACTCGAAGCCATAGCGGGCGGCGATGCCGTCGCGGAAGCTTATCATCTCGCGAAACTTCCAGCGCGTATCGACGTGCAGCAGCGGAAACGGCAGCGGCCCGGGGAAAAACGCCTTGCGGGCCAGATGCAGCATCACGGCTGAATCCTTGCCGATGGAATACAGCATCACCGGATTGGCGAATTCCGCCGCCACTTCCCGGATGATGTGGATCGATTCCGCCTCAAGGCGCGCCAGATGTGGCGAGAGCGCCGGACGCTGGAGGGCGCTGGCGGATGCTGCGACGGCAGCCTGCAACTGCACTGACATGTCTCAATTCCCGCGTCGTCCCTCCCCCCGGGCGACGGCCTTTCGTCGGTAATGCGCGCCAGGGCGCGGCCAATCGGGGCACCTGCGCGTGGTCCAGTCCGGCGCGCCTGCGGCGACGCCCCCGCCGCTGCATGACTTCGCCGTCTGGCGTTGTGGTGAGCTCCCCGGCCATCCGCCGCGCCGCCTGGGGGCGGCTTAAGCAGCGAAGGTCGGGCATGGAGCTTTGGGTGCTCCCCCAGAATGTCAGGCCTGTTGCAACCGCCTCATACCAGGATGCGAAGATGCTAACGCATCCGCATCCAAGATTGCTCAGGCGCCGCACGGGCTTGACCAAAGTGCGATGAGTCGTGCTCACCGCACTTTGGTATCAGGGGTCGAGCCGCAGCCACGGCCGGGCGCCTGGCGGCTGCAACTCCAAATCATCGCGGGCCGCCGGCTGGTAATGCTGCGGCACGTCGCGGATCCGCCCCTCGATCAGCGCCCTGGCGATGCGCGGGTCGCGGATCAGGAACTGGTCGAAGCCGCAGCGCTGCATCAGCGGGATCTGGTCCCACAGCACGTCGCCCTCGGCGCGCAGCTCGCCGCGATAGCCATGGCGCTCGCGCAGCAGCCGGGCCAGCGAATAGGCGCGACCATCGGTATAGGCAGGAAAATCCAGCACGATCAGCGCAAAGCGACCGAGGTCAGCCTCCAGCCCATCCAGCGTCTCGTTCGACGTCAGCCGCAGGCCGAGCGGCGTATTGCGGCCACGCACCTCCTGCGCCTCGGCGATGAAGCGTTGCTTGCTGACCAGCACCGGCCCATCGCCTGGCAGCGACTCATCGTCCGCCGGGCGGCTCCACTGCTCGGCGATGGCGGCGCCGTCCTTGACGAGGGTTGCGACTGGCGCGTCGCCGGCGACGGCGTCAGCGGGCTGACTGCTCATGGCTGTTTCCTTGTTATTGCGCCGCTGCTGCTGACGTGAATGCCGCACTCGGTCTTGTCCTGGCCGCGCCAGCGCCCGGCGCGCGGGTCCTCGCCCGGCGCCACCTGCGAGGTGCAGGGCGCGCAGCCGATCGACGGATAACCCTGCGCCACCAGCGGATGCGCCGGCAGATGATGGGCGGCCATATAAGCGGCGACATCGGCCATCGACCAGGCGGCGATGGGATTGACCTTGAGATGGGTCGCGGTGGCCTCGACCGCCGGAATGTCGTGGCGGCTGCTGGCCTGGTAGCGCTTGCGACCGCTGATCCACGCCCGATAGGGCGTGAGGGCGGCGGCCAGCGGCTCCACCTTGCGGAAGCCGCAGCAGGCGTCGGTATCGCGGGCGAACAAGGCGCCGATCGGGTCAAGCCGCTGCTCGGTCGCAGCGTCAGGCCCGATGGTCTGCACATTGGTCAGGCCCAGTTGCGCCACCAGCCGGTCGCGATAGGCCAGGGTTTCGGGAAACAGCCTCCCGGTGTCTACGAACAGCACCGGCGCATGCGGGTCGATCTGCGCGGCCAGATGCAGCAGCGCCGCCGATTCAGCGCCAAAGCTCGACACCAGCGCCACCGGCCCGACCAGATCGTCGCGCAGGGCGGCGCGCAGGATATCCTGCGCCGAAGCGCCGGCGAGCCGGGCGTCGAGCGCCTGCGCCTCGCGGGCAAGGCTCTCGGCGACGTCGCTCAAAGGCGCGGTAGCAGACGCAGGCCTGGTCAAGCCGCCAGCGATGTCAGGCTGCCTCTGCATAAAGCGCCTCACGGAAGGGGGCCTCGCCCACCCGCCGGAAAGCTTCGAGGAAGCTTTCAGACGGGCTGGTCCTGAGCCCGATATAGGTGTCCACAATCTTTTCGATGGCGTCGACGATCTCGTCGGAAGAGAAGCCCTTGCCGACGATGCCGCCGATCGACGAATTCTCGTCGCCCGAACCGCCCAGGGTGATCTGGTAGAATTCCTCGCCCTTGCGGTCGACGCCGAGAATGCCGATGTGGCCGACGTGGTGATGGCCGCAGGCGTTGATGCAGCCAGAGATCTTCAGCTTGAGGTCGCCAACCTCACGCTGGCGCTGCAGATCGGCGAAGCGCTGCTGGATGCGTTGCGCCACCGGGATCGAGCGGGCGTTGGCCAAAGAGCAATAATCCAGGCCCGGGCAAGCGATAATGTCGGTGATCAGCCCGGCGTGCGGCGAGGCGAGCCCCGCCTGCTGCAGGATGGCGAACACCTGCGGCAGGTCATTCTTGCGCAGGTGCGGCAGCACCAAATTCTGCTCATGGCTGACGCGAACATCGTCATGGCCGAAGCGCTCGGCGATGTCGGCGACAACACGCATCTGGGCGGCGGAAATGTCGCCAGGCACCTCGCCCACCGCCTTCAGCGTGATGGTGGCGATGGCGTGGCCGGGCTGCTTGTGGGCGACGACATTGCGCTCGACCCAGCCGCGATAGGCCGGGTCGGCGGCCAGCGCCTGTTCATGCGCCGGCGCATGATCGGGCAGCTCGGCGAGGTCAGGCGCGGCGAAATACGCGGCGATACGGTCAAGCTCGGCCTTGGGCAGGGTCAGGCGACTGCCGCGCAGCTGCTCATATTCTTCCTCGACCCGGCGGCGGATCTCATCGACGCCCGCCTCATGGATCAGGATCTTGATGCGCGCCTTGTACTTGTTATCGCGGCGACCAAAAATGTTGTAGACGCGCAGGATCGCCTCGCAATAGCTCAGCAGCTCCGCTTCCGGCAGGAAATCGCGCACCTTTTTGCCGATGAACGGCGTGCGGCCGAGGCCACCGCCGACATAGACAGTGAAGCCAGTCTCGCCCGCCTCGTTGCGCACGATCTGCAGGCCAATGTCATGCACCTGGATGGCGGCGCGGTCATGGGCGGCGCCGGAGACGGCGATCTTGAACTTGCGCGGCAGGTAAGTGAATTCGGGATGCAGCGACGACCATTGCCGCAGGATCTCGGCATAGGGACGCGGGTCGGCGATCTCATCCACGGCGGCGCCGGAGAAATGATCCGCCGAGACGTTGCGAATGCAATTGCCCGAGGTCTGGATGGCGTGCATCTCGACCGCCGCCAGATCGGTGAGGATCTGCGGCACGTCCTTCAGCTCGATCCAGTGGAACTGCAAATTTTGCCGCGTGGTGAAGTGGCCGAACCCACGGTCATACTTCATGGCGATATCGGCGAGCACCCGCAGCCGCGCAGCATTCAGTCCGCCATAGGGGATGGCGATGCGCAGCATATAGGCGTGTAACTGCAGATAGACGCCGTTCATCAGCCGCAGCGGCTTGAACTGGTCTTCGGTCAGTTCGCCGGAGAGCCGGCGGGCGACCTGGTCGCGGAACTGCTCCACGCGGCCCGTCACGAAGCGGCGGTCAAATTCGTCATAACGGTACATGGCTTCGTCCTGGACAACGTCCTGAAAATGCGTCGCGGCGCAGGCGGCGGATGCCGTGGGGGCGACGCAGGTTCTGCGGGCTGGGGCGGCGCGCACCTGGGCGCGGCTCCAGCGTTCAAAGATGACGCCAGCCCCCGGGCGGGGCGGCTGCGGCCTCAGCCAGCTGCGGCAGCTTCCGGCAGCGTGCGGTTCTCGGTGATGGTCGGTCCACGCAGCGCCCTAATGCGTTCACGCAGCAGCAGCGGCCGTAGCCCCTCCCCGTCGCGCTCCACATCGACGAGATAGACCTCGACCACCAGATCACGCGCCACATCCGCGAGGGCGTCGGCCAGCAGGACTTCGCCCTGTTCGGCGGTTTCAGCGACGACAGCGTCGGCGATGTCGACCGACCACCCGCCAGAAACCGTACGAAACACCACCGACCCGCTGGTCAGCGCATTAGCGGTGGCGACCTGAAGCGCATGCCCCTTGGCTGCCCTTTTCATATTCCCGTCCTCTGCCTGGCCACGCGGCGACCTTGGGTAAGCGCGCGCCAGCCTGTGTGCCTGTCCAGGGAGATGCTGTTAACGCATGTCCCGCACCGCGCGAGCTTGCCACGCCCCGGACAGCGCCAGCGATGACCGCCGCCATGCGTCGCACCATGCTGAAGCCATTCCAATCTGGACCTGCAAATAGCCGATAGCAAGGCCGATGGAAATATATTTTACGACATCTTCCGTAACAATCAATTATTACACATTCAAGTAATGTAAATAATCCGTCACGAGCCAGCCATCAGCCATCGCCGTCAGACTCTCGTCAGACATCGCCCTCGGCGAACACCCGCCCGCCCAGCACCTCAAGGGCGACGCGCTGGCCGATCTCCCAAGCGAATTCGGCGGTGGCGTCCACCTCCACCACTGCATCGCAGCCATGCAGCCGCACCTCGGCCCGGCGGCCATTGGCGGTGCGGCGCATGCCGATGATGTCGCCGCCGAGATCGCCCTGCCCGTCGGCCACCAGCCGCAGATCATAGGGCCTCAGCCACAGCCAGCCGTCGCCATCGCCAATTGAGGTCTTGGGCGCGTGCAGAACGCGCTCGCCCAGCGCCGCCTTGCCGCCGCGCACGCTTACCGGCGCCCGGGCGGCGTCGCCGACGAAAGCGGCGATGAAGGCCGAGACCGGGTGGTCGTGAATCTCGTCGGGGGCGCCGACCTGCTCGACCTTACCGCGATTGAGGATGGCCACCCGGTCGGCCAGCTCCAGCGCCTCGTCCTGATCATGGGTGACGAACACCGTGGTATGGCCGGTCTGGCGGTGAATCTGGCGCAGCCACGCCCGCAGATCCTTGCGCACCTTGGCGTCGAGCGCGCCGAACGGCTCATCCAGCAGAAGCACGCGCGGATCGACCGCCAGCGCCCGCGCCAGCGCCACCCGCTGCTTCTGGCCGCCGGACAATTGCGCCGGATGGCGACCGCCCAGTCCTTCCAGCTGCATCAGCGCCAGCAATTCCTCCACCCTGGCGCTGATCTGCGCCTTCGACGGCCGCTGGCTGCGCGGCCGCACCCTGAGGCCATAAGAGATATTGTCGGCGACGGTCATGTGACGGAACAGAGCGTAATGCTGGAACACGAAGCCGACATGCCGCTCCTGCACCGAGAGGCGGGTGGCGTCGACGTCACCAAAATGCACCGTGCCGTGCTCCGCCGTCTCAAGGCCGGCGATGACCCGCAACAGCGTGGTCTTGCCGGAGCCGGAGGGGCCCAGCAGCGCCATCAATTCGCCCTCGCGAATGTGCAGCGAGACGCCGCGCAGCGCGCGGGCGCCGCCAAATTCCTTGGCGAGGTCGGTGACGCGGATATCCACTGGCTTGCTGCGCTCCATCTGCCGCTCAGCTCCGCCCATGGCCGGAGATGCCGTCGCCATAGCGCCACTCGAGGATGGATTTCCCCAGGAGGGTGATGAGGGCGAGGATCGCAAGAAGCGAGGCGACAGCGAAGGCTGCGACGAAATTGTACTCATTGTAAAGGATCTCAACGTGCAGCGGCATGGTGTTGGTCAGGCCGCGAATGTGCCCGGACACTACGGAGACGGCCCCGAATTCGCCCATGGCGCGGGCGTTGCACAGCAGGACGCCATAGAGCAGCGCCCAGCGGATATTCGGCAAGGTGACGGTCATAAAGGCGCGCAGGCCGCTGGCCCCAAGGGTCAGGGCCGCCTCCTCATCCGCCGTGCCCTGGTCCTGCATCAGCGGGATCAGCTCGCGCGCAACGAAGGGAAAGGTGACGAACACCGTGGCCAGCACGATGCCCGGCAGGGCGAACACAATCTGGATATTGTAGTCCTGCAGGTAAGGCCCCAGCAGACCCTGGGCGCCGAACAGCAACACATAGACAAGGCCCGCCACCACCGGCGACACCGAGAACGGCAGATCGACGAGGGTGATCAGGAAGCTTTTGCCGGGAAACTCGAATTTGGCGATGGCCCAGGAGGCGGCGACGCCAAACACCAGATTAAGCGGCACGGCGATGGCCGCCACCAGCAAAGTGAGGCGGATGGCCGACAGCGCGTCCGGGTCGGTCAGCGCCTCCCAATAAGCGGCGAAGCCCTTGGCCAGCGCCTGCTGGAAGATCAGCGCCAGCGGCAACAGCAGGAACATGGCGAGGAAGATCACCGCAAAAGCGATGACGCTGTATCTGGCCCAGCGCGGCTCCGTGCCTACCGGGGCCGGATAGGTGCGCTCACGCTGGACAAAGTCGACGTCAGCCATGGCCCATCCTCCGCCGGCTCCATGCCTGGATCAGATTGATCACCAGCAACATGACAAAGGCCATCAGCAGCATGATCACGGCGATCACGGTGGCGCCGGTGTAGTCGAACTCGCTGAGCTTGATGACGATGAGCAGCGGCGCGATCTCCGAGACGCCCGGCAGATTGCCGGCGATGAAGATCACCGAGCCATATTCGCCGAGCGCCCGGGCGAAGGCCAGCGCCAGCCCGGTCAGCGCCGCCGGGATCAGTGGCGGGGCGATCACCTGGAACACGGTCTGCCAGCGCCGCGCCCCCAGGGTGGCCGACGCCTCCTCCAGTTCGCGGTCAATCTCGGCGATCAGCGGTTGCACCGTGCGCACCGCATAGGGCAGCCCGATGAACACCAGCGCAATGAAAATGCCGATGGGATTGTAGATCACCTGCCAGCCGAGCGCCGCCAGCGGCGCGCCGAGCCAGCCGTCTGGCGCATAGAGCGCCGCCAGCGCGATGCCGGCCACCGCCGTGGGCAGCGCGAAGGGCAGATCGACCATGGCGTCGACGATACGCCGGCCAGGGAAGCTGTAGCGCGTCAGCGCCCAGGCGATGATCACGCCCGCCACCGTCGCCACCACCGAGGCGATGGCGGAGATGCCGAAACTGATCAGCAGGGCGTGCTGCACGCGCGGGTCGGCCAAAGTCGAGGCGAAGCCGGCGACGCCTGATTCCGAGGCCTTGATGAACAACGCCGCCAGCGGCAGCAACACGATCAGCCCCAGCCATGTGAGCGCATAGCCGAGCGCCAGGCCGAAGCCTGGCAGGGCGCCGGTTTTGCGAAAGCGCCACAAGGGTGGCGGCCGTGTCGGCGCAGGGGCCACAGTCATTGCTTGTTCTCTCGGGTGATCGCGACATGGGCCGCCGCTGGCGCGATGGCTCCAGTTTTGTCCCAGATGGCTCGCAGGGGAGCCTGCCACACAATGGCGTGGGCCGCCCTTGGCGGCGGCCCCGATTGGCGGCGCGAACATGCGGCGCCAGCCTGAAATCTGGGCTGGCGGTTCAGCGCGGATTCCAGAATCCGATGAGCGTGATTCATCGGGTTCTGGCCAAGCCCGTGCGGCGCCTGAGCATTGCAGGATGCGGATGCGTCAGCATCTGCGCATCCTGGTATTATTTGCGGGCCGTCAGCTGGTCGAACACGCCGCCATTGTCGAAATAGGACTTCTGGATCACGTCCCAATTGCCGAGCAGATCCTCAATGCGGAACAGCTTGACCTCGACCGGCTTGTCCTCTGGCTTCAGCACCGACACGTCCGACGGGCGATAATGGTGTTTGGCGATGATGCGCTGCGCCTCGGGCGAATACAGGAATTTGAGATAGGCTTCCGCTGCCTTGCGCGTGCCGTTGCGGTCGACATTGCCTTCGACCAGCGCCACCGGCGGCTCGGCGAGGATCGAGGTTTTGGGCACGACAATGTCGAACTTGTCCTTGCCGAACTCACTGGTGATCAGATGCGCCTCATTCTCCCACGCAGGCAGCACGTCGCCAAAATTGCGCTGGGCGAAGGTGATGGTTGAGCCACGGGCGCCGGTGTCGAGCGATTTGACGTTCTTGTACAGCGCGCCAACGAAGTCGCGAACCTTCGCCTCATCCTTGCTGAACTTCTCCGAGGCATAGCCCCAGGCGCCGAGGAAGTTCCAGCGTCCGCCCGCCGAGGTCTTGGGGTTGGGCGTGATGACCCCGACATCGGCGCGCACCAGATCGTCCCAATCCTTGATCGCCTTGGGATTGCCCTTGCGCACCACGAACACCACGGTGGAGGTGTAGGGCAGACCATTGTTGGGCAGCTTGCTGCGCCAGTCAGCCGGAATCTTGCCGCTGAGTCTCGCGATGGCGTCGATGTCCGAGGGAATGCCCAGCGTCACCACATCGGCTGGCGCGCCATCGATGACCGTACGCGCCTGCGAGCCGGAGCCGCCATGCGAGGTGCGCACCTGCACCTGCTCGCCGCCCTGCCCGGCATAGGCCTTGCTGAAGGCGGCGTTGAGCTCGCGATACAATTCGCGGGTGGGATCATACGACACGTTGAGCAAGGCCTGGGCGGCGTGCGCCTCGCGCGGCAGCCCGGCGAGCACGCCGGCGGCGGCCAGCCCGAGCACGGCGACGCCAGCGGCGGCGGCGAGCTTCATGCCGGCCCGACGCGAGGGCGCGGCGACGCGACCGCCCACCGGCGCATCATCCTGCGCCGCCACGCCCGTCAGCGCCCTGGTGAACAATCCGGAAAAGTGACGCCCCCGAGTGGCCATGGAAGCCTCCTGAAATTTTCACTTATAATCGCGATGTTTTTTCAGATTGCAACGGGAAATCTGTGAAATATCCAATTTCACAGATTGGTATGTGTTTATCGGATGAATCCGCTTTAAATCTGCAACTACCAGTTCTAAACAAAGGGACGGCGCCAGCGCCCAGGGATTGACAGTGTCGGGCCTTGATCCATCGCCGCCAGCGATGCGGTCCGGGCCGGCCAGGATTTAGGACTAGCTCATGAAGCGCTTTGACAGCGTTCTCGACGCCATTGGCGACACGCCGCTGATCCGTCTGCGGCATGCCTCGGAACTCACCGGCTGCAACATTTACGGCAAGGCAGAGTTCCTGAACCCGGGGCAGTCCGTCAAGGACCGCGCGGCGCTGTACATTATCCGCGACGCCGAGAAGCGCGGCCTGCTGCGGCCTGGCGGCGTCATCGTCGAGGGCACGGCCGGCAACACTGGCATCGGCCTCGCCACCGTTGGCAACGCGCTCGGCTACCGTAGCGTCATCGTGATTCCTGAGACCCAGGCCCAGGAAAAAAAGGACGCCCTCACCCTGCTCGGCGCCGAGCTGGTGCAGGTGCCAGCCGTGCCTTACGCCGACCCTAACAATTACGTGAAGCTGTCGGGCCGCCTCGCCGAACAGCTCGCCGCCACCGAAGCCAATGGCGCGGTGTGGGCAAATCAGTTCGACAATGTCGCCAACCGCCAGGCGCATATCGAAACCACGGGCCCGGAGATCTGGGAGCAGACCGGCGGCAAGATCGACGGCTTCACCTGCGCCGTCGGCAGCGGCGGCACGCTCGCCGGCATCGCCATCGCGCTGAAGCAGCGCAATCCCAACATCCGCATCGCCCTCGCCGACCCGATGGGCGCGGCGCTCTATGAATATTACACCAATGGCGTGCTGAAATCGGCGGGCTCTTCGATCACCGAAGGCATCGGCCAGGGCCGCATCACCGCCAATCTGGAAGATGCGCCGATCGACCTCGCTTATCAGATCCCCGACGAAGAAGCGCTGCCGGTGATCTTTGACCTGCTGGAGCACGAGGGCCTGTGCCTCGGCGGCTCCTCCGGCGTCAATGTCGCCGGCGCCATCCGCCTGGGCAAAGAGCTGGGACCGGGGCACACCATCGTCACCATCCTCGCTGACTACGGCAATCGTTATCAGTCCAAGCTGTTCAACCCGGCCTTCCTCCGGGAAAAGGGCCTGCCGACCCCCGCGTGGCTGGAGAAACCGTCACACGTCAAAGCGCCTCTGCTCTAATCCCGCGCAGCCGGCACAGCGCCCCACCCATCTCCAGCCGACCCGGCGGCGAACGGGAACCAGCGCGCCGCCGGCGCGTTGTCCTTGCATACCGCTCGCCGGATGGCCGGCGCGCGCCTGATGGCGCTGGACGGGAAGCCCTTCGCGCGACCCGTCGCCTGCCGGACGGGCTGTCTTGTGGAGTGGCGCCTCGTGCCGGGGCTCCGCTCCCGCGGCCCTCCCGCCGCCAGCACAGATTGGCAGGCGTCATGCTCTGGCGCTGATGACAAGGAGAACGCAGATGAGTTCCTGGCTGGGAAGCAGCAAGCCGAAGACCGTCACTGACGAGCTGGACGCCCTGCGCAATGAGGTGGCCGCGATCGCCAAGCGGGTCTCGGGCATCGCTGGAACCACAGGCGAAGCGCTTCGAGACAACGTCGCCCAGTTGCGCTCGGCCATTCCTGACAGCAACCAGCTGTCGCGCGCCGCCAATTCGGCCATCGATCAGGGCCGGCATTACCTCGACCAGGCCGGCGCCGAAGTGCGCGGCGGTGTGCGCGATGCCCGCGTCGCCGTGCAGCAGAATCCGGCCACCTCGATCGCCGTCGCCGCGGGCGTCGGTTTCCTGGTTGGCCTGCTGGTCGGCAGCTCGCGTAGCGACGACTGACGCCGCCTTCCACCACAGGATGCGTCAGCCAGAACAACCCGACAAAAGAAAGCCCGGATCAACTCCGGGCTTTCTTGCATCTGGGATGACCCAGGTCCTGGGCGGTAGGCTCATACCAGAACCCGATGAGCTTCACTCATCGGGTTCTGGCCAAGCCCGTGCGGCGCCTGAGCATTTCAGGATGCGGATGCGTCAGCATCCGCGCATCCTGGCATCAGCCCACCGGTTCGGCGCCAGCGCGACGATCGAAGAACAGCGCCTGGGAAATGGCGGCCCGCACCGTATCGATGTGGAACGGCTTGGTGATCAGGAACGCTGGCTCCGGCCGCTCGCCGGTGAGCAGCCGCTCCGGGTATGCGGTGATGAATACCACCGGCACCGAGAAGCCGCCGATCATCTCATTCACCGCGTCAAGGCCAGAGCTGCCGTCGGCGAGCTGGATGTCAGCGAGCACGAGGCCAGGACGGCGCTCATTGGCTTTCTCGATGGCCTCGCGATGGGTGCGGGCGACGCCGACGACGCGGTGGCCCATATCCTCGACCAGCCCTTCCAGGTCCATGGCGATGATCGGCTCGTCTTCAATGATCAGCACGTCGGTGGCGACCTGGGCTGCGATCTCGCGGCCTGCCTCGGTGACCAGCTCGTTGGCCTCCCTGGCGCTGACGCCAAGAATGTCTGCGACTTCCTCGATGGAAAAGCCCTCAATGGCGCGCAACAGGAAGGCCTGGCGCGGGCGCGGCGTCAACGCCGTCACCCGGCGCTCGGCGACGCCGCCTTGCGCATCGCCTGCATCGGCGTCTTCCAGCCCAGGGCCAACCGACGACCAGATCTTGAGGAACACCTGATACAGCGACGCCCGGAGCTGGGCGCCAGGCCGCAAAACCTCTGGGTCGGCGACAATCGCCTCGAGCGCTGCGACCACATAGGCGTCGCCGGCCTTCTGGCTACCCGTTAGCGCACGGGCAAAACGTCTCAGATAAGGGAGGTGCGGCGCAATTTCTTGCGATAATGACATCGAATGCTCCAGGAAATCTTCCGCCGGCCCGGGCGATCAGCACGCTGTTGCGGTCAGTGTCGGAATAACGAACGGCCAAGTTGATAGTTCCACATTTTTTTCGGAACAAGAACCCACCCCCGGCGTTGTCTGAACTGGATCGCCCTGCAAGCCCGCCATGACTGTTGATCGCCCGTGAGCGGGCGTCGCGCCTGGGCGGCTTCGCAGCTGTTCCGTCATCACGCATCTGGCGGCGCTGACGCCGGGGGCGCCCGGGAGATTTTCAATTTGATCGAGCGAGAGGGCCATGGCCCGCTGCGGGCGCATGGGCAGGATGGGCGACAGGGCGGCGGCGGCCGCGCCTGGCGCGCGACGATGTATGGCTCGACAGGCTGGTCGCCCGGCGGCCCATCGCAATTGTTCCCGAAGGCCAGGCCATGCGAAAACGTCTTGCTCAAGCTTGGCGGATGGGAGACATTTCGCCCGTTGGCCCAGGCAGGCGCCAGTTCTGGCGCAGGTAGACAAGCACCCTCGCCCTTATCCCTGTTTCCGCCGTCGCGACGATCTGCTCCCGGGCCCGTGCGCCATGCTGCGCACCCCACGCCGCGACGCCTCCGAGGAAAGCCGTGACTATGACCCAGTTCAAGCCGTCGAACCCCAACGCTACGTCGCATGATCGCGAACGTGACGCGGTGAACGACGCCAACGACGCTGGCGATCTTGCTTCTGGCGCTGAGGACGCGGTGCAACGGGCGATCGGCTCACAGCTGCGCGCCGTGTACGATGAAGTCGTCAACATGCCGGTGCCGGACAAGTTCCTGGCCCTGCTCTCCAGCCTCGACGGGAAAACCGCCTCCCGCTCAGGGTCTGACCTGGATAAAGAATCGTGACAGATCCTGACCGCTTCAAGGAAGCCCTGCTGGCCGAGCTGCAGAGCCTGCGCGCTTTCGCCATTTCCATCACCGGCAATGTCGAACGCGCCGACGATCTGGTGCAGGACACCGTCGTCAAGGCCTGGACCAATATGAACGGCTATACTGAGGGCACCAATATTCGCGCCTGGCTGTTCACCATCCTGCGCAACACCTTTTACTCCGATTTCCGCAAGCGCTCGCGTGAGGTCGAGGATGATGGCAGCTACGCCGCGCGCCTGTCGGTGCACGCGCCGCAGCATGGCCACATGGATCTGGAAGATTTCCGCCGCGCCCTGGCCACCCTGCCCGACGACCAGCGCGAGGCGCTGATCCTCGTCGGCGCCTCAGGCTTCTCTTATGAAGAGGCGGCTGAAATCTGTGGTTGCGCGCTGGGCACCATCAAGAGCCGCATCAACCGCGCGCGGGCGCGGTTGGGCGACATGCTCGCCGTCTCCTCCAGCGCCGAGTTTGGTCCGGACGCCGACGCCTTTGCAGCGATGGCCAGTGCAGGCAGCGGCAAGCGCGACTGAGCGGAGGCGTCGCCATGCTGCGTTCAGCCAGCGTCAGATCACAACTTTTGGCCCTGTTTGGTCTGGCCGTCTTGCCGGCGGTGGTGCTGTCAGCTGGCCTGACCTGGCACGGCTATCGCGCCATTCGCCACACAACCGACCTTTATCAGCGCCAGACCACTGCGACCATCGCCAACCAGGTGCAGAGCGCCGTCGCCGGCGCCAATCTGGTCGGCTACACCTTGCTGGCGACCGGCGCCGACGTCGGCCCTGATCGGTTCTGCGACGCGCTCAAGGCGCATGTGCAGCGCGACGTCCGCGTCGCGGCCTATGGCTATTTCCGCAATGGCGCGCTGCTCTGCGTGGCCGGCGACGCCAGCGATGTCAGGGCCTTCACCTATGACGGTCTGCTCAGGGCGGCCAGACCATCACAGCCCGGCTCGTTCAATCCGGAGCCACATCTGGCGGCGGTCACCGTTAGCGACGCCGGGCCGCACCGGCTGGGGACCGCATCGTTCCGGGGCGGCTCGGATGTGCTGCTGACAGTGATGTCGCAGGAATATCTAGACCGCCTGATCAATCGTTCGGCGCGCCAGCGGGGCGGCGTTGTCAGCTTGCTCACCGAAAATCACCAACCGATCAGCGACAACGGCGATGCGGCGAAATCCAGCTGGCTGCCGCGTGATCCGGCGGCCTATGTCGACAGCCGGGGAAAGCCCCTGACGGGGATCGCCCGCAATGGCGACGAATACGCGTATGTCTCGACGGAGGTGGCGCCTGGCGTCGCCCATATCATGTCCGGCGTTCGCCAGGTTCGCTTCGGTAACGCCGAACAGCAGCTGGCCATCGGCCTCGCGGTGCCGCTGCTGATCTTCGCCATTGTCATGGCGGTGGCCTGGCTGGCGATTGACCGGCTATTCCTGCAATGGATGCGCCGCCTCGCCCGCACCGCCAACCGGCTATCGTTCGGCGATTTCAACGTCCGCGCCGCGTTGCCGCCCAACGCCCCGCTCGAATTGCGCCAATATGCTGACGCCTTCGACCAGATGACCGAGGTGCTGGCGGCGCGCACCCGCGAACTGGCCACGGTCGCCAACCAGCGCAGCGCTTTGCTCAAGGAATTGCATCACCGGGTCAAAAACAATTTCCAGGTGATCGCCAGCTTCCTCAACCTGACCAAGCGGCAAAAGACCGGCGAAGCCTATGAGGCGCTGGCCCTGTCCGAGTGCCGGGTGCACGCCATGGCCACCGCCTACAAGCTGGCGCTTGCTGATGGCGATATCAGCCACGCGGCGCTCGGGCCGTTGGTGACCGAAGTCCTGGCCTATGTGCAGCAGGCGGCGGATGTCTCCGCCAGCGCCATCGTGTGTCGTCTGCCGGAGAATGGCGGCGAAAACAGCTTCCTTGAACTCGACCGGGCCATTCCCATGGCGCTGTTGCTGGTTGAGGTCATGTGGCCGTTGCTCGACGACGATCACGGCCCGCTCATGCGCGCGCGGCTCGATTTCCGTCGCAACGGCGACCGCATGGATCTAGTGCTGCGCGACATGAATGCGGAGACAGCGCCGCGTCCGGGCATGGCCCAGGCGCAGCGCATGAGCGGCCGCTTGCGCCAGGCGTTCATCAGTCAGCTCGACGCCACGCCGCTTGACGCTGATTGCATCCAGGAAATTTGCGCGGCCCCCACAGCACCAGGCAGGGTTGTGCTGGCCATCTCGATCCCGGTGCTCAACGACCGCCACGTCGCCTGAACCGGACGCTGGCCGGCAGCGCATTGCAACCACATGCTCATGCCGGGATGCGCGTATACTCATGCATCCGCATCATGATCATGAAATGCTCCGGCGCCGTACGGGATTGACCAGGCAGCAAGGCGGCGCCCGAAACATTCGGCGTCTGGACGCCGGCCAAAACAAAGCCGGCCGCCCCGAAGGGCGACCGGCAAAATTTAAGGGGCTGCGTGTCAACGCCACGCTGACGCAAACAGCGCCAGATTGGTGGCCCACGTCCTCAGACGCCTGGGCTACGGCCGCGAATGATGCCCGCCACTGCCGAGATGGCGAACAGGATAAGCGCCACCACGAAGATCAGCTTGGCGATGCCGACAGCGGTGCCGGCGATGCCGCCAAATCCCAGAACGGCGGCGATCAAGGCGATGATCAGAAAAGTAATGGCCCAGCCAAACATGAACGTACCCTCATACTCGCGTCACGCATCGCCGCGCGACTGGCGTTTTGTAGAGGATAAACGTCTGAGCTGGGCGGTAGTTCCCAAAGCAACCCCGCGCAGCGTTGCGCTTCATTGCTTGCGTCGATCAAGTTACCGTTACGACCACGGCGCCAATCGACCTCAAACGACCGGCGGTCACGTCGTTGCTGGGGGGGGCGGACGCCCCCCGCGGGAGCGCCGGCGCACATCCGACGCGGGCCGGCATCCCGCCTGTCGTCGCCAGGCTGAACACAGCCTGCCTGATGCCCGGATGCGCAAATGCTAACGCATGCGCCTCCTGCCATGCTCAGGCGCCGCACGGGCATAAGCAGACCCCGACGAACCATGCTCATCGGGGTCTGGCATGACTGCCTGCTGGGCCTCACTCCGCCGCCTGAGCCAGCGGCGGCGGGCTTCTGAACGCCGCCCGCAGCATGGCCTCATTGGTTTTGGCGGCCTTCAAATTGCGCTCCTTGATATGGCCATAGCCACGGATCTGCTCGGGGATCCGGGCCAGATCGACGGCGACGCCATGATTGGCGTGGCTGAGATCGGCGAACAGCTCATGCATCAGCGTCTCGTAATCGGTGATCAGCTGCCGTTCGGTGCGCCGCTCGTGGCTGTAGCCGAAGATGTCGAAGGCGCCGCCGCGCAGGCCCTTCATTCGCGCCAGCACCCGCAACACCGGCAGCAGCCACGGCCCGAAGGAGCGCTTCTTCAGTTCGCCCGTCTCCGGATCGCGGCGCGAGATCAGCGGCGGCGCCAGATGGAAGCGCAGGCTGTAGTCGCCGTCGAACTGGCGGGCCAGCTTGTCGCGGAAGGCGCTGTCGGCGTACAGCCGCGCCACCTCATACTCATCCTTATAGGCCATCAGTTTGAAGAAATTCTGCGCCACAGCCTCGGCCAACGCGCTGCGCCCGGGGGTCCGCGCCTGCTCTGCCTGTCGGGCGGCCTCGACCAGCGCCACATAGCGCGCGGCCCAGGCGGCGTCCTGATAGTCGGCGAGGAAGGCGCTGCGCCGCGCGATGATCTCATCGATCTGCGGCGCCTCCGGCGCGGGCGGCGCCAGTAGTGGCCGGGCGATCCGCTCCACCGCCGCGGGGTCGTGGGCGGTCAGTCGCCCCCAGGCGAAGGCGCGCAGATTCATCTCCACCGCCGCGCCATTCAGCTCCACCGCCTTCTCGATCGAGGCCAGCGATAGCGGCAGCAGGCCGCGCTGCCAGGCATAGCCGAGCATGAACAGATTGGTGGCGATGGCGTCGCCCATCAGCGCCGTGGCCAGATCACTGGCCTTGACGAAATCGATGCCCCTGTCGCCCACCGCCTGACGCATGGCCCGCTTCATCTGGGCGTATTCGAAATCGACGTCGGGGTTGATGACGAAACCGGCGGTCGGCTGCAGGAAATCGTTGACCACGGCGCGGGTGACCCCGCTCTCCATGCGCGACAGCGCCGGCGCGCTCGCCGCCACCACCATGTCGCAGCCCAGCACCAGATCGGCGCCGCCAGGGGCGATGCGCACCGCCGCCAGATCCTCGGGCTGGGCGGCGAGACGCACATGGCTCATCACCGCGCCATTCTTCTGCGACAGGCCGGTGAAATCCAGCACCGTGCAGCCCTTGCCCTCCAGATGCGCCGCCATGCCAAGCAAGGCCCCGACGGTGATGACGCCCGTGCCGCCAATGCCGGTGATCAGCACGCCATAGGGCTCGACCAGCGCCTTGAGCTGCGGCTCCGGCAGCGCGGCGAAGGGATCATCCGCGCCCTGGGCCACGTTCGCCGCGGATTTTTTCAGCTTGCGCAGGCTGCCGCCGTGCACGGTGACGAAGCTTGGGCAGAAGCCGTTGAGGCAGGAATAATCCTTGTTGCAATTTGACTGGTCGATCTGCCGTTTGCGTCCAAACTCGGTCTCCAGCGGCTTCACCGAGACGCAATTCGACTTCACCGAGCAATCGCCACAGCCCTCGCAGACCAGGTCATTGATGAACACCCGCTTCTGCGGATCGGGGAACAGGCCGCGTTTGCGCCGGCGGCGTTTCTCGGCGGCGCAGGTCTGGTCATAGATCAGCACCGTCACGCCTTCGGTCTCGCGCAGCTCGCGCTGCACCCGGTCGAGGTCGTCGCGGTGGAACACCGTGGTCCCCGAGGGGAAATAACCGTTTGGCGGATATTTGTCCGGCTCGTCTGACACCACCACCAGCCGGCCGATACGCTCCGCCGCCACCTGGGCGGCGATCTCGCCCACCGAATAGCCGCCCTCGGCGTGCTGGCCGCCGGTCATGGCGACGGCGTCATTGTAGAGGATCTTGTAGGTGATGTTGACGCCAGCCGCGACGGCGGCCCGGATCGCCAGAATGCCGGAATGGGTGTAGGTGCCGTCGCCCAGATTCTGGAAGATGTGCGGCTCATTGGTGAACGGCGCCTGGCCGATCCAGTTGGTCCCCTCCGCGCCCATATGGGTAATAGTCGCGGTGCGCCGGGCCGGAATGTAGCTGGCCATGCCATGGCAGCCGATGCCGGCCATGGCGCGCGAGCCCTCCGGCACATTGGTGGAGGTGTTGTGCGGGCAGCCGGAGCAGAAGAACGGCGTCCGCGCCATTTTGGTCGCCGGCGTCGCCGCCATCTGCTCGAAGGATTCAAGCCGGGACAGCCGCTGCTCCAGCGCCGGATCGTTGTGGCCGCGCCGCTTCAGCCGCGCCACGATGGCCTTCGCCACCATGGTCGGGCTGAACTCGCCCTCGCTCGGCAGCAGAAAGCCGCCGTTCTCATCACGCTTGCCGACCACATTGGGGCGCCGGTCCGTCGGCATATTGTAGAGGTAGCGCATCAGCTGGTCTTCGATGAAGCCGCGCTTCTCCTCCAGCACCAGCACCTCTTCCAGCCCCTCGGCGAAGCGCAGGGCGCCCTGCCGCTCCAGCGGCCAGGTCAGGCCGACCTTGTAGATGCGCAGACCCAGTGCGCGGGCCTGATCATCGGAAATCCCCAGATCAGCCAGGGCCTGGCGGGCGTCGAGATGCGCCTTGCCGGTAGTCATCAGCCCCAGCCGGCCCGGCACGCCGGCGTCGCGACTGTCGAGCACGATCTCGTCGAACGGATTGGCGCGGGCAAAGGCCGCCACCGCCTCCATGCGCGGGCCGTGCAGCCGCGCCTCGGCCTCCAGCGGCGGATCAGGCCAGCGGATGTTGAGGCCGCCCACCGGCATGGCGAAATCGTCGGGGGTAATGATACGGATGCGCTCGGGATCCACCCAGACCGAGGCCGAACTCTCCACCGCCTCGGAGATCGCCTTGAAGCCGACCCAGCAGCCGCTGTAACGCGACAGCGCATAGCCGCGCAGGCCGAAATCCAGATATTCCTGCACATTGGCTGGATTGAGGATCGGCATCATCGCCGCCATGTAGACCTGCTCGCTCTGGTGGGCGAGGGTCGACGACTGGCAGCCATGGTCATCGCCTGCGATGGCGAGGACGCCGCCATAGGGCGAGGTTCCGGCGGAATTGGCGTGTTTCAGCGCGTCCATCGAGCGGTCGACGCCCGGCCCCTTGCCGTACCAGATGCCGAACACGCCATCGAATTTGGCGCCCGGAAACAGCCCGACCTGCTGGCTGCCCCACACGGCGGTGGCGGCCAGATCCTCGTTCAGCCCGCTCTGAAAAGTGATGTTCTCCGCCTGCAGCAGCTTCTTGGCCTGCCACAGCGCATTGTCATAGACGCCAAGCGGCGAACCACGATAGCCGGAGATAAAGCCCGCGGTATTCCGGCCCTGGGCCAGATCGCGCTGGCGCTGCATCATCGGCAGCCGCACCAATGCCTGGATGCCAGACAGATACACGCGGCCGGAGGGCAGCAGATATTTGTCGTCGAGCGTGACCTTACGCAGGTTGTCATCATTGGCCGCGACAGCAGCCGGACCCGTCACTACGTCTGTGGACATGTGCTTCACCCCGCTTCAGGGCGGCGCCACAGCACGAATTCCTCCCGTCATGACCCGACGAATATTTTCCGGCCCGCGGGAATCTCCCAGCCATAACCGCCTTTTATCCCGCAAATGCTAGAAAGCCTCCAAATTACTGTCAACAACATCCATCCCGGCCATGCGCCTGGCGCAAGGCTTGCGATGCACGGGCGGCCAAAGGCGCCGCACGGCCAGACGTTCCCCCGTCACGCCCCCACCCTCGCCGTCGTGCCCGTGCTCGTCACGGGCATCCACGTCTTGCCTGTCAGAATGGTCACGCCTCCCCACCGCTTGCACAATTCAACCGCGCGCCCTGCCACGAATGGCAGAAGCGCGTGGATGCCCGTGACAAGCACGGGCATGACGCAGCGGATAGCGGGGGCGGAAAGCGGCGGCGGAAGACGGCGGGCGTTGCGCGGTGACGGGCAGTGCGTCGTCGCAGGCAGTGCCTGTGGCACGCGGGGCGGCGTCCTGGTCACTGGGCTGACAGGTCAACTGTCAGCCTGGGCATCCCCCATCCCGGCCCCCACCGCCGCCGTCATGCCCGTGCTCGTCACGGGCATCCACGTCTTGCCAGTCAGAATGGTCACGCCTCAGCGCCGCCTGCACAATTCTACCGCGCGCCCTGCCACCTATGGCAGAAGCGCGTGGATGCCCGTGACAAGCACGGGCATGACGGGGCGGCGGGCCATGCGGGGCGGCGAGCCATGCGCGGCGTCGACCGCCCCTCAGGCCGCCAGGCGCGCCATGCTCGCCCGGAGCCGCTCGCCGCTGACGTTGAGTTGCAGCAACAATTGCAGGGCGAGGCGCGTCTTGAGACCGGAGAGGCGGCCGGCGCTGATGGCGCCGCGTTGCAGCAGGTCGATCTCCGATCCGGCATAGCCATAGGTGCGCGAAAACGCTGGTCCCGCCGCGACGCGGCTGGCCAGCGCCACCGGCACGCGCGCGGCCACCTCGGAGACGATGGCGGCGACGTCCTCGGGCACATGCCCTGCCCCAGCGCCCTCGATCACCACGGCGGCGAAACCGAGCTCTGGCGCTGCGGCCAGCAGGCGGCCGTCATCGCCCAGGCCGATACGCAGCAACGCCACCGGCGGGCACGTCGCCTGCCCGGGCCCGGCGAGCACGGCGCGCTGGCCTGGCTCCCCCGCAGCTGCATCGCTATCACCCTCGCCCAGCGCCCTCGCGTCCCACGCCGCCAATTGCTGCAACACCGCCTCCGTCGACATGCCAAGCAGGTCCGCCAGCGTGTCCGGCGCCTCGGCGGGTCGCAGCGCCAGCCGTAGCCTGCCCTCCGCCACCACGCCGAGCGGCCCATATCCGGGCGAGGCGAAGGCAGAGGTCAGCGATGTATGCGCCTTCTGCACATGCTGCGCCGCATGGACCTCATCATTGAGCACCACCACCGGGCCAAGGCCAACCGTCTCAGGGGCGGAGGCCACGGTGACGGCGGCGAGCAGATTGGCCGGCCCGTCGGCGCCCGCCATGGTCGGAGCGCGCATCGCCCCGGTGACCACCACCGGCAAACGCGGCGGCAGCAGGAGCGACAGCACGAACGCCGTCTCTTCAATGGTGTCGGTGCCCTGCACCACCACCGCCCCGCGCGCCCCTTCGGCCTCGCTCGCCGCAATCTGTCGCGCCAGGGCGACCAGATCGGCGAGCGTCAGCGACGCCGACGGCTTGCGCGCCACGGACACTGGCGTCACCTGCGCCACAGCTGAAAGCCCTGGCACGGAGGCGGCGAGGTCCGCCGCCTGCAGCGTCGGCGTCACGCCAGCCCCGTCCGGGCGCGCCGTCATGGTGATGGTGCCGCCCGTTGACAGCAGCAGGATCGCAGGCCGATCGGTCACGTTTGATACTCCACCGGGTTCCATCACCCTGCCCTTGCGGGACGCGCGACCAGCCGCGTGAGGCCGGATGGCTTCAGCGTGAGCGTGTCGTGGGCCGGGCGACCCCCTATGACGCAAATATCATCGTTACACCCGACAAACTGGCCCGAAAAACAGACAATCAGCCCGGTCAATGGTCATTTTGAGCCTTTTCAGTGGCAGAACCGCTCGCCATGATGCTGACATGACCATTCAGCGGCGCGCCGGGGCTCCGCAACGATCGCCCGGATGCCCGCGCCACGCAGGTCTGGCCAGCCTGCCGAGCCCTAGGAGACGCCATGTCCGACGTCATGGAAGCCCCGGCCATCTTCGACGAGATGTATGGTTTCGTGCGCGGCGCCGATAGCGCCCCCGAGGCGGTGCGGCAGGCCTATGTGGCCATCGACGCCTGGCTGCGCTCGGTCCCCCCCGATCTCCTCGACACCCGCCGCAGTCAGGCCGAGCTGTTTTTTCGCCGGCTCGGCATCACCTTCGCCGTTTATGGCGATGAGCAGGCCAGCGAGCGGCTGATCCCCTTCGACATCATCCCGCGTGTGCTGCAAAAGTCAGAATGGACCCAGCTGGAGCGCGGCCTCAGGCAGCGCGTCCGCGCCATCAACGCCTTTCTCTCGGACATTTATGGCCGGCGCGAATGCCTGCGCGCCGGCGTGCTCCCCGAGGAGCTGATCTGGCGCAATCCGGCCTATTGCCCGGAGATGGCCGGTCGGCCTGTGCCGCATGACCTGCGGGTGCAGATCGCCGGGATCGACGTGGTGCGCGTCGACGCCGACAATTTCTATGTGCTGGAGGACAATGTTCGCACGCCGTCTGGCGTGTCCTACATGCTGGAGAACCGGGAGGCGATGATGCGCCTGTTCCCGGATCTGTTCTCGCGCATGCCGATCGCCCCGGTCGAAAACTATCCCAGCATGCTGCTGGAGACCCTGCGCTCGGTGGCCCCTCTGGGGGCGCGGCACAATCCCACCGTGGCGCTGCTCACCCCCGGCCAGCACAATTCGGCCTTCTATGAGCACTCGTTCCTCGCCGACAAGCTCGGCATCGAACTGGTGGAGGGCTCTGACCTCATTGTCCGCGACAGCACGCTGTACATGCGCACCACCGAGGGGCCGAAGCGCGTCGACGTGCTGTATCGCCGCGTCGACGACGATTTCATTGATCCTCTGGTGTTCCGCCCGGATTCCATGCTCGGCGTGCCGGGGCTGATGGACGCCTATCTGGCCGGCAACGTCACTTTGACCAATGCCGTCGGCACCGGCATCGCCGATGACAAGGCGATCTACAGCTATATGCCGGAGATCATCCGCTTCTTCACTGGCGAGGAGCCATTGCTGAAGAATGTGCCGACCTGGCGCTGCCGCGAGCCGGACGCCCTGGCCCATGTGCTCGATAATCTGGAGAGCCTCGTGGTCAAGGAGGTCAATGGCTCCGGCGGCTATGGCATGCTGGTGGGACCGCACGCCACGCGCGCCGAGATCGACAGCTTCCGCGCCAAATTGCGCCACGCTCCGGCAGGCTTCATCGCCCAGCCGACGCTGGCGCTGTCGACCTGCCCGACCTGCGTCGAGAGCGGCGTCGCCCCCCGTCACGTTGATCTGCGTCCCTTCGTGCTGTGCGGCGCCGACGAGATCCAGGTGGCGCCTGGCGGGCTGACGCGCGTGGCGCTGAAGCAGGGCTCGCTGGTGGTCAATTCCAGCCAGGGCGGCGGCACCAAGGACACCTGGGTGCTGGAAGCCTGAGCGTCCCGTCGTCGCCATCCCTTCACTTTTCGGGCCAGCGCAGCGCCTGCGCCGCTGGCCGCCCCCTTCCGGAGGACGCGCATGCTGTCCCGCACCGCTGACAGTCTCTACTGGTCCGCCCGCTATCTGGAGCGCGCCGACTTCCAGGCGCGCATTCTCGAAACCGGCCTGCGCCTCGCCAGCCTGCCCTCGACCAATGGGCCTGGCAATGAATGGGAGAGCGCCATCGCCTCCTCGGGCGGCATGGCTCTGTTCTCGCAATTTTATGACGTGCTGAGCGAGGAGACCGCCCGGCACTTCATCATCTTCAGCAAGGAGAACCCCTCCTCCATCCGCAATTGCATCGCCATCGCCCGCGCCAACGCCCGTTCGGTGCGCACGGCGCTGACCAGCGAGGTGTGGGAGGCGATCAATGAAGCCTGGCTGGAGCTGAAGACCATCAGCGACCGCGACATGGGCCGCGAGGAAACCCTGCGATTTCTCGAATGGGTCAAGCGCGTGCCGCGCGGCGTCGAAGGCGCGGCGCACCACACCATGCTGCGCAACGACGCTTATTGGTTCGTGCAACTCGGCGAGGCCATCGAGCGCGCCGACAACACCGCCCGCATTCTCGACGTCAAGTATCATCTGCTGCTGCCCGCCTCGGAGCGGGTCGGCGGCAGCCTCGACTATTTCCAGTGGACCGCCATCCTGCGTCAGGTGTCGGCGCTCACCGCCTATCACTGGGTGTATCGCGAAAGCGTCCGCCCGTGGCTGGTGGCTGATCTGTTGATCCTCAACCGGCAGATGCCGCGCTCTTTGGCCAGTTGCTATGGCTCCATGGCCCGCATTCTCGACCAGATCGCCGAGGCCTATGGCCAATATGGTCCCGGCCAGGAGCAGGCCAATTCGACTCTCGCCCGGCTCGACAGCCTGCGCATCGGCGACATCTTCCAGAACGGCCTGCACGAATTCATCACCGGCTTCATCAAGGACAACAACCGTCTGGGCGCGTCCTTGTCGAGCCAGTATCTGTTGTCCTGACGCGAGGGGCCGCCGCGTCTGGCCACGGCGCGCCAGCCGGCCTGGCAAGCAGGCCGACGCGGCGACGGCAGCCACAGCCCGGTGAAACAGGCCCGCCTGTTTGCCTTTGCAGTTTGATGTCACGGGAGGGACGCCATGCGCATCCGCATCGCCCACACCACCACCTACCGCTACGACCAGCCGGCGCGACGCCTGCACCAGGCGCTGCGGCTGACGCCGCGCTCGCACGACAGCCAGCACGTGCGCTCATGGCGGGTCATCGTCCGCCCCGACGTGCGGCTGCGCCAGGACGAGGACATGCTCGGCAATCACGTGCTGCGCCTGTGCCTCGAAGGCCCGACCCAGGAGATGCGCATCGAGGTCAGCGGCGAGGTGCAGACCAGCGACACCCACGGCATCCTGCGCGGCGCCGCCGAGCGCTTCCCGCCAGCGCTTTACCTGCGCGAAACCCAGCTGACCCAGCCCGACGGCGCCCTGGTCGAATTCGCCCACACGGCGGCGGGCGACCTGCAACGCAACCGCCTCGATGTCCTGCATGACCTGATGGGGGCGATCCACGCCCGCATGACCTTCGACACCGACCACACCCATGCCGCCACCACGGCGGCAGAATCATTCGCCCTGGGCAAGGGGGTGTGTCAGGACCTCAGCCATGTCTTCATCACCGCATGCCGGGTGCTCGACATTCCGGCGCGCTATGTCTCGGGATATTTTGTGCGTAACGACGGCGTCACCGAGCAGGAGGCGGCGCACGCCTGGGCTGAGGCCTATGCGCCGGACATCGGCTGGATTGGCTTTGACGCGGCCAATTGCATCTGCCCGACAGACGCGCATGTGCGTGTGGCGGCCGGTCTCGATTACCACGGCGCAGCGCCGGTGCGCGGCAGTCGCGCTGGCGGCGGCGCCGAGAGCCTTGACGTAGCGCTCACTGTCGCGCAGGCCAGCAGGCAGAACCAGGCATGATGGCGCTCAAGACCATTCCAGGCCCCCTGCCCTGCGTTCGCAGCGAGACCCAGTCATGACCTATTGCGTCGGTATCCTTGTCCAGAGCGGCGTGGTGCTGCTGGCCGATACGCGCACCAACGCCGGCATCGACAACATCTCCACCTTCCGCAAGCTGCATGTCTATGAGAAGGCGGGCGAGCGCGCCATTGCCCTGGCCTGCGCCGGCAATCTGTCGATCTCGCAATCGGTGCTGTCGCTGATCAGCGAGGGCGTGCCCAATCCGGAGACCGGCGAGGTCGAGCGCATCACCGATGCGCCCAGCATGTTCCGCGCCGCGCAGCTGGTGGGCAACGCCGTGCGCCAGATGCGCAGGCAGTTCGGCGAGGCGCTGGAGGAAGCTGGCCTGCCCTTCGACGTGTCGTTCCTGCTCGCCGGCCAGATCCGTGGCGGCAAGCTGCGGCTGTATATGATCTACGCCGCTGGCAATTTCATCGAATGCTCGCGCGACACGCCATTTTTGCAGATCGGCGAGCACAAATACGGCAAGCCGATCCTCGACCGCTCAGTCAAATGGGACACCTCGCTCGACGACGGCATCAAGCTTAGCCTGCTGTCGATGGATTCCACCCTGCGCTCCAATCTCGGCGTGGGGCTGCCGCTCGACATGGCGATCATCCGCCGCGACGCGCTGGAGATCGCCGTCACCCGCCGCATCGAGTCCGGCGACCCGTATTTCCACGATCTGAGCGAGCGCTGGTCAGGGGCGTTGCGGGCGGCGCATATGAACATCCCGCCGCCGCCATGGGGGCTCGGCGATGCGGGGCCGCTGCCCGCCGTGGATGCGCCAGCCGACACGCCGCTGGTCCCAAGCCGCGCCGCCGCCAACGACTGATGTCAGAACCCGATGAGCTTGATAGATCGGGTTCTGGCCAAGACCGTGCGGCGCCTGAGCACTTCAGGATGCGGATGCGTCAGCATCTTCGCATCCTGGTATGACGCACGGCCGCGCGGCCAGGCCAATATTCCCCGCCCCCATCCCATCACACCCACCGTCATGCCCGCGCCTGTCGCGGGCATCCACGTCTTCACCCAGCGCCGCCCACCTCCCAGGCACACCAGACATGACAATGCCCGCGACCAGCGCGGGCATTGCTCAAGCAGACCATCGGCGCACAGGACGCCGCCAAAAGCTCAGACGAACTCAGCGTAGCCGTTATTGATCACCACCACATCGCGCTCTTGCACGCGGGCGCGGAACGAAACGGCGCCGCCGTCCTCCCGCCAGATCTCGGTGACCACCGTCTCGCCTGGATAGACCGGCGAGGTGAAGCGCACGTCCATGCGGCGCAGGCGGGTCGGGTCGGAATCGCCCACCGCCTGGATCAGCGCCCGGCCGACCACGCCATAGGTGCACAGACCATGCAAGATTGGCGCCTTGAAACCAGCCCCCGTCGCCACCTTCGGATCGGCATGCAGCGGGTTGTAGTCACCGGACAAACGATAGATCAGCGCCGCCTGCGGCAGGGTCGGCAGCGCCAGGGTGATGTCGGGGGCGCGCTCCGGCACCTGATGGGTTTTGGGCGTCGGGCCTGACTTGCCGCCAAAACCGCCGTCGCCGCGCAGGAAGCTGGAGCCGGTGACCTTGCACAACAGCTCGCCGGTGGCCTTGTCGATGATGTCGCGCTCCAGATACAGGATCGCGCCCTTACCCTCGCCCTTGTCGATCAGATCGGTGACGCGGGTGCGGCCCAGCACCGTGCCAGACGCCGGCAGCGGCCTGAACACCTGCAGCCCCTGCTCGCCATGCAGCACCTTGGTCCAGTCGGCGCCGGTCTCCGGGTTTTTCAGCCAGAAGCCAGGATAGCCCAGCACCACCGCCATGGTCGGCAGCGCCTGCAAATTCTCCTCATAGACGAAGCGCAGCTGGTTCTCGTCGAGCGGGTCCGAGCCCAGGCCAAGACCCAGCGCATACAGGATGGTGTCCTTCGCCGTATAGGTGTGTTCGAGCTCCTCGAACGGCCAGTTCAGCAGGCGTTGCGGGTCAATGGCCATAAGCGTTTCCCTCACGTTGTCTCATGTGCAGGCGGCGCCGTCGCGCCAGCATCCCTGGGCCAGGAACTTGTCATAGCCATCCGTGTCAAGCAATCTGCGAAAATGGATTTTGCAGATTTGCGCCGACGCAGGTAAACCCCGGTTTTCCGCCTGCGCGGCGCCGCGCGCGATCAGCGACGGGCGCAAGCCGCACGGCCGCCCCTGTCACCGGAGACCGTCTTGTCCGAGCCCTCACCGACGACCTCCAGCGACGCCGACGCCAGCCCGGGCGCGGATCATGACGCCAACGCGTCAGCAGCGCCCACATCGGCGGCCTCCGCAACATCCCCTGCGGCGGCGCGCAAGCGCGGCAGCGCCAGCCGTCGCCCGCGCGAGAGCGACGGCGCCGACAGCGGCCGGCAGTTTGTCACGGCGCTGGCCCGTGGCCTCGACGTGTTGTCAGCTTTCCGGGTGTCAGATGGGGCGCTCGGCAATCAGGAGCTGGCCGAGCGCACCGGCCTGCCCAAGCCGACGGTGTCGCGCATCACTCACACGCTGATGGAAATGGGCTATCTCAGTTACAACCCACGGCTCGCCAATTACGAGCTCGGCGGCCGCACGCTGAAGCTGGCCTTCACCGCGCTGGAGCGGCTCGACATCCGCCGCATCGCCCGCCCGCTGATGCAGGAGCTGGCCAATAGCGGCAATATGAACATCTCGCTCACCGTGCGCGAGCGCCAGTCGGTGATCTGTATCGAGACCTGCGAAGGCTCGGCGCTGATCGGCCTGCGCCTGCCGGTCGGCGCGCGCATGCCCATCGCCACCACATCCACGGGCAAGGCCTGGCTGACGGGCGCCACGGCCGAAGAACGCGCCAGCGTGCTCGAGGAGTTCCGTCGGCAGAAGCCCGATGACTACCCGAAGGTGAAAGCCGCCATCGACGCCGCCGTCAGTGAAGTGCGCGAGAAGGGCTATTGCACCTCGATCGGCGAATGGCAGCGCGACATCAATGGCGCCGGCGTGCCGATCATTCTGCCCAATGGCCGTGGCGTCTATGCCCTGGGCCTGGGCGGCCCGGCCTATCTGCTCGGCGAGCAGGAGATCCATGAGCGCTATGGCCCCATGCTGGCCCGCACCGCCCGGGCCATCGCCGAGCAGCTCGGCGGCGTGACGCGCCCGCAAGGCTGACGGCGCGGCCCCGTCGGACGTATTCCGCAAGCACGGCCCCTCGCCGGGTGCAGCACGCCTTCGGCCATTCTCATCCTTATTGCCAATGCGCCCAGCGCGTTGCGCGCCTTGCATCGGTCGCGGGCGCTGACGCATCCTCGGCGGCGTGACGCAGGCGACGCAAGGGACAGAAGCGCCCGGGCCAGCGCGCAGGAGGGACGCTGGCCATGATGTACCCGACCGAGCCAGAGCGCTGGATACTGCCCGAGGTCGCCGCCTTCCAGGCGCGTCACCACCCGGACAAGATCTTCGCGCGCTTTATTGGCGGCGAGGCCATCAGTTTCGCCGAGGCGCATGACGCGGGCGAACGCGCGGCCAGCTTCCTGCACCATCTCGGCGTCGATCCCGGCGACCGGGTGGCGGTGATGGTGCGCAATTGCGCCGACATTGTCCGCGCCTGGCTCGGGCTGGGGCGGCTGGGCGCGGCCTTTGTCGTGCTCAACACCGAACTCACCGGCAGTTTCCTTGAGCATCAGATCGTTAACTGCGGCGCCGAGGTCGCCATTATCGGCGCGGACCTCTTGCCGGTGGTCATCGACATCGCCGCCCGCCTGCCGCGGCTGAAAACAGTGGTGGTGGCGGATCAGGCCAGCCTCGGCGGTGCCCCCGCGCCTGACATGGCGGCCACGGGCTGGCGCGTCATCGATTTCGCCGGCTGGCGGGCGGCGGAGCCGTGGCAGGGCGCCATGCCGCGCGCCCGCGACATCGCCGCCATCATGTACACCTCTGGCACCACGGGCCCGGCCAAGGGCGTGCTGATGCCGCACGCCCATTGCTATCTGTTTGGCTTTGGCACGGCGGACAAATTCCGGGTGACCGCAGACGACACCTATTACATCGTGCTGCCGCTGTTCCACGCCAATGGCCTGCTGATGCAGCTGTACTGCTGCCTGATGACCGGGGCCACGGCGGTGGTGCGCCGCAGGTTTAGCGCCAACGCCTGGCTCGACGACGTGCGCGAACATGGCGCCACCATCACCAACTCGCTTGGCGTGGTCAGCGCCTTTGTCGTCGACACTCCGCCGCGTCCCGATGATCGCGACCACAAGCTGCGGCTGATCCTGTGCGCGCCCAACCCAGCCGAGCACGTGCCGGTGTGGCATGAGCGCTTCGGCGTGCCCGCCGTCACCTCCGGCTATGGCATGACCGAGATCAACATTGTCGCCTGGGGCGAGGCCGACGGCACGAAGCCAGGCTCCGCCGGCAGGCCCTATGAGCGGTTCTACGAGCTCAGCATCCGCGATCCGGATACTGACGAGGAGCTTCCCCCCGGCCAGACCGGAGAGATCATGACGCGGCCAAAACTGCCCTGGACGATGATGGCCGCCTATCACGACATGCCCGACAAGACCATCGAGGCGTGGCGCAATTTCTGGTTTCACTCTGGCGACGCCGGCTACATCGACGCGGACGGCTATCTGTTCTTCGTCGACCGCATCAAGGATTGCATCCGCCGGCGCGGCGAAAACATCTCGTCGTGGGAGGTGGAGCAGGCGGTGCTGCGCCTGCCTGGCGTGGCCGAAGTCGCCGCTTACGCCGTGCCCGCCGACCTCGCCGGCGGCGAGGATGAAGTGATGCTCGCCATCGTCCCCGCTCCCGGCGCCCAGCTCACCCCACACCAGATCGCCGCCCACACCGACCGCGAAGTCCCCCGCTTCGCCCGCCCCCGCTTCATCGCCCTCGTCGACGCCCTGCCCAAGACGCCGACAGAGAAGGTGAGAAAGACCGAACTGCGCCGCATGGGGGTGGTTGCGGGAACATGGGATCGGGAGGGCGACCGGAGCTGACTGGCGCTTATCGCCCACGCCGCATTCCCACAAGCCCTCCAATGCTCTAACACGCGGCTTTTCCCTGCCTGCGTGAGCCCCATGATTCGTCTCGATAACATCTCCAAGCAGAACGGCGAGCGCCTGCTCTATGTGGAGGCGTCGGCGGCGCTGAACCGGGGGGAGCGCATTGGCCTGGTGGGGCCGAATGGCGCCGGCAAGACCACGCTGTTCCGCATGATCACCGGCCAGGAGCCGCCGGACGAAGGCACGGTGTCGGTCGATAAGGGCGTCTCCATCGGCTATTTTAACCAGGACGTCGGCGAGATGGCCGGCCGGTCCGCCGTGGCCGAGGTGATGGATGGCGCAGGTCCCGTCAGCGCCGTCGCCGCCGAAATGCGCGAACTGGAGGCCGCCATGGGCGCCCCCGAGCGCATGGATGAGATGGACGCCATCATCGAGCGCTATGGCGAGGTGCAGGCGCGGTTTGAGGAGCTTGATGGCTACGCCCTCGACGCCCGGGCGCGTGAGGTGCTGGCGGGGCTCAGCTTCACCCAGGCCATGATGGATGGCGATGTCGGCGCGCTCTCTGGCGGCTGGAAGATGCGCGTGGCGCTGGCCCGCATCCTGCTGATGAACCCGGATGTGATGCTGCTCGACGAGCCGTCCAACCACCTCGACCTCGAAAGTCTGATCTGGCTCGAAAGCTTCCTGAAGAATTTCGACGGCGCCCTGCTGATGACCTCGCATGACCGCGAGTTCATGAACCGCGTCATCAACAAGATCATCGAAATCGACGGCGGCGCCCTCACCTCTTACTCCGGCGACTACGAGTTCTATGAACAGCAGCGCGCCATGAAGGAAAAGCAGCAGCAGGCGCAGTTTGAGCGCCAGCAGGCGATGCTGGCCAAGGAAATCAAGTTCATCGAGCGCTTCAAGGCCCGCGCCTCGCACGCCGCCCAGGTGCAGAGCCGCGTCAAGAAGCTCGACAAGATCGAGCGCGTCGAGCCGCCGCTGCGTCGCCAGACGGTGCGGTTCGAGTTTCCGGCCGCGCCGCGCTCTGGTGAGGAAGTCGCATCGCTGCGCCGCGTCGACAAGGCCTATGGCCCGCGGACAATTTACGACAAGCTCGACTTCGTCGTCCGCCGCAAGGAGCGCTGGTGCGTGCTCGGCGTCAACGGCGCCGGCAAATCAACGCTGCTGAAGATCGTCGCGGGCGAGACCGCGCCAGACGCCGGCCAGGCCAGCCTCGGCAGCGCGGTGAAGATGGGCTATTTCGCCCAGCACGCCATGGATGTGCTGGATGGCGAGCGCACCGTGTTCGAAACGCTGGAGGACGCCTTCCCCCAGGCGGGCCAGGGCTCGCTGCGCACGTTGGCCGGCTGCTTCGGCTTTTCTGGCGGCGATGTGGAGAAGAAGTGCCGCGTGCTGTCGGGCGGCGAAAAGGCCCGCCTCGCCATGGCGCGCATGCTGTATGATCCGCCGAACTTCCTGGTGCTCGACGAGCCGACCAACCACCTCGACCTCGCCACCAAGGAAATGCTGATCGAGGCGCTGGCCGAGTATGACGGCGCCATGCTGATCGTGTCGCACGACCGTCGCTTCCTCGCCGCGCTCTCCAACCGGGTGCTCGAAGTGTCGCCCAACGGCGGCGTGAACCAGTATGGCGGCGGCTACACCGAATATGTGGCGGCCACCGGACAGGAAGCGCCCGGCCTGCACGCTGGCTAGGCGCCCGCACGCCCAGGAGGGCTCCGGCGCCCGCTATCGCGCCAGGGCCCCTGGTCACCGTGTGGCGCCGCCTCCGCTCATGGGCTGCCCGCGCAGCACGGTCCGCCCCCTGCGGGGGCAAGACCCGACGCGACAGGCACAATCATCTGCGCCAGACGGCGCCTAGCCGCGAGGCTGGGCCGGCATGCCCATATCCGGCAGCCTGGGCGCCACACTGCTCCCGCCCTGCTTGGCGAGGCCGCGTTCAAGGCAGTATCCTTCGTTAGAGCTACCGCTGGCATGTCCGAAACCAGAGCAGTGCACGCGCGCGTCCGTCGATATGTCCTGGCTGACGCAGCCGGCCATCGCCAGGCCGATCAGGCAAAAGGCCAGCGCTACGGATAGAGTTTTCATCTTGTTTCTCCCGGCAGAGGCTGGACGACCTGGCCGCGATCACCACGCGCCGCCGCAGCACGCGCGATAACGCGTGGCGGTGGCGGCGCGCCGCATGCGCCACCGCCCATCCCGCGCCATGTCCAGCAGACACGTCGCGCCGATCTATCGTGCTGGAAATACCCAATTAAGGACTGGGGCCGCAGTATCTGATAAATGACGCGCAATACTGTGCGCCCGACGCCGGATGACGTCACAAATACTGCATTGCGCAAATGTCAGCGCTGGCCGCGTGGCGCCAGTCGCTAACATCGCGGCGGTCATTGCCATGGGTGGAGGCGGGTAGAGGCGCTATGGCGCAGACCGCCACGGCATGCCATGCCTTGGCCGCCCTCCTGGCCCGCCGGTTCCCGGCGCTGCCAGGGGGCGTTGCTGCCCGTGGAGCTAGCGGCAATCGCAGGTCGAGGTTCCGCTCATGCGATCGGTGCGCCAGTTGCCATCCCAGCGCTCGCGGCCGCCGCACACTTCCGGACAGCGGGTCTGCGCCTGGGTGTTGCTGAAGATTGGGCCAGCTGGCGTCTGCCGCACGGCGCCGGAAGGCCTTGCTGGCGACGGCGCCGGCCGTGGCGTCGACGCGCCGGAGCCCATAGTGGAGCGGTTTTTCATGCGCTCCCATTTGCGATCCTGCTCCGCCCGCCAGCGCGCCATATCCTCACGCTGACGCTCATCGCGCACCATCCGCGTCTGCATCATGCAATTGGCGTAGGCGTCGGAGCCAGGCTGGAAGCCATAGCTGGCGCAATCGCCCTGATCGCGCGCCCGCTGCTGCTCCGGCGACACGCAGCCGCCCAGAACCAGCGCCAACGACAGGCCGCAGACGGCCACAGCCAGTTTTCCCCTCATGGCCAACTCCGTGGTAGCGGGCCGGCCCTCGCGCGACCCATGCACTGCGGAAGCCCGACGCCTGCGCGCCAGCCCCACCACAGCCTGGCGCAGCCATGACAAAAGGGAATAATTAGTTTCGCATGTAACGATAATGTGCTTGCGGCCACGCTTATGATGTTTTGCGAGGCCGCAAGCGTGCTGACTTTCCGCGACCTGAAATGCCGGATCGCCGCACGGGCTTGCCCCGCGCCCGATACTCATGCGGATCAGGCGTCGGTATTACGCCGCGCCTGCAGCCCCTATCCGCCGGCGCCACAGCAGCGCGCCGCGAAACAAACCCACCGGCCGCGCCCGATAAAAGCAATCAGCAAATCAAATGCGCAGGATCTTCGGAAATATTGGCCGCGCTGCGCCGCCTACACTGAAGCGTCTCCCAGCAACCAGCGGAACCTTCAGATCATGACCCCTATGTCTCGTCGCGCCGCCCTGACCCTGCTCACGCTCGCCGGCCTTTCACTCGCCAGCCCGCCGGACGCAGCGCGCGCCCAGCCCTCGCCGGCGACGCCGGAAAAGACACTGAAAATCGGCTTCGTGCCCGGACCCTATGAGGACACCTTCCGCAAGGGTGTCGAGCCCATCCTCAAGCGTAAGGGCTACAGCATTACTTACGTCAATTTCAGCGCCGGGCTTGAGGCCAATAACGCCGTATTCACCGGCGACATCCACGCCAATGTCATGCAGCACTCTGTCTATCTGAACGCCTATAATGCGCGGCAGAAGACCGATCTGGCCGGCATCGTGCATGTGCCGACGCCGCCCATGGGGCTGTATTCGCGGCCCTATACATCGGCCGACGCCGTGAAGGCCGGCGCCCGGGTGGCGGTTCCCAGTGATCCGGTCAATCTGGAGCGGGCGCTCAAGATCCTGCGCGATCTCGGCTGGATCGAGCTCAAGCCCTCTGGCAGCCCCATCGACGTCACCGAACTCGACGTCATCCGCAACAGCAAGGGCGTCAAAATTGTGCCGCTGGAAGCCGCCTAGGCGCCGCGCGCCCTGGCGGATGTCGAACTGGCCGCCATTCAGGGCAATTTCGCCATTTACAGCGACCTGAAGCTGACCGACGCGCTGGCGCTGGAAAAGATGACGCTGCCTTACGTTAATGTGGTGGCGGTGAAGGCGCGGAACGTGGAGGCGCCCTGGGCGAAGGACATCGCCGAGGCCTATCGCTCGGCGGAATTCCAGCAAACCATTCGCGCCGACCGGTTCTATGACGGCTTCCGTCTGCCCGATCACTTCGACCGCCAGGCGAGCAATTGATCGGCCATGGCGGCCTGCCGTCGGCGCCTGGCCTCTGTCAGGCACAAGCCAATAATACCAGGATGCGAAGATGCTGACGCATCCGCATCCTGCAATGCTCAAGCGCCGCACGGGCTTGGCCAGAACCCGATCTATCACGCTCATCGGGTTCTGGTATAAGCCGCGCCGGGTGCGGTCCGGCTGGCGATCTGCGTGACAGTCACACGCGGATCAGGCGGCGGGCGCCGCCTTGTCCGCTTCCGCTGCGCCAAACAGCTCGGCCAGCCAGCGCGTGGCCGGATGGGCGGCGCAGAAGGTCAGGACGGCGATAGTGATCGGCACGCCCATGAACGCCCCGACAATGCCCCACAAGGCGCCCCACAGGAACACCGAGAACAGCACCAGCACCGGCGACACCGCCAGCGCCGAGCCGGAGACGCGCGGCTCGATATAGCTGCCGACGACGAACTGGATCAGATTGAGCGCGATAAACAACCCGAACACGCCCTGCCAGGTGTCGAAATGCGTCATGGCGAAGAAGGTGGGGAAGCAGGTGGCGATCAGCGGGCCGATCACCGGGATGTAGTTGAGCGCAAAGGCGATAAAGCCCCATTCCGCCGCCAGCGGCAGGCCGGTGAGCCGGGCCAGCGCCCAGACAAGCACGCCGGTGGCCACGCTCATAATGGTGCGGATCAGCATGTAGCGGCGCAATTTGGCGGCGGTCTGCGAGACGCCGTCGAGCAGCACCTGGCCAGCGACGCGATTGCGCAGCGCCTGAATGCGGCTGCGGAACGGCTCCACTTCAAGCAGGCCAAGCAACACATAGAGCAAGGTGACCAGCCAGAAGGTGAAGGCGCTGTTCAGGCGCGCCCCGATCATCCGCACCACGCCAATCAGGCGGTTGGCGCTGAACTGGTCGGCGGAGAGCATGCCGATTGCGATGCCATGGCCCTCAAGCCACATGCGCCAGTCATCATACAGCATCTGATAGCGCGCGGCGTCGGCGATCACCCAGCGTCCCACCTGGCTGAAGGCCCAGCCGATCAGATAGCCAAAGGCGGTGAAGGCCAGGGCGATGGCGACGAAGCACACCACCAGCGCCAGCGCGGCGGGCATGAAACGCTGCAGCAAGGCCTGCAGCGGCCACACCAGGGCCAGCACCACCAGCGCAAAGGCCAATGGCGCAATCACCGCGCTGCCCACCGCCATCACGGTGATCAGCAGCATCGAAGCAATAAAAATCTGGGCTGCGGCTGTCAGCCTGCCCTGCACACTCGTCATCCTGTTCCCCCGGTGCTCAAGCCCCGGAAGAGCATACAGCACAGCTGAAGCCGCGGGGATAGCCTGCGGCCCGTCCTCACGCCTGTGCGCGCCTCGCTTTGCATCCCTCGCCGCCAGCCTGCCCGCCATCGACGCCGAAGCGGGCCCGTGACGTTCGACATCACAGGCTCATGGATGCAGGATGGTGTTGCCGCCTTGTCCCTCAATCTGGTCGATCACCAGCAGTTTCACCGGATCAGGGCCGACGTTGCGGGCATGGTGCCATTCGTCGATCATTTCGACGACAAAATCCCCCGCCTTATAGATGGTCGGGAGATTGGTCTGATTGTTGGTGACCATCAGCGAGCCAGCCTGCACCACCGCATAACGGGCGTAAAGATGCTTGTGCACCGGCAACACGGCGCCAGGCGCGATGTCAAAGGTGGAGACCACCACGCGCACATCCTTTTGCGGCAGCACAATGGGTTGGCCGGAGGCGGTCTGGTTGCGCTCAACCAGCGGCGTCACCACCACGCCGTCCAGCGCCTGGGCGGGCGAAGCCAGCGCCAGTATGGCCCATCCGGCGAAGGCGCCTGCGAGGCGCCGCCATCTCCGTGGGGTTCTGACCTGCCGGCCAGGCATCTGCGCATTTGCGTTGAAGAAACCCATCATCATCGCCCCCCCAGCGATAGCCAACGCCCCTCCAGCGCCGGCAGTCGGCTAATTCCGCAGCCTCATACCAGGATGCGACCATGCTGACGCATCCGCATTCAGACATGCTCAGGCGCCGCACGGGCCAGTATCAGGCCAGCGCGGGCTGCCGCGCCGGTATCAGATAGCTGGCCAGGTGCGCCTCCAGCGCGGCTAGGCTCTGGCCGGCGGCGGCGAAGCCAATAAAGCCGTCTGGCCGCAACAAGAGCAGCGCCGCGGCCTCTGGCTCCAAGCCAAGCCCGGCGCGGTCAAAGCCCCCGGCGTCGGCGTCGACCACCTCCACCAGCCCCTGCCAGCGATCGGCGAAGGCGGCGAGACCAGCGTGGGGGCCGAAGGCGAGCACATGATGCGCGCGCCCTTGCAGCCGCTCCCGCTGGGCGAAGCGTTCGCCAGGCTTTGGGCCAGGCCAGTCATCGGCGGCGGCGATCAGCGGGCTACCCGCCAGTGAGATGTCGAGCATGGAGCGGCGGCGCGCCACGGCCAGGGCGACATCGGCAGGCTCCGGCGGCACCTCCGGGCGCTCCCCGGCGGCGAAGGCCGCGATCAGGCCCATCACCGCGTCATGAATCTCGTCCGACACCGCCAGCACATGGGCGTCGGCCATGCCGCGCTCTACCGCATAGCTGTCGAGCAGGCGCGGATCAGCCTCGCCACCCAGCACCAGCGCCAGCTTCCAGGCGATGTCGGCGGCGTCCATCAGCGCGGCGTTAACGCCCTCGCCGCCGAGCGGGCTGGACAGATGCCCGGCGTCGCCAAGCAGAAAACGTCGCCGGTCGGACAGGCGCGGCGCCACCCGGCGGTGCATGCGGAAGCACGAGGCCCAGCGCAGGTCAGAGAGACCGCCCGGGCGGCCAAGCCGCGCGTCGAGCAGCGCCGCGAGCTCAGCGCTGGATGGCGCGACGCCGCCGAGGCCTGCGTCTGGCAGGGCCGCCGCGCGGGCTTCATCGTCAGGCAGATTGAGGAAAATCAGCCAGCGTCCCTCAGGCAGCGGCGACAGCAGCGCCAGCCCATCGGGACCCAGCACAATGCCGCCCGTGGCCGTAGGGCGCGCCAGATCAAGCCGCACGTCGGCGACCACATAGGCGCCGTCATAGGTCGCCCCCTGCAGCGGCTGCGCCATGGAGCGGCGGGTGATGCTGTGAGCGCCGCCAGCGCCCAGCACATGCGCCGCTCGGATCACCGAGGCCGCCCCATCACGACGCACGCTGACCAGCAGGCCGTCGTCCTGCGGCGTGATGGCGTCGACCTCCACGCCAAACTCCACCGCCACGCCATGGCTGGCGAGATGGGCGCGCAAGATTTCTTCGGTGTGATATTGCGGCAGGCTGATTTGGAACGGCCACGGACAGCCGAGGTCATCGAGGAAAGAGCTGGCGATGACCCGAAAATCGCTGTCAGGACCCTGCGCCCGCTCCAGCGCCTCAATCACCCGGATCGGCGCGCCGCGCTCCAGAAACCGCTCCAAAACCCCGGCGCGGTGCAACAGCTCCAGCGTCGCCGGCTGGATCGCCGTCCCCCGCGCCTCACGATGCGGCGCCTTTCGCATCTCCACAATCCGCGGCGTCACCCCATGCCGCACCAGCTCACAGGCCGCGAACAGCCCGGCGGGTCCCGCGCCGATGATCAGGACGTCGCAGGCCTCAGTTGCTCCCAGACCTGAAACGCAATGCTGCGCAGCGTCATGATCAGCGAGATAGCCGCCTGCCGTCGCCGCTCTGTCCTCTGGCGCCATACGCCCCCCCTGCTCCGCCCAAGCTTTCAGGCATCATGCACGGGCGTGGCTGTTTCGCCAGCAGGCGGTTCGCATCAGCGGCACATTTATTTTCAGCGCCCTATGATGCTCAGCGACCCTCGCGTTGCCAGCTCAAACGAAAAAAGGCGACCATCTGGCCGCCTTTTTGCTCGCTTGAATCTGGAGCCGCCCCTCAGCCCTCGTAACGACCGACGATCGAGATCGAGCAGACGTTCTGGTGCGGGAAGCCGCCGAGGTTGTGGGTCATGCCGATGCGCGGGACTTCCTGACGCTGGCGTTCGCCGGCGCGGCCCAGCATCTGCAGATACATCTCGTAGATCATCCTGAGGCCAGAGGCGCCGATGGGGTGGCCGAAGCATTTGAGGCCGCCGTCGATCTGGCAGGGGATCTGGCCATTGGCGTCATAGAAGCCATCCAGAATATCGCGGATCGCCCCGCCCTCCGGCGACAGATACAGATCCTCCATGGTCACCAACTCGGTGATCGAGAAGCAGTCATGCACCTCCACCAGGCTGACTTCCTCGCGCGGCTTCTCAATCCCCGCCTCCGCATAGGCGCGCTTGGCGGCGATGCGGGTGGTGGCGAAGTGGCTGCCGTCCCAGGAATTGTGCTGGGCCTCCGAGCCGTTCGACACCGACAGCTGCAGCGCCTTGACGGTGATCAGGTCGGTCTTGCCGAGGCTGCGGGCGATCTCCGGCGTGGTGACGATGGCGCAGGCCGAGCCGTCAGAGACGCCGCAGCAGTCGTACAGCCCCAGCGGCTCGGCGATCATCGGCGCGTTGAGCACGGTGTCGATGTCGATCCTGTTGCGCAGATGCGCCTTCGGATTCTTCGAACCATTGTCGTGGCTCTTCACCGAAATATGCGCCATGGCGCGCTTCAGGTCTTCCGGCGTGCAGCCGTGCTTGGCGCGATAGGCGGCGGCGAGCTGGGCGAAGGAACCCGGCGCCGACAGATTCGGCCAGGTCATGTTGTTGACCGTGCCGCGCCCGCGCTGCGGCAGGCCGCCATAGCCGGTGTCCTTCAGCTTCTCGACGCCCAGCGCCAGAGCAATGTCGGCGGCGCCCGAGGCGACGGCGTAAACCGCGCCACGGAAGGCTTCGGTGCCCGAGGCGCAGAAGTTTTCGACGCGGGTCACCGGGATGAACGGCAGGCGCAAGGCCACCGCCAGCGGCACGGCGGACTTGCCGACGTGCTGCTCCTCAATGCCAGTGCCCAGCCAGGCGGCGTCGATCTGTTTGGTCTCGATGCCCGCGTCAGCCAGCGCCTCGACATAGGCCTCGACCATCAGGTCCTCGGCGTTCATGTCCCAGCGCTCGCCAAAATTCGAGCAGCCCATGCCCAGAATGGCGACCTTGTCGCGAATACCCTTGGCCATGATCAGGTCCTCCCCGCGACGACGGGCGCCGCTTTCCAGAAGTATCGGCGGAAGCCGCGCTGGTTATCAATGTCTTTTACGCGGAACATCATGCGCATGCTGCGACCGACCTCGAGATCCTTCTCGTCGACGTCGGTGAAATCCAACATCCAGCGGCCGCCCTCTTCGAACTGGATCATGCCGTAGCAGGCCGGCGGATCGGGCGAATAGGTCAGGCGGTCTGCGGTATAAGAGTTGATCCTGCCCGCCTTCTCGGCGAAGGGCTCAGGCTTCTGGGTGTCCACCGCGCCGCAGTTCGGGTTCACGCAGATGCGGCTGATCGGATATTGCAGCGTGCCGCAGGTCTCGCATTTGCCGCCGGTGAAGCTGGTCACCGCGCCGCGGTTACGCCACATGGCCGACAGCGCCGTGAGCTTGTCGGCCTCGGCGCGCATGCCGCGCTCCAGCTCAACCACATCGTTGAAGGCGAGGAACTTGCTGTAATTGCTCTCCTCGCGGCGACGGGCCAGCGCGCCGCTGACGCCGAGGCGGCCAGTCGGGCGGTCATTGGCGGCGGTCACCTCAAACAACAGCACGTCGACGCCCTGGCCGAAGCCAACCACCAGAATGCGCTCGCCTGCCCTCGCCTGCTCCAGCGCATGGGCCAGCATGACCAGCGCATGGGCCGAGCCGGTGTCGCCGCAATTGGCCGCCAGATTGTCGCGCACGGCGGCGTCGGCGATGCCGAGTTTCTTCGCCATGGCGTTGGCCAGCTTGGGCAGCACCGCCGGCATGACGAAATGATTGACGTCAGCCCCGCCAAGGCCGGCCTTGTCGAGCGCCGCCTTGATGGCGGGCGGCACGATGGTCATGTAGCCGGCGTCGCGCACCCAGCGCTCTTCCCAGCCATAATCCGTGCCGGAATCGATGGTGCGGAAATGGTCAACGAAGTCCGCCGAGCGGGTGGCGGACGCCAGCAGCACCGCCACCGGCTCGCCCTCGCCGATCAGCAAGGCGGCGGCGCCGTCGCCGGTCTGCATCTCCAGCGGGCTGGCGGCGTTGGCGCCGCGCTTTTCGGCTGCGGCGACCAGGGTCTGGCCCCGGCTGTTCAGCGCCTGCAACAGCGCAGTCGTGCCGGCGCGCTGCGTGCCGGATACGTCGTTAGAGGCGGTGCTGTCGTCGAGATTGAGCGCGCCGGTCACCACGCCGGCGTTGAGCCGGTCGAGGAACGGAAAGGTGGTCGAGGCCAGCGTCACCGCGGTGATGGCGGCGCGGTCGTGGCCAAGCAGGGCGTCACGGGCGGCTTCCACCGCCATGGTCACCGGGTCCTCGTCCCAGTTGGCCATGGCGCGTTCGCCCTTGCCGAGGCCCTTGAGGGCGGCGTTGAACCAGGAATTGGCTTCCGCAATCGCCTTACGCTGCAGGCGCAGGCGCGGAATATAGGCCCCGTAGGACAGGATCCCGAAAGTCGGCTCCGATGTCATGGCGTCTCCTGTGGCGTCATGCACGCCGACGGGCGACGCCCATGACTGTCGATTATGGCCGGCGCTTGTGGCGGCGTGGGCCGCCCGCGCTCTGGGTGGGCGTTACAGAACCAGTTGAGCATGGCTCATCGGGTTCTGGTCAAGCCCATGTAGATACGGGGCTGGTCAGGCTGCGGCACGACCGCCGCCTGGCGACCCCATCAAGGCGCGGCGCAAGCTAAGCTCGCGTCGCCGCCGCGTGTCCGGGGCGTCGATGGCGGCGGGCAGCGCCTGCGCCGCCATCGGACAACCAGATCAGACCGGGTCGTAGCCGAAGATGTCGGCCGAGCGGTCGAGCGGGTAGAAGGCGGACTTCAGCGCCGGCAGGGCGTGATCGGCCAGCGACTGCGGGGTCCAGCCTTCCGAGCGCTGCATGCCGCGCAGCGGGCGCGACTGGCCCATCAGGAACACTTCGTTCATGCGCACGGCGAAGATCTGGCCGGTGACGTCCTTGGCCAGATCGGACGCGAGGAACACGGCGAGCGGCGCCACCTTCTCCGGGCCCATCTGCTTCATGCGCTCGACGCGCTCGCGCTCGGCGTCGGTTTCCGCCGGAATGGTGCCGATCATGCGGCTCCAGGCGAAGGGCGAGATGCAGTTGGAGCGGACATTGTAGCGGGCCATGTCGAGGGCGATCGACTTGGACAGGCCGACGATGCCGAGCTTGGCGGCCGAATAATTCGCCTGACCGAAATTGCCGATGAGGCCCGAGGTCGAGGTGAAGTGAACGAAGCTGCCGGAGTTCTGCTGGCGGAAATACTGGGCGGCGGCGTGCGAGGTGTAGAACGAGCCCATCAGATGGACCTGGATCACCATCTCGAAGTCGACGGCGCTCATCTTGTGGAAGATGCGGTCGCGCAGAATGCCGGCGTTGTTCACGACGGTATCGATGCGGCCCCATTTGTCGACGGCGTCCTGCACCATCTTCTGGGCGTCGGCGGCGCTGGCGACCGAGCCGCCATTGACGATGGCCTCACCGCCCGCAGAGCGGATGACATCCACCACTTCCTGGGCCGGGGTCAGGTCGGCGCCTGCGCCTTCGGAGTCGCCGCCGAGGTCATTGACCACGACCTTGGCGCCCTCTTTTGCGGCGAGGATGGCGATTTCGCGACCGATGCCACGGCCGGCGCCGGTGACCAGAACGACCTTACCCTCAAGACAACCCATGAGCGTTTCTCCTTGGGAAACAATATGCTGCGCCTGCATCACCGCCGCTGGCGCCACGCCTGTATGAGGCGCCGCGCAATTGCCAGACGGCGCAGACCTTGCCCATTCATTGGCATGGGCGAAAATCTAGGTCAACGGATGCGAAATAGAGTTTCGCAATTTCACAGGCCGCGCGGCGGCCACGGCCAAACGGCTGCGCCGATGGCGCGACAGCGCTCAAGCTGGCGCCGGCGTGAGCATGCCGCCAATCCCCGCGCCTTTCGCAACACAATGCCGGGAGCGGCGCCCCATGCCAGCCACGGCGCCCACGCCTGCAGGCCGCGCCTGATTTTCCTGGGCGCGCGTGCTAGAGCGCATCGGCAAGATCACCATGCGCCACACGCCGCAAGCCGGCGCCGGGCCAGATGAGGAAGATGTCGTGAGCCTGCCCGGTCCCGCCGCCACAGCGCCCGCCGATACGCGCCCTGCCCCGACCCCGGCGGGCGCGCCGCGCCGCGTCGATGTGCTGGTCATCGGCGCCGGCGCCGCGGGCATGATGTGCGCCATTGAAACCGCGAAGCGCGGCCGCGCCACGCTGGTCATCGACCATGCGGCGCGGCCTGGCGAGAAGATCCGCATTTCCGGCGGCGGGCGCTGCAATTTCACCAATGTGCACGCCGGGCCCAAAAACTATCTGTCGCAGAATCCGGCCTTCTGCATCTCGGCGCTGCGCCGTTATGGCTGGCGCGATTTTGTCGCCATGGTCGACGCCGCCGGCATCACCTGGCATGAAAAGACCCTGGGGCAATTGTTCTGCGACGGCTCGGCCAGCCAGATCGTCGACATGCTCACCGGCAGCCTCAGCCGCCACGGCGCGCAATTACTCACCGGCTTGGCCGCGAGCCAGATCGACCGGAGCGCCGATGGCTTCATCGTCACCCTGACCCCGGCCCAGGCCGGCAAGGCGGCGAAGGGCGCACCCCGCGCGCCAGACACCGGCGCCATCACCGTGCACTGCGCCTCGCTGGTGCTGGCCAGCGGCGGCAAGCCGATCCCGAAGATGGGCGCCACCGGCTTTGCCCTCGACGTCGCCGCCCGCTTTGGCCTCGGCGTGGTCGAGCCGCGTCCGGGCCTCGTGCCGTTCACGCTTGCGCCGGAGCAGCTGCAATTACTGGCGCCGCTGGCCGGGGTGGCGGTGGAGGCGGTGGTCAGCCACACGCCTGCGGCTGGCGGCAAGGGGGCGCGCACCACCAGCTTCCGCGAGGCGCTGCTGTTCACCCATCGCGGCCTCAGCGGCCCGGCGATCCTGCAGATATCGTCTTTTTGGCGCGAGGGCGACAGCATCACCCTGGCGCTGGCGCCCGATGTCGATGTCTTCGCCGGGCTGAAGGCGGCCCGCGCCGCCAATGGCCGCCAGGCGCCGCAGACGGCGCTGGCCGCCCTGCTGCCGAAGCGTCTCGCCCAGGCCATCATCGAGCTGCACCCCGGCCCCGAGCGCCTTGCCGATTGCAACGACCGGCATCTGCGCGCCCTGGACGCCGCCGTCAACGCCTGGGTGATCCGTCCCAACGGCACGGAAGGCTATCGCACGGCGGAGGTGATGCTCGGCGGCGTCGACACCCGCGACCTCGACCAGAAGACCATGCAGGCAAAGGCCGTGCCGGGCCTGTTTGTCATCGGTGAAGCCGTCGACGTCACCGGCTGGCTCGGCGGCTACAATTTCCAATGGGCCTGGGCCTCGGGCTGGTGCGCTGGGCAGGCGGCGTGAGGCGGGCGTGGTCGGCGCGTCCAGGCCCTGGGCGCAAACGCCAACGGGCGGATCACTGATCCGCCCGTCTGGCTCTATTCACGACCTGTCATCAGAAGCCGTCGTCAATCCGGACGCTGCTCACTGGCGCAACAGCCATTTGCGATAGCCAAGGCCGAAGCTCTCGGTGATCCGGTCCACCGGCTTGTCGGCGACGGCGTGCTCGACCATCGCGCCGAGCACGCCCTGGCCGGCCATGACGCTGCCGATGAGATTGGGATAGGTCAGCAGCGGCTGCCCGGTCCTGGCGTCGACCACCGTTACGTCTCCCTTCACGAAATGGCCGCCGCCAACCAGAATGCGCTGGATCGGCGAAGAGATGTGCACGGCGCGCACCAGCACATGCACGCGCACGGGGGTATGGCCCACAAGATAGCCAGCCAGATTGCGCTGCACGGCGTCGTGGATCTTCTCCGTCAGCCGCGCCCGCACATATGCGATGGCCTCCGGCGTTTTCGCCAATTTGTCAGAGTCATGCGGCGCCACGCCCCTGGTTGCAGCGAACTCGCGCTCACCGTCCCCCCACCAGATCACCGCGTCCGGGGCATAGCTGACATCGACCCCCGTCAGCCGGAACGTCGCCACCTGCTGCGGCGACAGATTGTTATTGACCGTAACGCAACCTGCCATCAGCAGGGCGAACGCCGCGACAAACACTGCACGAAACACGCGAAAATCCTTAAACAACTTCCATGTACTTTTCGCGATATCCCAACGCACACAAAAGACAATCAAATCATATGGTTCAGCTTTCGCTTTATACGCATATGATCCCGCTCTGTATTGGGCGCGGCCTATATGACGCCACGTTTTCGCCACACGCCGTCACGGCGCAGAGCGCGACATCACGGCGTAACGTTTGCGTGAAGCACGGGACCGCGGCGACCACGCCGCTGCGGCGCCCGCGGCCAGGCGCGCCGAAGCGCAGCAGCGAACGGTCAGGCGCCTGTGCAGGACCGGCTGGTGACCAGGGACACGTTGCGCCCGGCGCCGTGACCTACGCCACGCCATCGACCATTACCGGGACAACGGTACGGGAGCCGGCTTACCGCGCCACCACAGTTTGCGCATGTTCGGAATGACAATGGCCCGCCTGGCGCCCTGACGCGCCTTATGTGCGAAAGGTTCTGGAAACCCCTCGCCGTCACACTGGCGCCAGCACCTGATTCGCACACGATACGGAGACCATGATGAAGCGCGCCGCCGCCCTGTTGGCCACGACATTCGCCGCGACGGCCCTTGCAGGCGTTGGAAGCGCTCAGGCCAATTACCAGTCGTGCGTGGCCGGGCTGAAGAGCCATCTGGTGTCCTCGGGCGTCAACAGCGCCCTGGTCAACGCCGCCCTCAACCAGAGCGCGCCGGATGAGAAGGTGCTGCGCCTGTCCAAGGTGCAGCCCGAGTTCAAGACGCCGATCTGGGACTATCTCGGCTTCCTCGTCGACGAACAGCGGGTTGAGGAAGGCAAGGCGATGATGCGCAAGCACGCCTCCGCCCTCGCCGCCGCCGAGCGCCGCTTTGGCGTCGACAGATATTACATCGCCGGCGTCTGGGGCGTTGAGACCGATTTCGGCCGGGAGACCGGCTCCAGCTATCTGCCGCACGCTCTGGCGACGCTGGTGTGCGAAGGCGGTCGCCGCACCAACTTCTGGCGGTCCGAGCTCACCGCCGCTCTCAAACTGGTGCAGCGCGGCGATCTGGAGCTGAATGAGCTCTACGGCTCATGGGCCGGCGCCTTCGGCCAGACCCAGTTCATCCCCACCACCTACCAGCGCCTCGCTGTCGACATGGATGGCGATGGCCGCCGCGACCTGGTCAAGTCCACCGCCGACGCGCTTGGCTCCACCGCCAATTATCTGCACGCCCATAAATGGCGCAGCGGCGAGCCTGTGATGCAGGAAGTCATCCTGCCGTCGGGCTATTCCGGCCCCACCGGCCGCACCAATCGCGTCCCGGTGTCGCAATTCGCCGCGCTCGGCGTCAAGCGCGCCGACGGCCGCGCCATCAGCGGCAATCTGCCGGCTGGCCTGCTGCTGCCCGCCGGCCGCAACGGCCCAGCCTTCCTCGTCTATCGCAACTTCGACGCCATCTACGCCTACAATCGCGCCGAATCCTACGCGCTGGCCATCTCTTATCTGGCCCAGCGCATGGCCGGCGGCCCGCGCCTCGTCGGCAAGTGGCCGACCGACGACCCGGGCCTGTCGCGCGCCCAGCGCCTGCACCTGCAGCAGCTGCTGGCCGCCAAGGGTTTTGACATCGGCGGCGCCCCCGACGGCAAGATCGGCCCCGCCTCCCGCGCCGCCATCGCCCAGGTCGAACGCCAGCTCGGCATGCCGGAAACCGGCCGCGCCGGCACAAAGGTCTATCGCGCCCTCGGCGGTCGCTGAGCGCAAGCTGCCTCAACAATTGAAAAGCCCGCCACGCCGGCGGGCTTTTTCATGAGGAATCGCAGAGTGATCGTTCTGCTCATCCAGCCCCAATGACGTCGGCCTTGCAACGCACAAGTGAAATGAGGGGGCACAGGCAACATGTCAATCAAATTGGCGCATAAAAATTATACCTTACCAATACAATTCTATAAGTTGACAAAGCAATGCCCTTGTCGATTAAATTTAACACTATCTATACAAACCACGAAAAACAAATCGCATGGACCATCAAAAGCGCCGCAACTTCATAGACCGCTTGGTGTCGCACCTCGAAGGAATGGGGATTGAGGGCGAGGCCGCCATTATTAGCTTTCTCAGCAAGGCAGCCAATGCAGATGAAAATACCGTCCGCCGTTGGATTGATAAGGACGTAAAGCAGCGACCGAGTGCCAAGCAGTTCGAATCAATCGCGACCGCGCTGGGCATGGATGTCGACTACCTGCGCGGGGGTCACAGACCAGCAGACATGCCGCTGGCTGGTTCGGACAAGGCGGCCGTCGCTTCGCGTATCAACGTCCTTATTTCGCAGCACCCTCGATATGAGGAATCCCGGGCCAACCTGGCGCGCGACCTTGAACTTTCCAACCAATCAATCCAGCGTTGGGTAGACGGAACTGCGCAGCCCCGCGGGAAGAACCTCATCGGACTCGCGCGTTTTCTCCACACGACGCCGGCATATATACAGCATGGCATCTGCAACGCGGAGCAAATGGAGCAACCAAGAGATTTATACATAGCTGCCGGAATACCGACTAAGTTCCGTGATACGTTTACAGCACAATTTGACGCCAAACACATCGAAAAGAGCGTTTTATTTCTGGTAGGGGTTCCCGCCGAGAAGAATAAAATACACTTGGTTGAGGTGCCTCGCTTGACTCTCACCGAACTGACCCAAGCCCGCACAACTTTCTGTGTAACGATCAAGCGCAACGGGGACGAATACACGATCGGCGATCGCAGGATTATGCGGTTACGCCGTGGCGTCGTTCGCGACGGAACCGCATCACTTACCTGACCGTCGCTTTTCTCCGTATCACTTCCCGATCCGCCCCAGATGGGTGAATTTGAACCCCGCATGGGTCTTGAGGCCATAGCCGAGCATGCGGTCGAAGCCAGTGTGGCCGAGCAGCAGCGCGCCCACCGCCGCCGTCTCAGGCGAGGCCAGCAGCAGCCCGGCGACATAGATCACCGCGCCGAGCGCGTAGACATGCACCAGATTGTAGAGGAAGGCCCCCGGCTTTGGACCGGCGAGAAAGCCGGCGAAGCTGAGATCCGGCGCGAAAAACACCAGCAGCGCCGCCCACCAGGGGATCGCGGAGCCGGCCAGATAATACAGCGCCAGCGCGGCGGCAAACAGCAACGCGCCCTCGACGCGCTGCCACAGAATGGTTTCTTTCACGCAATCTCTCCCTCGCCGGGCGTCAGCTACATAACCTGCCTCACACCGCCCGGCCCGCGTCCTGCCAATAGGGCTCGCGCAGCTTGCGCTTGAAGATCTTGCCGCTGTCCTCGCGCGGTAGCTCGGCGCGGATCTCGATGGTCTTTGGCACCTTATAGTCGGCGATGTGCTGCTTCAGCTCCGCCCGCAGCGCCACAGGGTCCAGCTCCACCCCATCCAGCGGCTGCACCAGGGCCAAAAGCGCCTCGCCCATCTCGGCGTCCGGCACGCCGAACACCACGCAATCCCGCACCCCTGGCAAGGCCGCCAGCACCGATTCAATCTCCGCCGGATAGATGTTGACGCCGCCGGAGATCACCATGTCGCGCACGCGATCACAGATGTATAGGAAGCCATCCGCATCGAAATAACCGACGTCGCCGCAGGTGATCAGGCCGTCACGGTCGATCTCGGCCCGCTTTTCCGGCAGATTGTGATAGGTGAAATCCGGATAAAAGCCGATGCGCATGAAGATCTCGCCGCGCTCGCCAGCCGGCAGCGCGCGGCCATGCTCATCCTGCACCTCAACCCGCGAGCCGTCGATCGGCTTGCCGACCGTGCCCTTGTGCGCCAGCCATTCATGGCTGTCACAGAACACCACCGGACCAGATTCCGTGCCGCCGTAATATTCATGGATGATCGGGCCGAACCAGCCGATCACCGCCTCCTTCACGTCCGGCGGGCATGGCGCGCCGGCGTGGATGACGAATTTTAGCGATGACACGTCATATTTGACCCGCACCGCCTCCGGCAGCTTCAGCATGCGCACGAACATGGTCGGCACCAGCCACAGATGCGTCAGCTTCTCGCGGTCGATCAGCGCCAGCAGCCCTTCCGGGTCGAACTTCGGCAGGCAGATGAACAGATCGGCGAGGCGCGAGGCGCGCAGCGAGAAGGCGTTGGGGGCGCTGTGATACATCGGCGCGGCGATGGCGGTGCGCATGCCCTGTTGCAAGCCATAGACCAGGTCGCGCATTTTCTCGACCTGGACGCGGTCTTCGGCGCTGGCCGGGCGGCGGCGCACCCCCTTGGGATTGCCGGTTGTGCCGGAGGTGTAAATCATGCTGTCGGCGGCGGCCGCCGGCGGGCCCTCCTGCGGCGCATGCTGGGCCAGCACCTCATCCCACAGCAAGGCCCCTGGCTGCGGCGCCAGCTGGTCGGCGGGCACGCGGCAGGCCTCGGCGATCTCACGCGATGTCGGAACCTCGATCACCGTGACGCCGGCCGGAACCGCGTCGCCGACGCCGCAGCAAATCGGAATGGATGACGAGGATTTTGGCGCCGCAATCATTGAGAATGTAGCGCACCTCATCGCCCTTGAAGTGCCAGTTGACCGGCACGGCGTAGGCCCCGAGCCGCTGGGCCCCGAGGCTGGCCTCCAGAAACGGCGTGTCGTTGCGCATCATCACCGCGACGCAATCGTCGCGACCGACGCCCAGCGCGGCGAAGGCGCTGGCGGCCCGGCGCAAGCGCTCATCGAAGGTGGCGGCGTCGTGGATGATGGCGCCGCTTACAATGCCATGGGTCAGCCCTGTCATGATGCTCGTCCGCTCCCGTCGTCTCGTCTGCGCCGTGTGATCCAGCGGTCGCCATCCCATCGCCCATGGGGGTCGAGGGCACGCCGGTCGCTTGCGCTTTATGCGCCAATGCGAAATAAAGTTTCGCAAAGTCAGTCGCGCAATCTAGCCAATCTCACCTGCTTGTGCAGTGGCGATTTCAGGCGCCGCCAATGACCTCAGGTCATAGCCCGCGCCCGCCGGCGTAGCTGACGCGGAAAAGGGATATCTCCGGCGACGGAGCGAGGGAGGAAGGCCATGGACGACGCGGTTCTGCTCGAGCGCAAGGGGCATGTCGCCATCGTGCGGCTCAATCGTGAAGACAGCCGCAACGCGCTGCAGCCCGCCATCAAGGCTGGCCTGCAGACCCATATTCCGGCGGTGATGGCCGATCCCGCCGTGCGCGCCGTGGTGATCACCGGCACGGGCAAGGCGTTCTGCGCCGGCGGCGACATCCGCGACATGCAGGAGCGCGGCGGCCCGGCCATTCGCGCCCGCCTGCAGCGCTCGCATTCCTGGACCGACAAGATCCTCATGGGTGAAAAGCCAGTCATAGCCGCTGTCAACGGCGCCGCCGCCGGCGCCGGCCTGTCGCTGGCCATGATGTGCGACATCGTCCTGTCGTCTGACAAGGCGTTCTTCAAGGCCGGCTTCCCCGGCCTCGGCGCCGTGCCGGATCTGGCGCTGGCCATGACGTTGCCGCGCGCCATCGGCCAGGCCCGCGCCCGCGATCTGCTGCTGACCAACCGCCGCGTCGAGCCGGAAGAGGCGTTGTCGATGGGCCTGGTCTCGCGCATCATCCCCGATGGCAAGGTGCTGGAAGAAGCCATCAGGCTCGCAGAAGAGCTGGCCGAAGGCCCCTCCGTGTCGCTGGGCCTGACCAAAACCATGCTCAACAACGCCTATCAGCATGTCGACGATTATCTGGCCTTTGAAGCCATGGCCCAGGCCATCGCCTTCGACAGCAAGGAATTCGCCGAGGGCGTCGCCGCGTTTCTGGAAAAGCGCAAGGCCCGCTTCTCCGAGGTCTGACCGGAGGGGCCTGAGCCTTGCAGGCGGCGGATGCGTCAGCGTCGCCGCCTGACTTGAAGCAGCCCTCCTGCTCTTACTCCTACCCCTGGCTCTGCCCCTGCCCTTGTGGCGAGACAGGCGGAGGTGATGTCGGCAAGCCGGGCGCGGGGTCCGGCGGCCCTGTACAGAAAGCGACGCCGCCGCCAGACAGGAGACGCCAATGGATTTCGCCCTCACCCCGGAACAGGAAGCCATCCGCGACGCGGTCACCGACATCGCCGCCCGCTTCGATGACGCCTACTGGCTGGAGAAGGACCGCAGCGGCGGCTTCCCGTTCGAATTGCACAAGGCCTTCGCCGATGAGGGCTTTTTGGGCATCTGCATCCCGGAGGAATATGGCGGCTCCGGCCTCGGCATCACCGAGGCGGCGATCATGATGCAGGCGATCAGCCAGTCGGGCGCCGGCATGTCCGGCGCTTCGGCGGTGCACATGAACATCTTCGGCCTCAACCCGGTGGTGGTGTTCGGCACGGATGCGCAGAAGCGCCGCATGCTGCCGCCGCTGGTGCGCGGCGAGGAAAAAGCCTGCTTCATGGTGACCGAGCCCGACGCCGGCCTCAACACCACGCGGCTGAAAACCCGCGCCGAGCGACGGGGCGACCATTATCTGCTGTCGGGCAAGAAAATCTGGATCTCCACCGCCCAGGTGGCGGAGAAGGCGCTGATCCTCGCCCGCACCACCCCGCTGGAGGAGGTGCGCCGCCCCACCGACGGCCTCAGCCTGTTTTACACCGACGTCAACCGCGACTTCATCGAGATCCGCGAGATCGACAAGATGGGCCGCAAGGCCATCGATTCAAACCAGGTGTTCCTCGATGCGCTGCCGGTCCCAGCCGATGATCTGATCGGCGAGGAAGGCAAGGGCTTCGACTATATCCTGCACGGGCTCAACCCGGAGCGTATCCTGATCGCGTCCGAGGCCATTGGCCTGGGCTTTGTCGCGCTGGAGAAGGCCACCGCTTACGCCAAAGACCGCGTGGTGTTCGACCGGCCCATCGGCCAGAACCAGGCCATCCAGCATCCATTGGCCGAGAGCTGGATGCAGCTGGAGGCGGCGCGGCTGATGACCATGAACGCCGCCTGGCGCTATGATAACGGCCTCAGCTGCGGGGCCGAGGCCAATAGCGCCAAGTATCTTGGCGCCGAAGCCGGCTTCAAGGCCTGCCAGACCGCGGTGATGACCCATGGCGGCTTCGGCTACGCTCGCGACTTCCACGTGGAGCGCTATCTGCGCGAGGTGATGATCCCGCGCATCGCCCCGATCAGCCCGCAACTGATCCTGTGCTTCATCGCCGAAAAGGTGCTTGGATTGCCGAAATCCTACTGAACCCGTGGCCCCACATTGGCGGGCCATCCGGTTGATCAGACGTCATTCATTGTGTCGCCAAACCGGAGCATGCGCCGATCAGCCAGACCGGAACATGACCCAGCCAGACCAGGCCCAGCATCAGGAGGCTCACCATGACCAGCACGCCGCAGATCGTCCTGTATCACTGGCCGCATTCGCGCTCCGCCACCACGCTGGAGCTGCTGGAGGAGCTGGGCGCGCCCTATCGGCTTGAGGTGATCGACATCACCCAGGGCGCGCAGAATGCGCCGTCGTTTCTCGCCATCAATCCGATGGGCAAATTGCCGACCATCACGGTGGACGGCGTGGTGGTCACCGAACAGATCGCCATCTGCATCTATCTGTCGGATCTGTTCGCTGAGGCCGGGCTGACGCCGGCGCTGCATGATCCGCTTCGCGGCCCATGGCTACGCTGGCTGACTTATTACGCCGCCTGCTTCGAACCGGCGATGCAGGACAGGGCGGAGAAGCGTGAACCCACGGCGAAAATGTCGTCGCCCTATGGCGACGCCGATCTGGTGGTCGCCACCGTGCGGGCCCAGCTCGGACGGGGCCCGTTCATCCTCGGCGACCGCTACACCACCGCCGATGTCATCTGGTCATCGGCCCTCGGGGTCATGACCATGTTCGGTCTCATTGAGAAGACGCCGGACATTGACGCCTATCTGCAGCGCACCGGCGAGCGCCCGGCCCGCGCCCGCGCCGCCGCCGTTAACGCCCGGCTTCTCTGACGCCGGCCTTCCGCCCCCACCCGTTACACCAGCCGTCTGGACCTGTTCATGCCCTTGCCCACGCCGATCTCCGCCGCCGAACTTGACCTCAGGGGGCTGATCCGACCCGGCGACGTGGTGGTCGTCGGCCAGGGCACTGGCGAGCCGGCGGCGCTGAGCGAGGCGCTGGTCGCGCAATCGGACGATATTGGCCCGGTGACAGTGTTTCTGGGGGCGCTGTTCTCCCACACCTTCGCGCCCGAGGCCGCGCCCAATCTCAGCTTCACCGGCTATGGCGGCATCCAGCAGGCCGGGGCGCTGGCCCGGGTTGGCCGGCTCGACCCGGTGACCACCCATTACAGCCAGCTGCCCGGCCTGTTCACCAGCGGCTACCAGCGCGCCGATGTGGTGCTGCTGCAGCTGTCGCCGGGGCCAGAGGGCCGCGCCCCGTCGCTGGGCATGATCACCGATTACCTCCTCGCCGCCGCCCGCCAGGCCAGGGTGGTGATCGCCCAGCTCAACGCCAGCGCCCCGTGGACCCATGGCGGCGAGATCCCCGATGATCTGCGCATCGATGTGGTGGTGGCGGATGACCGGGCGCCGGTGATCCTGCCGCCCGCCAGGGTCGGGCCGACCGAAGAGGCCATCGCCGGCCATGTCGCTGGCCTCGTGCCCGATGGCGCGGTGATCGAGATTGGCATCGGCGCCATGCCCGACGCCATTCTGTCGGCGCTCAGTGGCCATCGCGACCTCGGCTTCCACTCCGGCATGATCAGCGACCGCACGGTCGATCTGATTGAGGCAGGGGTGATCACCAATGCGCTGAAGCCGTTCGATGCGGGCGTCTCCATCGCCGGCTGCCTGTTCGGCGGGCGCCGCCTGTTCGACTTCGCCCATGACAATCCGCTGCTGCAGATGCGCACGCCGGATTACACCCACGGCTTCGCCGCCCTCGCCCGCCTGCCGCATTTCACGGCGCTCAATTCGGCGGTCGAGGTCGATTTGACCGGCCAGGTCAACGCCGAGGTGGTGGGCGACGCCTATGTCGGCGCCATTGGCGGCCAGGTAGATTTCGTGCGCGGCGCCATGGCTTCGCCAGGCGGCCGCTCGATCATCGCGCTGCCGGCCACGGCCAAAGGCGGCGCTGTCAGCCGCATTGTGCCCAGCCTGTCAGGGCCAGTGACCACAGCGCGCGGCGACGCCGACACCTTCGTCACCGAGTTTGGCGTCGCCGAACTGCGAGGCCAGTCGCTGGCCGAGCGGGCGCGGCGGATGATCGCCATCGCCCATCCCGATTTGCGCGACGCTCTGAGCGCGGCGGCGCAGCCGCTGCTGCGCAGCTGACGCCATCGCCGGGCGCTGCTTCAAACCGTCCGCCCGATGCCTTACAGGCTGAGGCCTGATCATTCGCTTAGGCGCCCCCCACCCAGACCAGCATGGCTGGCGACATGGGGGCGCCCGGACCTTGAGAAAAAACCAGGACCGCCGCGCGACGGCGCGTTCCGGACCAAACCACAGGATATGAGATCATGAGCGGACCTCTCGCCGGCTTGCGCGTTGTGGAAATGGCTGGCATCGGCCCGGCCCCGATGGCGGCGATGCTGCTGGCCGACCTTGGCGCCACGGTCATTCGCATTGAACGACAGGCCCCGACCGGCCTCGGCGTGCCGCGCCCGCCGAAGTACAATCTGCTGAACCGCAACCGTCACTCGGCCTCGTTCGATCTGAAGAGCAAGGAAGGCATTGAGGCGACGCTGGAGCTGATCGAACAGGCCGACGCGCTGATCGAGGGCTTCCGCCCCGGCACGATGGAGCGGCTGGGCCTGGGCCCGGACGTCTGCCTCGCCCGCAACCCGAAGCTGGTCTATGGCCGCATGACCGGCTGGGGCCAGGAAGGCCCGCTAGCGAAAATCGCCGGCCATGACATGAACTACCTCGGCCTGACCGGCGCGCTGGCCGCCATTGGCCGCAAGGACCAGCTGCCGTCGCCGCCGTTGAACCTGGTGGCTGATTATGGCGGCGGCGCGCTGTATCTGGCGTTTGGCGTGGTCTCGGCCATCCTCTCGGCCAAAAACACCGGCGAAGGCCAGGTGGTCGACACCGCCATGGTCGACGGCGCAGCCTCGCTGATGCTGTCGGCCTACGGCCTGCATGCGGCTGGCCTGTACTCGGACAAGCGCGGCGACAATATCCTCGACTCGGGCGCGCCCTGGTATGATGTCTATGAATGCGCCGATGGCGGCCTGATCGCCGTCGCCCCGATCGAGCAGAAATTCCGCGACGAATTCTACCAGATCCTCGGCATCGATCGCGCCAGCCTCGGCGACGACGACGACAAGGCCAATTGGCCGGCGGTGCGCGCCGTACTGACGGCGAAGATCAAGGAGAAGACCCGCGCCGAATGGGAAAAAGCCTTCGAAGGCTCCGACGCCTGCGTCTCGCCTGTGCTCAGCATGGACGAAGCGCCCACTCATCCCCATGTGGCGGCGCGCGGCACCTTCATCGAGATCGACGGCGTCCTCCAGCCCGGCCCCGCCCCGCGCTTCAGCAAGACCGTGCCGGCCAAGCCCACGGGCCCGGAACTGCCCGGCGCCGGCACCGAGGCGGCGCTGGCCGAATGGGGCTTCTCCGCCGAACGCATCGCCGACATGAAAGCGCGCGGCGTCGTCGGTAACCGCTGAGGTTGTGGCGGCGAGGGCGTCCGGTTGAGGGCGCCAATGCCTCTGCCCTCGTCTGTCCGCTCATCTGGCGTCGCGCCCTGCGACGCCAGTTTCGTTTGACGCCCGCGCCAGGCGACGCGCGACACACGACGCACGACGCACGACGATGTCGCCCGCGAACGGTTGCAGCAAGACGTGGATGCCCGTGACAAGCACGGGCATGACGGAGGAGATGGGCGACGCTATCGAGGCGAACGCAACGCCGTAGCCCCCCACTGACCGCCGCTTCACCGCCCGCCGTCTCCCCCCCTCGCCGTCATGCCCGTGCTTGTCACGGGCATCCACGTCTTCGCCACACCGCGTCCAAAACCCACGCCCCGTAAGCCGACCTACCGCCCCCCTCCGCCAACGAACACCGTCAGCCCCCAGGAAAACCGTCAGCCCCCAGCAACACGGGCAAGTGCCCAACCCTTGTCCGATCTGCTAGAGCATCATCATGCGCTCAGCCCCCGGGGCCTGAACGCACGCACATGCAGCCAGGACGCCGCCTTCAAGTCGTGCAGCGTCTGCGCCCATCCACAAAGGTCAACCATGTCCAGCCCAGCCAGCCAGCCGCAGCTCGATGTGGTGATCGTCAACTGGAATTCCGGCGCCCTGCTGGGCAAATGTCTGGCGGCGCTGGCGCAGAGCTCCATCGCCCACGCCCTGCATGTCATCGTGGTCGACAACGCCTCGCACGATGGGTCATGGCAGGCCTGTGAGGCGGTGGCGGCGCTGCGCGTCACCTTGCTGCGCAACGCCGACAACCGAGGCTTCGGCGCCGCCTGCAACCAGGGCGCGGCGGCGGGCGAGGCGCCATACCTCCTGTTCCTCAACCCCGACACCCGCGTCCTGCCCGATACGTTAGAGGCGGCGCTGGCCTTTGCCGCGCAGCCGTTCGATGGCGTGCGTCCTGGGGCCGTTGGCGTTGCGCAGATTGATGACAGCGGCGCCGTGCAGCGCACCTGCGCCACTACGCCGACAGCCGGACGTCTGCTGGGCCGGGCGCTGGCGCTGGACAAGCTCGCGCCTTCGCTGGTGACGCCGCTGTTCATGCATGACTGGGACCATCGCGACACCCGCGCCGTCGCCCAGGTGATGGGCGCCTTCGTCCTGATCGACCGGCCGCTGTTCAGCGCCCTTGGCGGCTTCGATGAGCGGTTCTTCGTCTATTACGAAGACCTCGACCTGTGCTGCCGGATCATCGCCGCCGGGCGCCCCGTGGTGCATTACGCAGGGGCGCGCCTGTGGCACCAGACCCAGGGCACCACGGCGCAGATCAAGGACCGGCGGCTATTCTATTTCTGGCGCAGCGAGATCATTTTCGCCGCCAAACATTTCGGCGCCGCCACCGCCTGGACGCTGTTCGCCGCCTTTATCCTGGCGCAGACGCCGCTGCGCGTGGCGCAAACCGCGCTGCGCGGTCAAAAGGGCGAGTGGAAGCAGCCGCTTGGGGCAGCCCGCATATTGCTCGGCGCCGTGGCCGAATTGCGCGGCAAGATCGCTGCCGCTGCAGCCACCCGCCGTAAACGCTGAGCCGCCGGCCCCGGCCGCCAGGATGCCGAGGCGTCCAGGACAGGGTCCCGTCTCCGCCGCGCTCAGGCATCACGCCCCGCCGGCGCGGCGCTGCAAGCGATCAGCGCTCCGGCGCGTCGCCGGGCGGCCCGAGCCGGCCGCGGGCCCCATCGAGCGCCGCCTGCGCCAGCCGCCGCGCCACCGCCAGACGATACCCCTGGTCGCGCCAGTACAGCAGGCATTGCGCCGGCAGATACAGCGCCTGGCGCGCCCGAAAGGCGCGCGGCAGATGCCGCAGCCGCAAGCCATAGACGCTGTTGCGCACGTAAGACGCCATGCGAAACAACTTCTGCCGCGGCATGCTCACCGGGCCGAGCCGGATCTCGCCCTCACCCACCGTGTGCGGCATGGTCTGCTGCGGATCGAGCCACACCGAGAACCCCGCCGCCCAGGCGCGAAAGCACCACTCCACATCCACCGCGTCGATAAAATAATCGTCGCGGAAGGACCCGACCTGGCGGAACACCGCGATATCGAGCAGGGAGCCGGAGGTGGCGAGAAAATCCACCGGCACGGCGCCGGCGGTCACATCCTCACCCTTGCGGGCGAACAGCCGCGGCGCCTTATAGGCCTCGCCCTGCGGCGACACCATCAGCGGGCCGACGATGGCAGGAAACGCCCCCGCCAGCCCCAGCCGCCGCCGCGTCTCGGCCAGCCCACACGCCATGCCCGGCGACGGCCGCGAATCCTGGTCGAACAGAAACAGCGCCTCAAACCCCGCCAGCGCCGCCGCCAGGGTCAGCATATTCAGCGCCGTGGCGATGCCAAAATTAACCGGGGAATCGATGAGCTCAATCGACCCATCCAGCGCCGCGAGTTCACGCCGCAACCCGGCGTCGAGCCGGCCATTGACGAACAGATACACCCTGCCGACATCAGGGCTGATGGCGGCGATCAACGGCAGCAGCCGCTCACGCTGCGGACCAAACAGCACGATTCCGGCCGCCAGTTGCGTGGCGGCCCCGGCCTGCTGCGTCGTCATTGCAGTGGTGTCGCCGTCGTCCGTGCCCATGCCCCGCAATCCCATCCGGCGGCTGCGCCGCATATCGCCCGACTCACCGTTGGCGCGGCGCATGCGCCTGGTCAAGGCAGGCTGTGCGATCAACGCATCCTTGCCCCACTGCACCACCGCCACGCCATCGCTCACCCCACTTCAGCGATCACCGCCAGAAACTCTGCGCCATAGCGCTCCAGCTTGGCCTCGCCAATGCCCGGCGTTTTGCCCATGGCGGCCAGCGAGGCGGGGCGCGACGAGGCCAGTTCGATCAGCGTCCTGTCGTGGAAGATCACATAGGGCGGCACATTCTGCTCGCGGGCGATGGCGGCGCGCTTGCGGCGCAGCGCCTGGAACAGCTCATTGTCCGCATCGGCGACCGCGGCCTGCGTGGCGGCGCCTGTGGCCTTCATGCGCCGGCCGCGTGGCGGCGGCGGGCGCCGCAGCATCAGCGCCGGCTTCTCGCGCAAGAACGTGCGACCCGCCGCCGAGATCGACAGCCCGCCATGGCCCGCGAGGTCCACGTCGACCAGTCGCAGCGCGATCAGCTGGCGCAGGATGGCCCGCCAGGTGCGGTTGTCGAATTCACCGCCAATGCCAAAGGTCGACAGCCTGTCATGGCCGAACTGCCGGATGCGGTCGCTGTCGACACCGAGCAGCACGTCGACGATATAGGCCTGCCCGAAGCGTTCGCCGGTGCGATAGATGCACGACAGCGCCTTTTGCGCCGCCACCAGCCCATCGAACAGCACAGGCGGCTCGGCGCAGGTGTCGCAATTGCCGCACGGGGCGCAGTGATCACCGAAATAGGACAGCAGCACCTGGCGCCGGCAATTGGGCGCCTCGGCCAGCCCAAGCAGCGCGTCAAGCTTTTGCCGCTCCATACGCTTGCGCTGCTCGGGCGCATCCGAGCCTTCGATAAAGCGGCTGCGCAGGGCGATATCTTCATGGCCATAGAGCATCAGCGCTTCTGAAGGCAGGCCATCGCGCCCGGCGCGTCCGGTTTCCTGGTAATAGGCCTCGATGCTGCCCGGCAGATCGATATGGGCGACGAAGCGCACGTCTGGCTTGTCGATGCCCATGCCGAAGGCCACGGTGGCGACCATGATCACCGCCTCGCCCAACTGAAAGCGCGACTGGTTCTCCTCGCGCGCCGCCTTGTCCATGCCGGCGTGATAGGCCAGCGCGTCATACCCCAGCCCCTGCAGCCAGGCCGCGGTCTCTTCGGTGCGGCGCTTCGACAGGCAATACACAATGCCGCTTTCGCCCGGATGGCGGGCGAGGAACGCCTTGAGCTGGGCGCGCGGGTTATCCTTTTCTTCGATGGCATAGCGAATGTTCGGCCGGTCGAAGCCTGCGACAAAAGCATCCGCGTCATCGATGGCGAGATGGGCGAGGATTTCCTCCCGCGTCGGCGCGTCGGCGGTGGCGGTCAGCGCCATGCGCGGCGTATCGGGGAAACGATCAACAATGGCGTCAAGCTGCCGGTAGGACGGGCGGAAATCATGCCCCCACTGCGACAGACAGTGCGCCTCATCAATGGCGATCAGCGACAGCTTGACGCTGGAGAGCAGTTCCAGCACGTCCGGCTTCAGCAGCGTCTCAGGCGCCGCATAGAGCAGATCAAGCGCGCCGGAGCGGACGTCGCGCCACAGGGCGCGGCGGGCGTCGAAATCCAGATCGGAGTTCAGCGCCGCCGCCCGCACGCCTGCCTGACGCAGGGCGTTGACCTGGTCCGCCATCAGCGCCAGCAGCGGCGACACCACCACGCCCATGCCGGGCCGGGCCAGCGCAGGGATCTGGTAGCACAGCGACTTGCCGCCGCCCGTCGGCATCAGCACGAAGGCGTTGTGGCCAGCCATGACATGATCAACGATCCGCTCCTGCGGCCCTCTGAACGCGTCATAACCATATACGGTCTTGAGAATGTCGAGGGCGGTCGCGTTCATCACCAGCTACTGAGGAATCAAAGGGTCTCCCCTCATAGCAGGTTCGCCCGCCCTGGTCAGAAGCCCCACAGCGAGGCGGCATGACGCCAGCGCTCCGGCGGCGGAGCGCAATTGCTCTGCAGCATCGCCAATCGCTGGTTTTTGGCCCTTCCCTCGTCGCTGGCGTTGGAGGCGACCGGGGCGATCGTTCCGGCGCCGGCGCCCGCTAGTCTTACGGCGGCGGGCGCCGCCTTCACCGCTTTGGCTCTAACCCAGCAGCCGCACTGCCAACAGGCGCTCGACCATGGAAATGACGGCACTTGCGGCAGCGCCGGCGCGCGTGAGGCCGTCCCCACACAACAAAAAACCCCGCCGCCATTTGGCGCGGGGTTTGTGTCTGGTTGCGGGGGTTGGATTTGAACCAACGACCTTCAGGTTATGAGCCTGACGAGCTACCGGGCTGCTCCACCCCGCGTCAACTTTGTTTCGGAACGTTGTGCGGCAGCCCGGTGTGTTGGGTCACCTGTTCCGCTTCGCTTCACAGGGCGGCTGCTCCACCCCGCGATAATCCATGATGTTCGTTAAATCGTCTGCCTTCCCCTGCGTGTGGGAGAAGGTTGAGGATCGTGGAGAGTGATT